>DASZCN010000040.1:0-1527 GCA_035943095.1 Gemmatimonadales bacterium | reverse complement strand
CTTCGGGGCGATGAGCGTGCCCGAGCAGCGAAACGCGGGCGTCCCCGCGACGTCCATGATGATCAGGACGACCGCGGGATGGGCATCGCCGTCGAGCGTGCCGTTGGTAATGAACGACGGGCGGTACGGGCTCTGAGAATTAGTCGGGACCCGGTCGCAGCCGAGTAGGCCGACGCTGGCGGCGGCAAGAACGGGGATGACCAAACGTGCTCGCATGGCTCTTCCTCCGGTGTGAAGTTGCCGATTGTAGCGCCCGGTCTGGACCATCGCTAGGGCACGAACACCCGTTGATAGTCCCGGCTCGACTATGTGCGATGGAGCCTTAACCGCTTCTAACCCAGCATGTTGACACCGCGTTGAATCTGCTGCCTAATAGTAGCATTCCGAAACGCTGCGAGCCGTCCGCTTGGCGCACCTACACCTCCTTAGTCTCGGGGCCCCGCTGCTTCTCACCGAGGCCGGGGACCAAATCCGTTTCCGCACCAGGAAGCACTTCGCGCTACTGATCCGCCTCGCCGTTGAAGCGGGAAGACGATTCACGCGCGACTACCTGATGGACCTGCTGTGGCCGGACGTCCCGGCGGTGCGGGCGCGCCACTCCCTCGCTCAGGCGCTGACCGTGCTCAAAGCGAAGATCGGTCGCGAGCACCTCATAGTTCAGCGGGCATCCGTCGGACTGGCCCCCGGTGTCGTGCAGGCCGATGTGGGAACGCTCGACGCCAATGAACCCGCCATCCGCGGGCAGTTTCTCGACGGCTTCGAGGTCCCGGGAGCCGTCCAGTTCGAGCAGTGGAAAGACGAGCAGCGAGCCAGGCTCATGCCTCGGATCCGCGACTGCCTCGTGAAGCAGATGGACGCCGGACGTCGGTTCGGCGACTTCTCGGCGGTCGAAAAACACGCGCAACTGCTCTTCGAGCTCGACCCGTTGTCCGAGGATGCGGTCCGCGGTGTGATGGAGGCGCGTGCGTGGGTCGGAGACCGTAGCAATGCGCTCAAGGCGTACGCTCGATTCGAGGCGCGCCTCGCCGAGGAGCTCGGCGCCAAACCAAGCATGGACCTGACGCGGATCGCGAACCTGCTGCGCGAAGGGCGGCGCGCGGCACCGCGGCCAGTGGGGGCGGGGGCGGGGGCGGCGGCTGGGGCGGGCCAGGTCTCCGAGCGCCAGGAGCGGCGCTTCGAGGCCGAAACCCTGATCGGTCGCGAGAACGAGTTCTCCCGCCTATATGACGCCTGGTTGCAGGTGCGGCGCCGGGAGCCCCGCATCGTCGTGGTACTTGGCGACCCAGGTGTCGGGAAGACGACGCTGGTGAACGCGTTCGTGTCCACGTGTCAAATGGAGGGCGCGGCCATCGCGCGGGCGCAGGCATATGAAGCGGAGCGGGAACTGCCGTTCGCGGTGCTTGCGGAGCTGATCAAGCAACTGACGCTGCAACGGGCGATCGGCGGAGCCGACCCGGAAGCCTTGAGCGAGCTGACACGCGTATCGCCGGAGATCTTCACTGCCTTTCCGGGCGTGCCGAAGCCAGT
>DASZCN010000039.1:0-6693 GCA_035943095.1 Gemmatimonadales bacterium | reverse complement strand
TGCCCGCGGCGATCGCCGTCGTGGCGACCACGCTCCCCGCCGGCGAGGACGCGCTCGCGTGCGCCAGGTGCGTCGTGTCCCGGCGCCGGAAGTTCTCAAAGGCCAGCTCGAACGCCGTTCGTTCGATCCTGAAGCCCGCGGGGGTCTCGGCCCGCACCACGCGCCCCTGCCCATCGATCCAGGTCTTCGTCGTCACGTCCCCGTCCGTTTGCGTGATGAGGAATGCCCGCACAGTGTCGAACCGAACCGGGATCCACGCCATGGCCGTCGAGTCGTACCCGGCGCTGTCCGCCACCACAAGCGTCGAGTCGTGGCCGACCATGACGCGCACCGGTCGCTCGACAAGCAAGATCGGGTCGAAGACGGCACTCGCGTACGAGTGCCCCGGTTTCAGCTCGCCACCGAATGCTAGGCGCAGCGGCATGACGGTCGGTAGCAGGATCGGATGCGTGAGCGCGATGCGCGTCGTCGTGGAGTCCGTTGCCGAAGCGATCGTCACTGTGAGCGACGTGTCGCTGTTTACGAGGCCACCGACCGCGAAGCGTCCGGGATCTCCGTCGAACTTCGAGTCGAGGCTCTCGAGGCGAAGCCCGCGAGAGAGCACGGCCCGACTCAGCGCGGCGGTGCGGTGCCAAACGCCCGCCGCAGGATAGCGCAACACCAGAATGTCGGTGACGCGGATGGCGGTCGGAGTGGTGTCGATCGTGGACGACGCGAATCCGACCTGCTGGCCGCCGAGCTCGAGACGGTAGTACGCGGCGCCCGGGGGGACGCTGAGTGCGGCCTCCGCCAGGCGCGCTCCCGCAGGGCGGAATACCTGGCGCTTCATCAGCCAGCCCAGCGACAGCAGCCACGCGGCCAGGATCGCCCCGGCGAGCGTACGGCGCGTCACGGTCCGGCCTCGATACCGTGCTGCCGCAAGACCGCTTCAAAAGCGTCGCGGTCCGCCGCGGTCTCGACGACAATGGACACGCTCGACGGGAAGTCGGCTCCGCCGAGATGCGCCTCAAGAATCGGGACCATGATCGCCGCGGCGTCCTCCATGGAGAGGTTTCCCGCACCGGTCCCAAGCGGCGGCACGCTTACGCTCGAGAACTCCCATTCCTGCGCCTGTTGCAAAGTGGAGCGCCAGGCGCGGGCGACGCCGTCCCGCGTCACCGGCTCCGTCTCGCTCTGGATCACAGCGTGGATCACGAATTCGGCCGGCAGATCACCTCCGCCGGCCGTGACGACCGCCGCACCAACCGCGAGCTCCTTCTGGAGCCGGAGGCGGTCCGCGAAGTTGGGACCGGCGACGGTCTCGAGTCGCCGGACCGCCGGTGTCGTGGGTGCGAGACGCGTCGTCGCAGGACGTACCACCGCATCGGCCGCGAGGAACGCAAGATCGTCCACGACCACGCGGATCACCTGCCCGTGGCCTCCCGCGATCGGCGGTACATCCGCGTGGCCTCGTCCGGGCGATTGAGCCGGTCGAGCACAATCCCGAGGCCGTAGAGCGCCTTGGCGTTGCTGGGCTCGAGCTCGACCGCGCGCTCGTACGCGCTGTGCGCACCATCGAGGTCGTCCACGTGGTTGAGGGCTTCGCCCAGGTAGTACCACGCCGTCGCGCGCGCGGCG
The DNA here is from genome assembly GCA_035943095.1 of Gemmatimonadales bacterium. GTDB lineage: Bacteria > Gemmatimonadota > Gemmatimonadetes > Gemmatimonadales > GWC2-71-9 > AG41. The sequence continues at coordinate 5,076 of DASZCN010000039.1, read as the reverse complement.
TCGACCTCCGCCGCCTGACGCAGCCTCGACACCGCCTCGGCCCAGAGACCCTTGCGGGAGAGCAACACGCCGAGTCCCGTCAGGGCCGCGCCGTGCGCCGGATCTTGTCGTATGGCGTGCTCGTAATCCCGCCGCGCCGCGCTGTAATGCCCGGCCGCCGCAAGCACGGCGGCGCGTTGGACCAGCAGCGCCACGTTGTCCGGATCGACCGCGAGGTGGTCGTCGAGCGTGAGGGCGGCCGGTTGGTCGGCTACGCCCCCCCCCGTCACGGCCGGCGCCGGGGCGGGGGGGAGGACCGGCAGCTCCGCGGTGACCGGTGGCGGGAGACCCGCGCGGGCCACGTCCGCCGGCGACGCGATGGTGCTGGTCTCGGTGAGGGATTCGGCCTCCTCGATCAGCTCGGCCGCCACGCGGGCCCGCTCTACCGCCGATTGCCACCGCGGCTCGCGCTTTCGGATCACCCGAGCACCTCACTGGTCAGCCAGGAGAGATACAGGTCGAGCCCGCGCTCGACCGGCATGGCGAGCAGCTCCGGAACCTGATAGGGGTGACGCTCCCGAACGGCACCGCAGAGCGCATCCCACTTGGAGTCTTCGGTCTTCAGCAGCACCACCACTTCGGCCTCCTCCGTCACCGCTCCCTCCCAGCGGTAAATGGAGCGGGCGCCTGGAATGAGCGTGCCGCAAGCTATCAACCGCGCCTCGAGCAGTGCTGTGACGAGCGTCCGTGCCTCGGCTTCGGTCGCGAGCGTCGTGAGCGCTACCAGCGCGGTCTCGGCCATGGGGAGGGCTAACGTAGGGAGAGGACGGGGGTTAGGCAAGAGAACATCGGGAGCGGGGAGCAGGGAGCGGTACCCTCCGCTGCACCGGCAGGGACCGCTCCCAGCTCCCTGCTCCCAGAACAAGGAGAGTTGACCCGGGAACCGGCAAGCGAGTAGGCTCCGAGTCTATGTCCAGCGAGTCTTTGGTTGTCAGAGGCGCCCGCGAGCACAACCTCAAGGACATCACCGTCGAAATCCCCCGGGACAGCCTGACCGTCATCACCGGCCTCTCGGGATCGGGAAAATCTTCACTCGCCTTCGACACGATCTATGCCGAAGGGCAGCGTCGCTACGTCGAGTCGCTCTCTGCCTACGCCCGTCAGTTCCTCGGCCTCATGGAAAAGCCGGACGTGGATGCCATCGAAGGGCTGTCCCCGGCCATCTCGATCGAACAGAAGTCAGCCGGTCACAATCCGCGCTCGACGGTCGGGACCATCACCGAAGTCTATGACTATCTGCGTCTCCTATGGGCGCGGCTCGGCACGCCGCACTGTCCCAAGGACGGCTCGCCGATCCAGCGCCAGACCGCGTCGCAGATCACCGATCTCGTGATGGCCTGGCCCGAAGGCACCAAGCTCGAGGTGCTCGCCCCACTGGTCCGCGGCCGCAAGGGGGAGTTCCGCGACGTGTTCGAGGCCGCGCGCAAACAGGGGTTCGTGCGGGTGCGCGTGGACGGCGAGACGTACGATCTCTCGCAGGCGCCGAAACTCAATCGCCGCCAGAACCACGACATCGCCGTCGTGGTGGACCGGCTCGTCGTGCGGCGGGCGGACCGCGCGCGGCTCGCCGATTCGATCGAGACGGCGCTCAAGGCAGCCGACGGCACGGTGGAGGTGGTGCAGCACCGCACTGGGAGCGGTCCCGCGTCCACCCTGTTCTCGGAGCGATACGCGTGCCCCGTGTGCGGCCTGTCGCTCCCCGAGCTCGAGCCGCGGCAGTTTTCGTTCAACTCGCCGTTCGGTGCGTGCCCCGATTGCTCGGGTCTCGGGACCCGCCGCGAGGTGAGCTCCGACCTGGTGCTGGGGGACGCGTCCCTGTCGATCCTCGAGGGCGTCATTCTCCCGTGGGGAGAGCCGAGCGGTTACGTGCGCAAGGTGATCCTGCCGAGCCTGGCGCGCGCGTTCAAGTTCGACCTGAACACACCGTGGAACGACCTTCCGGCGGCGGTGAAAAAGGTGGTGCTCTCCGGCGCCCCCGGAAAAAAGCTCACGTTCCAGTACGACAGCGAGCGATGGCACGGGCAGTACGAGTCGGGATGGGACGGCGTGTTGAAGCACGTGGAGCGTCGCTACCGGGAGACCGCGTCCGACAGTGTGCGCGAGCAGCTCGAGGAGTACATGATCGAGCAGCCGTGCCCGACGTGCGGCGGCAAGCGGCTCCGGCCCGAGAGCCTGTCCGTCCTGGTGCACGGCAGGAGCATCGGCGACGTGGCGGACCTGCCCGTGGGAGACGCCCTGGCGTTCTTCGACGGCATCCCGTTGCGCGGCAACGGTCGCGCCGGACTGGATCCGGAGATTGCGCGGCCGATTCTGAAAGAGGTCACCGACCGCCTCCGCTTCCTTCGCAATGTCGGCCTCGAGTACCTCACCCTGGGCCGGTCGGCGGACTCACTTTCGGGCGGCGAGGCGCAGCGTATCCGCCTGGCGACCCAGATCGGCAGCCGGCTGGTCGGCGTGCTGTACATCCTCGACGAGCCCTCGATCGGACTGCACCAGCGGGACAACGCCCGCCTGCTGACGACGCTCAAGGAGCTGCGGGACTTGGGCAACACCGTCCTGGTCGTGGAGCACGACGAGGAGACGATCCGCGCTGCGGATCACCTGGTGGACCTGGGCCCCCGGGCTGGCCGGCACGGAGGGGAAGTGGTGGTGGAGGGAACGCTCAAGGACGTGCTCGACCACCCCGACTCCCTCACGGGGCGTTATCTGCGCCGTGAGCTGCGAATCCCGGTCCCTCCGCAGCGCCGTGCACCCCACCCCGAGCGCAAGCTCGGGGTCATTGGAGCCCGGCAACACAATCTTCAGGATCTGACGATCGAGTTCCCCCTGGGCCTCTTCGTTGCGGTCACGGGCGTGTCCGGCTCGGGGAAGTCCACGCTCGTCACCGACATCCTCTATCGTGCCCTGGCGCGCCACTTCTACCGCGCCAAGGTGATGCCCGGCGCGCACGACCGCCTCGAGGGCCTCGACCTGATCGACAAGGTCATCGACATCGATCAGAGCCCCATCGGTCGCACGCCGCGTTCCAATCCGGCCACGTACACGGGCCTGTTCACCCCGATTCGGGAGCTCTACACCTACCTGCCCGAGTCCAAGATCCGTGGCTACGGACCGGGGCGGTTCTCCTTCAACGTGAAGGGCGGTCGTTGCGAGGCGTGTCAGGGCGACGGGCTCGTGAAGGTCGAGATGCATTTCCTGCCCGACGTCTACGTGCCGTGCGAGGTCTGCAAGGGCCGCCGCTACAACCGCGAGACCCTCGAGGTCCGTTATAAAGGAAAGTCCATCGCCGATGTGCTGGACCTCTCGGTGGCCGAGGCGCTGGACTTCTTCGAGAACCAGCCGCGCATCCGCACGAAACTGGAGCTCCTGAACGACGTAGGATTGGGCTACATCCACCTCGGCCAGTCGGCGACGACGCTGTCCGGCGGTGAGGCACAGCGGGTCAAGCTCGCCACCGAGCTGGCCAAGCGCGACACGGGCCGTACCCTCTACATCCTGGACGAGCCGACCACAGGCTTGCACTTCGAGGACGTGCGCCTGCTCCTGGAGGTGCTGCATCGGCTGGTGGACAAGGGGAACACCGTGGTGGTGATCGAGCACAACCTGGATGTCGTGAAGACGGCAGACTGGGTGATCGACCTCGGACCGGAAGGCGGCGCGAGCGGGGGTCGGGTGGTCGCGTCGGGTACGCCCGAGGACGTCGCGCGGGTAAAGACGTCATTTACAGGCCAGTTCCTGCGTAAGGCGCTGGCGGTAGGCGACTAGGTCGGTAAGTTCACGCAGGAGGAGACCGCTGATGGAACCATGGGTGCCTGCGGTGACGATGATCGGGCTCGCGCTCATCATCGGCACGGCGGTGGTCTTGCGGGGGCCGATGGGGAAGGCGCTCGCGGAGTGGATCCGCGGGTGGTCGAAGACGGACGAGCAGTGGCTCGCGTTCAAGGCGGCGAAGCAGGGTGTCCCGCTGGGTGCCGCGGGGTTTGGGGCGATGGAGGCGGAGCGGCTGGCCGCGGAAGTGGAAGAGCTCCGGCGCCGCGTGGGTGAGGTCGAGGAGCGAGTCGACTTCACCGAGCGGTTGCTCGCCAAGGAGCGCCACGTCGACCGCCTCGCGCCGCCACGCTGAGCATGGACATCGAAGGGGTCCTGGCGATCGTCATGTTGTTTGGCGGTGGGACGTGCATTTGTCTCGCGTTTTCGCCGGTGGGGAGGGCCATTGCCGAGCGGATTCGCCGGTCGGGCGGCACGGGTGTACCCGAGGATGTTCACCGCGAGCTCGACCAGCTGCGATCGGAGGTCGAGGGCGACCTACAGCAGCTCCGGACGGAAGTGGGGGAGCTGAGCGAGCGTATGGACTTCGCCGAGCGGCTGCTGGCCAAGAACCGCGAAGATCAGCGGATCGGGCCCCCGAAAAGCTGATGAGTCCGGACACGCTGGGCCCCTTGATTCCCATCGTCCTGTTCGGCGGATTCTTTTCGTGGCTGATCGTTCGAGCGCTGACCAAGGCGCAAACGGCGACGCTCAAGGCGCGGAGTGATGCAGCGGCGAACGCGGGGGCGGGGCAGGAGGACGTCCTTGCGGCGATGGAGGAATTACGGCGTGAGGTGGCGGAACTCGCGGAGCGAGTAGATTTTACGGAGCGACTCCTGGCCAAGACGCGTGATGCGGAAGGGAAACTGCCGGCTGGCGAGCGGCGTACGGGCTCCACGTGATGCAAGGGCCCCCGCAGCCGCCCGGCATGGACCTGAACTACGTGATCGACCAGGCGATGCCGCGCACGCAGCGTCGACTCGGCGGAGGGGAAGATCCCCAGCGCGTGGCGGCATTGGAACAGCAGGTTGTGCAGCTTCAGGGCCAGGTTTCCGAGCTGGCGGAGCGCTTAGATTTCGCCGAGCGGACGCTCGCCGAACGGCGCGAGCGGAAGTTAGGTGCGGGACAGTGACCGCCCGCCAGGACACCGAGGATTCTCATGGGAATCTTTGATCGTCTCTCGACACTGATCCGGTCGAACATCACCGACCTGATCAACCGCGCCGAGAA
>DASZCN010000038.1:0-42797 GCA_035943095.1 Gemmatimonadales bacterium | reverse complement strand
CATCGATGGCCCGCAACGGGTGAGGTCAGAAACTATACTCGGCGCCGAGTTGGACGCGGCGCGGGTCACTGAGCAGGCAGGTGGAATGGCCTTGCGTGGGCGAATTGAACCCGACGTCGTAGCAGCCAAAGTTCTGGAAGTTGAAGATGTTGAACAGGTCTAACGTCGCCCCGAGCTGGGTGCCGGAGAACGGCGGGAAGTCCTTCCGAAACTTGAGGTCAATTCGGCGGTAAGCCCACCCTCCCGGGATTACGCCATTGTACACCGGGGGAGTGAACCCACCGTTGACGTACGTGCCCGGCCCGCAGAACCGGGCGGCGCAGCCGATGTCGAGCCTCGCGCCGCTACCGAGCGTGAGCAGCCCGCCGAACTGGATCCCGAGGAGGTACGGCATGTCCATCACCCAGTTGGCGACGATGCGTTGACGCTCGTCGTTCCCACCATTGTCGGAGTGCTTGGGGATGCCGACCGCTCGCGGGAATCCGCCGGGGAAAGACGACGTGATATCATTCAGGTTATCGACGCCGGCAATGGAGCGTCTGGCGTACGTGAACTGGACCCCTCCACCCCATCCAAAGTTGTCACTCGAACGACGGTACGGACGGTCGAACTGCAGCGTAACTGCGTCATACCACGTCTTCCCGTCGTTCGTCGAGTAGATGATATTCGCGAACCCGTGTGCCCCGATGTTGAAGCCGGGGCAGCCTGGTACACAGGAACCATTCGGTTGCAGGCCAAAGTTCGCCCAATTGTACGTGAAAAGGTTGGTGCCACGTTGACCCTGATAGGTGACGGCACCGACCCAGGCGCCCAGAACTCGACGCACACCCAGGTTCCACTGCGTGGATTTGGGTGGCTTCATCTTGTTGTCGAGCAAGAAGGCTTCCGGCAGGCCGGAGGTGTGGACCAGGGCGTTCAGGGTTGCCGTATCGGTGGTGAGGTAGGTGTTGCTCCAGGCCACTTGTCCGGCCTTGGGTGCCGAATCCGGGTCGGCGAAGCGGATGGTGTACGTGGGATGCGTGAGCTTCTGAATCTCGTCGACCGAGAAGTCGAAGATCGAACGATCGTAGAAGATCCCGAAGCCGCCGAACACCGTCGTCTTGCTTTCCGCGTCCAGGGCATACGAGAACCCAATGCGTGGCTGGAAGGCGCCGTAGAAGGGGCTCCGGTTGCTTCCCGTGCTGATGTACCGACTCAGGTCCAAGTGCGGCGCCGGCATCGAGTCCACATACCGCGTGAGAGTATCGACGACCTCCTTCGGCGTGACGTAGCTCGTGTTGATCATGTTCGTCTCGAAATCCCACCGGATACCGAGATTGAACGTCAACCGGGGTGTTGGGCTCCAGTCGTCCTGAATGTAGGCGCCGACCCGCGTGTTGTTCGTGCTGACGAAGCCGATGCCGGTCCCATACGACAGGACAAAAGGATTCCGGAAGTTAAACTTTAGAGCGGTCGTGTCGGTGGTCCAACCGTAACTGTTGGGATCCACGTACTGCGCATACTCGAACTTCGGGGTTTCGTTGTTGCGCTTGTTGATGTCGTAGCTGTCGAAGTCGACGCTCACGCCGCCCTTGAAAACGTGCTGTCCGGCTCCTTGAAAGCCCGAGTACGTAATGTCGTCACGGATTCCAAAGCCTTTTTGAACGAAGTCCTGGCTGCTCAAGTTGCTCCCGATCTGTGCGTCTTGGCCGGGGTAGTGAAAGACCTGAGCCACCATTCCTGGTGTATTCGGGGCGGGGTTCCGTTGGAACCGTGAATAGTCCAGCTTCACCTCGTTGAGCCACGCACCGGAGAAACGATTGTACCTGGCCTGCCCGATCGTCACGTTATCGCGATAATTGACGGCTTCTTGGAACGCGCACATTGAGGAGGGGCAGTTCACGTTGCCGAAGTCCCGCACGTCGGTTTCGTGTCGGTCGCTGACGCTGAACTCGAGTGTGGACTTTTCGTTGATATTGTAAGTCAACTTGCCGAACCCGAGGGACTCACGGAACGGCGAAGTGAAGTTCCCGTTGTATTGTGTGAGGTTGAACGGCGCGAGGTTGGGGTTATTCGGCGGTGTGAAGGAGATGAGGTTGTCACGATTCTGGTAATTCCCCTCGTACGCTCCGAAGAAGAACAGCTTGTCCTTCTGTATTGGCCCGCCGACGCTGAAGCTCACGAGAGACCGCGTGTAGTCTGGCTTATTGAACGTCGAAGGCTTACCGGTTGCCTGGGCAATGCTATCGGCAACGTGCTTAGCCGCTATCTGGAAAGTGTCAAGCGTCACGAGACCCTTGTTCTGATAACCGAAGGACGCGGTCCCCGCCCACTTGTTCCCACCTGATTTCGTGGTCGCGGTGATGATTGCACTAGCGGCGTCCTGGTATTCGGCCTTGAAGTTCTGGGTGATGACGCGGTATTCCTGGATCGCGTTCCGCGGGAACGGGTTGCCGCGGCTTGCGTCCTGACCGCTGACACCGCCGGCCGTCAGGTCGTTCTTGAGGCTAGTGCCGTCGACAAAAATGTTGCTTTGATTCGGGCTCGAGCCGCCTCCTTGGAAGGTTCGGAACCCGACTCCGTTCACCCGATCCTCGGATACGGTGACCCCGGGCGCCAAGGCGGCCAGGTCGAGAAAGTTGCGGCTCGCGGTCGGCAGAGCTTCGATTTGCTTTTGGGTGATGTTTGTCGCGACCTCGGAAGTGCGTGTCTCGATGCCGCTCGCCGCAGCGATGGTCACGGCTTCCAGCTGAATGGCGTTGGCCGCAAGCTTGAAGTCCAACGGATACACCCCGCCGACCAGGACGCGCGCGCGAATCTTCTGAGGCGCCATGCCGATCTGACGTGCGGTCACGTCATACTCACCGGGGACGAGACCGAGGAGCGCATAATAGCCCCGACTCTGGCTCGTGGCCTCGCGCTGCGCGCCTGAGAGCACGCTCACCGCGACCACACGGGCGCCCTCCATCGGCGTGCCGGCCGAGTCTGTGACGTAGCCGCGAATGCTGCCGGTGCTCGTCTGCGCCGCGGCTCGCGACGGGAAGCCCGCGACCGCGGCCACCGACGCCACCACCAGGCCCAGGCGGCACAACCAAGACTGGACTCTCATGATGTTCCCTCCTGACGACGAGGTGAAAAAGCGGCCGGCTCGCCTCGCCCGCCGCAGGATTCCCGCACGACTAACGTCACCGGCAACGTCTCCCGCCGGTTGTGATGCCGGCGCCCGTTCCCGACGGCGTCGAGCAGCCGCCTGGCGGCCCGCTCGCCCACGGCGCTGATGTCCACCCGCACCGTGGACAGGGGCGGGTGCATGTAGCGCGCCATCGGAATGTCGTCGAACCCGGCCACCGCCATCTCCCCCGGCACCGGCACGCCCGCCTCGGCCAGCGCCGAGAGCGCGCCGATCGCCATCGCATCGTTCCCGGCAAAGATCGCCGTCGGCCGGGGCTCGCATCGCAGCAGCGTGCGGCACGCCTCGAACCCCGAGGCCTGGGTGAAGTCGCCCGCCACTTCCCACTGCCGCGCCCGGCGGACCTTCGCGCTCTCCAGGGCCGCCCGATAGCCGCGCCATCGCTCGACCGCATCGAAGTTGCTCGACGGCCCCGTGATCATCGCGATGCGCCGATTCCCCAGGGCCAGGAGATGCCGCACCATTTCGTAGGCGCCCTGTCGGTTCGCCACGACCATCGAGTCGAACGACCGGGCGGACGCGTTGCTGCTGAGCAACACGACGGGAAAACGCTCGGGCAGATCGCGGACCGGGACGTGGGCCCCGGACCCCGGCGACATGAGAATCAAACCGTCCACGCGGCCGCGCATCGCCTGGAGCGCCGCCTCGATGGTCGCGCGGTCGTTGTGTGAGCTCGCGATCAGCAGGTGATAGCCCTGGCGTTGGGCGGTCTGGTCGATGCCGCGGATCAGCTCGGCGTAAAATTCGCCGTACAGGTCGGGGAGCAGCACGCCGATGCTCGACGTCCGGCGGGTGGAGAGGCTGCGGGCGGCGGCGTGGGGCGTGTAGCCGAGTCGGCGCGCCACGGTGCGGACGCGACGGCGCGTCGGCTCCGTGACCAGGCTGCTTTCGTTTTGGACCCGCGAGACCGTGGCGACGGAGACTCGCGCCGCGCGTGCCACGTCTCGGATCGTGACCATGGGGATGTAATCGGTTACATGACTTCGCGACTGTCAAGAGCGCCCGCACCGTTGCCGGGGTAGACGCGGAGGCCGGGTCGTGGTAGTGTCTCCGAGGTTTTGCCGACCGTCACTCGAGGACTTTCCGCGCCCGTGCTTCGATATCGATGGTGGTTGACCTCCGTCGCGCTCTGGCTGCTCGGCTGCGGCGGTCCTTACCCACAATCGACCTTCGCCCCCCGGTCCGACTTCGCCCGCGCCTCCGACGTCCTGTTTCGCGACATCTTCTGGTGGGCCGTCGTCGTGTTCATCGTGCTCGAGACGTTGCTCCTGTTCGCCATCATCCGTTTCCGCCATCGCGAGGGGCGGGCGGAGCCCAAACCCACGCACGGTCACACCATCCTCGAGATCGCCTGGACGCTGGCACCCGCCGTGATCCTCGTCTTCGTCGCGGTGCCCACCGTGCGCACGATCTTCACGACCGCGGGAGACGTGCCGCCGGACGCGCTCAAGGTCGAAGTCGTGGGCCACCAGTGGTGGTGGGAGTACAAGTACCCCGACCTGGGGATCACCACGGCCAACGAGATGCACGTGCCCGTCGGGAAGTCCGTCCAGGTGGCGATCACCTCAGCCGATGTGATCCATTCCTTTTGGGCACCGGTGCTCGGCGGGAAGCGGGACGCCATCCCGGGCCGTGTGAACTACATCGCGTTCCGCGCCGACTCAACGGGCGATTACTCCGGCCAGTGCGCCGAGTTCTGCGGGGCGTCGCACGGCAACATGCGGCTCCGCGTGCTGGTGGATCGCGACTCGGCCTTCCAGGCGTGGGTGGATGACGAGAAGGCCGCACCCGCGCTGCCCCCGAAAGCGAGCCTCGCGGAGCAGGGCAAGACGGTCTACTCGCGGTCGGCGTGCATCGGCTGCCACACGATCCAGGGCGTATCGCCCGGGATCATCGGGCCGAACCTGACCCACGTGGGCAGCCGCACGACCATCGCGGCCGGCCTGTTCCCGAACGATTCCGCCCATCTGGCGCGCTGGATCGCCGACGCCCCGTCACTGAAGCCCGGCGCTCTCATGACGCGCATGCAGCCGCCCCTGACGGACGCCGACATCGCGGCGCTCGTCGCCTACCTGCAGAGTCTCAAGTGAAGAGCTGGCTCACCACCACCGATCACAAGCGGATCGGACTGCTCTATTTCTGGACCGCGTTCGGGTTCTTCCTGATCGGAGGCATCGAGGCGCTCGTGATCCGGGCGCAGCTCGCCCAGCCGAACGGGCATCTTGTGAGCGCCGAGACGTACAACCAGCTGTTCACCATGCACGGCACCACCATGGTGTTCCTGGCCCTGATGCCGCTCTCGGCGAGCTTCTTCAATTACATCATCCCGCTGCAGATCGGCGCGCGCGACGTGGCCTTCCCGCGGCTCAACGCCTTCAGCTACTGGGTGTTTCTTTGCGGTGGGCTGTTTCTCAATGCGAGCTGGGTCACGGGCCCCCTGTTCCACGCCGGTATCCTGAACGTCGCGCCCGACGCGGGCTGGTTCGGCTACGCGAATCTCACCGAGCGGCAGTTCTCTCCCGGGCCGAACATCGACTTCTGGTTGCTCGGACTGCAGATCCTGGGCATCTCGTCGCTCGCCGCGGGGTTCAACTTCATCGTGACCATCCTCAATCTGCGAGCGCCGGGGATGAAGATGATGCGGCTCCCGACGTTCACGTGGATGGCGCTGATCACGCAGTTCCTGATCATTACTGCCTTCCCCGTAATCACGGTCGCGCTCGTGTTTCTCATGTTCGACCGCTTCTTCGGCACGCACTTCTACGTGCACGAGGCTGGAGCGACGCCGCTCCTATGGCAGCACTTGTTCTGGTTGTTCGGACACCCCGAGGTGTACATCCTCATCCTGCCCGCGATGGGGATCGTGTCCGAGGTGCTGCCCACGTTCTCCCGCAAGCCCCTGTTCGGCTACCCGGTGGTGGTCTACTCGGGAATCCTCATCGGATTCATGGGCTGGGGCGTGTGGAGCCACCACATGTTCGCCGTGGGCCTGGGACCGATCGCCGATTCGGTGTTCGCCGCGACCACCATGCTCATCGCCGTGCCGACCGGCGTGAAGATCTTCAACTGGATCGCCACGCTGTGGGGCGGTGCGATTCGCGGGACCACCGCGCTGCATTTCGCGGTCGGCTTCATCGCGATGTTCATCATCGGCGGGCTCTCGGGCGTGACGCACGCCTCCCCCCCCGCGGACCTCCAGCAAACCGACACGTATTACGTGGTGGCGCACATCCACTACGTGTTGTTCGGCGGCACCATCATGGGGCTCTTCGCCGGGATCTATTACTGGTGGCCCAAGATGACCGGCCGGCTCTTGAGCGAGGCGCTCGGGAAGTGGCACTTCTGGCTGCAGTTCGTGGGGATGAACCTCGCGTTCTTCCCGATGCACTTCATCGGGCTGCTCGGCATGCCCCGCCGCATCTACACCTACGGCCCGGAGCTGGGCGTGAGCGACCTGAACCTCGTGTCCACCGTGGGCGCGTTCTTGATCGGGCTCGCGATCCTCGTCTTCCTGTTCAACATGTGGTGGACCAGCCGGCGCGGGCGGCCCGCGTCAAACGACCCCTGGGGTGGTGCGACTCTCGAGTGGAGCATTCCGTCGCCGCCGCCGGTCTACAACTTCTCGGTCATCCCCACGGTCGCGGGTCGGCTGCCGCGGTGGCGGACCGAACGCCACGAGCCGATACAGGATCCTCCGGCCGTGCCCCCCGCGCCGATCCACGTGCCCGGGGGCTCGTGGTGGCCTCTGGTCGCGGCGCTGGGCCTGCCGGTGATGGCGCTCGCGGCGCTCACCCAGACGATGTGGGTCGTTTTCGTCGGGGTGGCGTTGCTCCTGTTCGGGATCTACCGCTGGGCCTTCGAGCCCTTTGAGGTCTGAGCGATGACGCACGCGGCGACCGCGCATCACACCAGCATGGGGCTCGACAGCCGGAAAATGGCCTTCTGGGCCTTTATCGGCTCCGAGTGCCTGCTGTTCGGCTCGTTGATCTCCACGTACCTGATCTACAAGGGAAAAAGCGTCGTCGGGCCGTACCCCCACGAGATCCTTAACATCCCCTTCACCTCGGTCAGCACGTTCGATCTCCTGATGTCGAGCCTGATGATGGTGCTGGCGCTCGCCGCGGTGCAGCGGGGCGACATGAAGTGGGGGAAGATCTGGCTCTTCTCGACGGCGCTGCTCGGCCTGATTTTCCTCGGCGGGCAGGTGATCGAGTTCACGGAGTTCGTCCACAAGGGCCTCACGCTCCAAACCAATCTGTTCGGCTGCACGTTCTTCGTGCTGACCGGCACGCACGGCGCCCACGTGGCCGTCGGCGTCCTCTGGCTTCTCACGCTCTGGGTCCGCGCCCTGCAGGGGAAGCTGGGTCCCGGGAACGCCACGACCGTCGAGATCACCGGGCTGTACTGGCATTTCGTGGACGTCGTCTGGATCGTGATATTTACGGTGGTATACCTGATTCAGTAGCAGACTCATTGCTGGGGAGGGGCAGCGAATGGCGGACACTGAAACGAGAGAGCATGCCCACCCGACGGCCGACGTGTACCTGCGCGTGGCGGCCGTGCTGGTGATTCTGACCGTGCTCGAGGTCGGGGTGTTCTACGTACCGGCGTTCCATCCGGTGCTCGTGCCGGTGCTGCTCATCCTCTCGGCTGTCAAGTTCACGCTGGTGGTGATGTTCTACATGCACCTGAAGGCCGACAGCAAGTTCTTCACGTTCCTGTTCGGCGCCCCGCTCCTGCTCGCCGTGGGCGTCATGGTGGCGCTCATGTTCCTCTTCTACGGGACCCTTACGCTGAGAGGTGCCGCGGGGGCCGGATGACCGCTTCTCCCCCACCCGCCGACGCATGGCGGCACTGGGATCTGCATCCGAGCGTGATCATCGGGCTCGTCCTGCTGGGCGGGCTCTATGTGTTTTGGGGGGGGCAGAGGGCGCCGGAGCGGCGGGTCGTGGCGTTCGTGGCGGCGCTCATCGTGCTCGGCCTCGCGCTCAATGGTCCGCTCCACAACCTGTCTGATTCGTATCTGTTCAGCGCCCACATGGCGCAGCACCTCGTGCTCACGCTCGCTTTCCCCCCGCTGCTTCTCTATGGCACGCCCGCGTGGGTGGTCAGGCCGCTGCTCCGGCCCCCCTGGTTCGTCGCGTTTGCGCGCTGGGCGACTCGTCCGCTCGTGGCGGGGATTCTGTTCTCGGTGCCGATCACGTTGTGGCACTTCCCACACTTCTACCAAGCGGCGCTCGAGCATCATCCACTGCACATCGTGCAGCACCTGGTGTTCATGGCGACGGCGGTGATCATGTGGTGGCCGATCTTGTCGCCGGTGCCTGAGGTCCCACGCGCCAGCTACCCCACGCAGCTCGTCTATCTCTTCTTACTCGGGCTCCCGATGTCGCTCGCGGGCGCGATGATCACCCTCGCCGAAACGGTCCTGTATCCGTTCTACGCGACGGCACCCCGGGTCTGGGGCCTCACACCGCTCGCGGATCAGCAGCTGGGCGGGTTGCTGATGTGGGTGGTGGGGACGATGTACCTCTGGGTCGCGGGGGGGGTGGTGTGGTTCCGGTGGAGCGCGCGAGAAGAGGCAGGTGATGCAGAGAGAGCGGTGCCGCTGGAAGCCTATGGGAGCGCTACTCCCCCTCGTCCGTTTCGCCGAGCGGGTGCAGCTTGAGGGTCTCCGCGATCTTGGGGTGCTCGCGCCAGAGATAGTAGCCCATGCCGTACGCCGCGATGGCGTTGCCGATGGCCACGTTCCACCACGCGAGCGAGCCGAGGAGCGGCTGCGCGATGATGGCGACGGTCACGTAGAACCCGAACTCGAAGATCGCGAAGAAGACCACGACGAGGTACAGCGTCGGGGGCGCGACTTCCACCTCTGCCGCGAGCACCGCGGAGATCGTGCCGACGATAATGAAGGCACTGACATGGATCATGGTGTAGCCGATAATGCGGGAGTATTCGATCACGACATGGGCGGGATCGTGCACGCCCCAGAACACGGCCGAGCCGAGCATCGCCGGCGTGAAGAAGGGGCGGCCGGCGAGCGTGTCGATGATCAGGAACCACAGCGCCACGGCCGCGGCGCCGACCAGACCGGCGATGAACCCTTCACGCAGGATTCGCGTCAGCTGCATGATCCGACCTCCGTCTTCCCCCGGTGTCCGTCGTCAATATAGCGTTGGGCCGGTCCGGAGCTAGATTGAGCCCTCTCATGCTTCCATTCTCGCGCTCGCTGATCTTCCCCGTGTGTCTGCTGGCGGGCGCACTCCTCACGATCGTGGCCGGGACCCTGCATCCCGACCTCACGGGCGACGGTGCCGCGCAGCTCACGACCATCGCCCAGTGCGATGCCTGGCGCGCGATCCACTGGGGCTTCCTATTCAGCTTCCCGCTGGCGCTCACGGGCCTCGTCGGCCTGGCCCGCGTGCACGCCGGAACGTCGGGGGAAAGCGCGGTGCGGGCCGGGCTCATCGTGGGCACGTTCGCCTACGCGGCGTGGATGGTGATCGTCGCGTTCATGGCGGGGGCCGGTTGGTCTCTCGCGCGGAGCTTTACGATGGCCGACCCCGGCATGACGGCCACGCGGGCGGTGTTCGCGTTCGACATGCTCCATCCCTTCGCGCTCGCCGCTCAGCGCGTGGCGGGGTTCGCCCTCGGGGTCGCGACCTGTTTATTCGGCTGGGGTGTGCTCGACGGGAAAATGCTGCCGCGCTGGCTCGGCACGGCGGGCGTGACGGCGGGCGCGGTCGCGATGGGGCTGGCGCTGTTCTTCCGGGAAGACACGAAGGCCGACCAGGCGGCCTTCGTGCTTCCCGTGTTCTGGCAGTTGGTGGCGGCGAGCGTGATGCTGCGGTCGCGCCCTACCGTACCCTCAGCCTGACGATCCGCGAGGCCCAGCCGTCCGTCGTCGTATCGGGGGTCCGTGACAGCACCTGCAGCGTCACGACGTCGCCCGGCTTCACCTTCCGCAGGGCTTCGCGGAACGCGGTGCGCGTGCGCGTCGCCGTGCCGTTCATCGAAACGATGATGTCCGGGCCGCCGGGATCGTCGCTCGACTGGAGCCGCTGGAACGCGGGACCCTCGGGCGAGACGTCGGTGACCACCAAGCCGCCACCGCGCTGGATCACCGCCCGGAGGCGGGCGTCCTGCGCGTCGTCCTGTGTGAGCGGCTCGACCGAGATGCCGAGCATCTCCTCCTTGCTGGAGGCGTCGGACTTGGACTTCGATGAAGCGGTCGTGACTTCGCTGTCGGCGTCGCCCGGCGCACGCGCCAGCCGCACCGTGACCGTCTTCTTCTCGCCTCCCTGGCGGAGGAACGTGACCTCGACGGGCTCGCCCGGCTTCTTGAAGCCGACCCTCTGCTGCAGCTGTGGAGTGTTCTCCACCGACTCTCCGTCCAGGGCGATGATGACGTCGCCCGGCTGGATCCCCGCCTTTTTCGCGGGTGAGTCGTCGTTGGTGTAGCTGTTCACCACCACGCCCGCGATCTGCTTCAGCCCGACCGCGTCGGCATCTTCCTGATTGGCGTCGCGGATCGAGATGCCCATCACGGCCCGTTCCACGTGCCCGGTCTTCACGAGCTGGTCCATGACCGTGCGCGCGAGGTTGATCGGAATGGCGAAGCCGTAGCCCGCGTAGTACCCGGTCTCGCTCGCAATCGCGGAGTTGATGCCGACCACCTGACCCCGGATGTTGACGAGCGGCCCACCCGAATTCCCGGGGTTGATCGCGGCGTCCGTCTGGATGAAGTCCTGGATCGAGTAGCGCGTCTGCTGCAGCCCCGCGAGGAGGCGGCCCTTGGCGCTGATGATGCCGGCGGTCACCGTGAAGGCGAACGCCTCGCCCAGCGGGTTCCCGACGGCGAGCGCCCACTCGCCCACCCGCGTCGAATCGGAGTTGCCGAACGCGAGTGTCGGCAGGCTCTTGGCATCGATCTTGATCACGGCCACATCGGTGTTCGGATCGGTGCCCACCACCTTGGCGGTGAACTCGCGCTTGTCGTACAGCCGCACGGTCACCTTGTCGGCGCCCGCGACCACGTGATTGTTGGTGAGGATGTAACCGTCGGGTGAGACGATGAAGCCCGACCCCGAGCCCTGCTCGACCTGCGGACGCTTGCGGAGGTTCGGGAAGAAGTCCTCGAACCCGGGCGGCAGCCGCCGGTTGTTGTCGCCGCGATCCACGTGCTGCGACCGGATGAACACGACCGCCGGCCTGGTGTGATCCGCCACGCCGACGAACGCATCGCTCAAGTCGCTCACCGACTTGACCACCGGCAGCGCGAGCTGCGGCGTTGGGACGGGGGCGGTGACGGCGGCCGACGGTGCGGCAATGGACTCGACCGCACCGCCCTTCTTGGGCAGGCCCAGCGTTGACGCGAACGCCAGGCCGAACACGAAGGCGATCGCCACCAGGGTGCCGAACTTCAACCAATCACGCGTACGTACAGACATGCGTCGTCATCCCATGCGTTAAAGGGTGTTACTTCTTCTTGTCGTCGTCCACAATCTCGTAATCCGCGTCGACCACATTGTCCTGTTTCTGTCCGGCCCCGGCCCCGCCTTCGGGCTGGCCGGTCCCTCCACCCGCTCCTCCAGGCGCACCGGCTCCGGCGTCGGCCGGGCCCGCGCCACGCTGTGCCGCGTACATCGAGGCACCGGCGGCGGAGTAGGCCTGCTGCAGCTCCTCCAGTGCCCTCGAGATCTCATCGGCGTTGCCGGAGCGCAGTGCCTGCTTGGCGCTCTCCACGCCTTTGTCGAGACGGGTCTTGAGCGAGGCGTCGAGCTTGTCCGCCCAATCTTTCGAGTTCTTCTCCACCTCATACACCAGCGTGTCGAGGCGGTTGCGGCGCTCGATGTCCTCGCGCCGCTTCTTGTCCTCGGCCGCGTGCGCCTCGGCGTCCTTCACCATCTTGTCGATGTCCTTGTCCCCCAGGCCGGAAGAGGCCTCGATCCGGATCTTCTGCTCCTTGCCGGTCGCCTTGTCCTTGGCGGAGACGTGCAAGATGCCGTTGGCGTCGATGTCGAACGTGACCTCGACCTGCGGCACGCCCCGCGGAGCCGGCGGGATGCCGGTCAGCTGGAACTTTCCGATGGTGCGGTTGTCGCTCGCCAGCTGGCGCTCCCCCTGGAGCACGTGGATCTCCACCGTGGTCTGGGTGTCCTCGGCGGTGGAGAAGATCTCCGACTTCTTGGTCGGGATCGTGGTGTTCCGCTGGATGAGCACGGTCGTGACGCCACCCAGCGTCTCGATGCCGAGCGAGAGGGGCGTCACGTCGAGGAGCAATACGTCCTTCACCTCGCCCGCCAGCACGCCGCCCTGAATCGCAGCGCCGATCGCAACCACCTCGTCCGGGTTCACGCCCTTGTGGGGCTCCTTACTAAAGAAGGATTTGACGACTTCCTGCACCTTGGGCATGCGCGTCTGGCCGCCGACCAGGATCACCTCGTCGATCTTCGTCGGACTGAGACCTGCGTCTTTGAGCGCCTGCTCCATCGGGGGCGTGGTGCGCTTCACCAGGTCGTCCACGAGCTGCTCGAGCTTGGCGCGCGTGAGCGTCAAGTTCAGGTGCTTGGGCCCCGACTGGTCCGCCGTGATGAACGGCAGATTGATCTCCGTCTGCATCACCGTCGACAGCTCCATCTTGGCCTTCTCGGCGGCTTCCTTCAGCCGCTGCAGCGCCATGGGATCCTTCGAGAGATCGATTCCCTGATCGCGCTTGAACTCGGCGACCAGCCACTCCATGATGCGGGCGTCGAAGTCGTCGCCTCCCAGGTGCGTATCACCGTTGGTGGACTTCACCTCGAACACGCCTTCGGCGAGCTCGAGCACAGAGATGTCGTACGTGCCGCCGCCCAGGTCGTAGACCGAGATCTTCTCTTCCTTCTTCTTATCCAGGCCGTAGGCGAGCGCCGAGGCGGTGGGCTCGTTGATGATGCGGACGACCTCCAGCCCGGCGATCTTGCCGGCATCCTTGGTGGCTTGGCGCTGCGAGTCGTTGAAGTACGCGGGGACGGTGATGACCGCCTTCTCGACCTTGTGGCCGAGGTAGTCCTCCGCCGTCTGCTTCATCTTCTGGAGGATCATCGCCGAGATCTCGGGTGGCGTGTAGACCTTCCCCATGATCTCGACGCAGGCGAGCCCGTTGGGCCCCGCCACGACCTTGTATGGGACGCGCTTGATCTCTTCCTTCACTTCGTCCATGCGCCGACCCATGAAGCGCTTGATCGAGAAGATGGTGTTCTGGGGATTGGTCACCGCCTGGCGCTTGGCGACCTGACCGACGAGCCGCTCGCCGTCCTTCGTGAACGCGACTACGGATGGGGTCACGCGGCCGCCCTCAGCATTCGGGATGACGACCGGGTCTCCGCCTTCCATCACCGACACCACGGAGTTGGTCGTGCCGAGGTCGATGCCGATAATTTTCTCAGCCATGACAACTGCTCCTTATCCTGGGGTTGATGCGCGCTCGGAACTCACCGTCGCACAAGCAATCCCCGTGCCCCAGAAAGATGCCAGAATGACAGACTCCGCGTATCTTTACCGGCGTGTTTCCGTACAAAGATGAAAACCCCACCGAGCTCGCGCCGGTCAGCACTGTCGGCCTCATCGCCCTAAACGTCGTCGCCTGGCTGTTCGTTCAAGGCGCCGGAGCCACGGACCAGGCGCTGGCGCAATCGGTCTGCCATTACGGGTTGATCCCCGGCGAGGTATTACGGACCGTGCCGCCCGGAACGGCCGTCCCCGTCGGCCCCCAGATGCAGTGCGTCATCTCGGCCGTCCCGCATTGGTGGACGCTCTTGACGTCTATGTTCATGCACGGCGGCTGGTTTCATCTCCTCACAAACATGTGGTTCTTCTGGGTCTTTGGAAACAACATCGAAGACTCCATGGGACACGGGCGCTTCGTGGTGTTCTACGTGCTGTGCGGCCTCGCGGCGGCCACGACCCAGATGCTCGTCTCGCCCAAGTCCGCGGTCCCGATGGTCGGGGCGTCGGGTGCGATCAGCGGCGTGATGGGCGCGTATGTTCTGCTGTATCCGCGCGTACGCGTGCACACGCTGGTTTTTCTGGGGTTCTTCGTGACGACGATCGCCCTGCCGGCCTACGTGATGCTGGGCTACTGGTTCTTGCTCCAGCTCCTCGGCGGAACGGCATCGGCACTCAGCCAGGTGGAGGGGGGGGTGGCGTTCTGGGCGCACGTCGGCGGCTTCGTGGCGGGGATGCTGCTCATCAAGCTGTTCGCGGATCCGGAGTTTCTGGAGCGGCGCCGTGCCGCAGCGGTCATCGTTCCGCGCGGTGCCTGATCCTCACACGGTTTAGACGCGGCCGCGCGGCGCCGAGCCGCGCCCGCGTTCCCGCCCAGCGCGTCACATCTCCCGCGAGCGTATCCAGAGCACCGTCGCGCCATTCGGCGAGATCGTTCGCGAACACCGCCTCCTGACGGCGGGCGGCGAGGTTGGCGATCGCGAGGACGCCCGCCGGTGACGGGCGGGGTCCGTCGGCTCGATCGCCGCGTATGGCGCCGCGGAGCAGCAGCGCGTGCTTCCGGCGGACGCGCTCGGCCGCGGCTTCCGCGGCCGCGTCTCCGAACTCCTGCAGCAGGATTTGCAGGTCGTGCAGCTCGCCCAGCGCTGTCTGCAACCGCTTGAGGCGTTCGACGAGGTTTCGTGCATTGGCGTCTCCGTCACCGACCGGCTCCAACAGGTAGCGCATCCGCTTTACGGCGATGCGGGCGCCGTGCACCGCGTCGGTGTCGCTCGGGGAACGAGCGATCGCGAATTCCTGGCGGAGTGCCGCGCTTTCGGCCCTGAGCTCTCGCGCCAGCGCGGGCGCGAAGGGGGCCACGTGCCCGGTCGGCTCCGCCAGCGCCCCGTTGAAGCGACGGCGCAGCCGCCGCTCGAGACCACGAAAGGCGTGCGGCACCGAGCGCCGGATCTCATCGTACGCCCGGTCTCGCCGATCTTCGAGTCTGCTGCGAAACCACGCGAGGCCGGGACCGCGGCGGGCGCCCACCTCCCGCAACCAGGCGAGCTGCACCTCGGCGTCGCGCCCGGCGGTCGTCAGGCGCCCGAGGTCCCGTACACGGCGCTCGAGCTTTTTTGGAATCGCGTCGTCCAGCTCACCCGAGAACGCGCGAACCAGCGTGCGGAGGCGGCGCACGGCGACTCGGAAGTCGTGCAGCGCTTCGGGGTCGCCCCGATCGTCGATCCGCGCGCACGCCACGCGGGCTTCGTCGAGGCGCGCGAGGGCGATCCGAGCGACCGCGGCGGACGCGGGCTGGCCGAGCAGGCTGGACACGCGATCAGTCATCGGGGGTCGCCAGGCGGCGCAGATGCTTGGGCCCGAGCAACCAGTCGAGGGTTGCGGCGCTGCGGGCGACCCGGCCGGGGAGGTCGAGCAGACAGGCCGCACCCTTCCGGAGCTCGAGAAACGGGTTGTCGGTGCCGCATACGAGGGCGCACACCATGCATGAGAGATCGGGCTCGTGCCCCACGACCGCGATGGTCCCTTGGGCCGGCTGGCTTTGCAGCCACGTGATGATCCGGTCCACGCCGCCGCCCGGGGCCAGCTCCGGCACCCGCTCGACGCGCAGCTCCCCATAAGCATGCGCGATAATTCCAGCCGTGTCGACTGCGCGGCGGAACGGGCTCGACGCCAGGAGATTCAGCTCCGGCACGATCTGGCGCAGGCCGAGCGCGCCTCGTTCCATCTTGCGGCGACCCTCGGGGGTCAGCGGTCGTGCGGCGTCGTCCTTCTGCGTGCGCGCGAACGCCTCGCGGTCTTCGGCGATGGCGTGGCGGACGACAAGCAGGCGCATCGCCGGTCAGGTCGAGCCGGCGCGCTCGTGTAGGTCGGAGGGACGCGGGCGGCGTACCACCGGCACGAACGGAGGGCGCGGCTCGGTGGTCTCCCGTGCGGCCTCGCGCGCCAGCTCCTGGAGGGCCACCTGCGCTCGCACGGCGGGCTCGCCATCCGCTCGGGGTGGACGCCGGTAGGTGCCGTCCGGGAGGAGCTCCCGCGTCTTCACGTTGTCCCCCATGAGTCGCGGCAGGATCTCCCCGACGATGCGGGATCGGAGGGCGGCATCTTCGACGGGGAACACGGTCTCGATGCGGCGCCAGAAGTTCCGCGGCATCCAGTCGGCGCTCGCGAGCAGCACCCGGGGCTTGCCACCGTTTTCGAAGTAGAACACGCGACTGTGCTCGAGGAACTTATCCACGATGCTCGTGACGCGGATGTGCTCCGAGAGGCCTGGAAGTCCGGGGCGCAGGCAGCAGATGCCACGGATGATGAGGTCGATGGGAACGCCGGCTTGAGACGCACCGTACAGCGCATCGATCACCGACGGCTCGACGAGCGCATTCATCTTGACGATGATCCGGGTGAGCTTCCCCGCCTCCGCGTTACGCCGCTCGCCCTCGATCAGCTCCACGAGCTGCTCGCGCAAGCCCAGGGGCGCCACGAGCAGCTTCCGCCACTGATACCCTTCCGCGTATCCGGTGAGGAGGTTGAACAGCGCGCTCGCGTCCTCACCGAAGTCCGGATCAGCCGTGAAGAGGCCTAGGTCCGTGTAGATGCGCGCCGTGGCCGTGTTGTAATTGCCGGTGGAGAGATGCACGTACCGCCGGATGCCGTCGGCCTCGCGCCGCACGACGAGCGCCGCCTTGCAGTGCGTCTTCAGGCCCACGATGCCGTATACGACGTGGACCCCGGCCTGCTCGAGCGTCCGTGCCCAGGTGATGTTGTTGCGCTCATCCATCCGCGCCTTCAGCTCGACCAGGGCCGTCACCTGCTTGCCGTTTTGCGCGGCCCGCGCGAGCGACGAGATGATCGGGCTCGGCGCGCTCGTGCGGTACAGCGTTTGCTTGATGGCCAGCACCTGGGGGTCGTCCGCCGCCCTGGCGATGAAGTCGACCACGCTGCCGAACGACTCATAGGGGTGGTGCACGAGCACGTCCTGCGCGCGGATCACGTCGAAGATGTCGCGCCCCTGCGCGAACGGCGGACTCACGCGCGGGACGAACGGCTCATCGCGGAGGGGAGCGAAGCCCTCGAGCCGGTGCAGGGGCATCAACGCCGCGAGATCGACGGGGCCGTCGACCCGAAACACGTCGCGGGCCTCGAGGTCGTGCGCTCGCGTGAGCATCTCGATGAACGTGTCCGCCGCATCCGCCGAAATCTCGAGCCGCACGGGATCGCTGCGCATCCGCTGGCCCAGGCTCGCCTCGATCGTGGCGAGGAGATCCTCGGCATCGTCCTCTTCGATGGTGAGATCGGTGTTGCGCGTGACCCGGAAAAAGGTGTGGTCCACCACCCGCAGGCCGCCGAACAGCTCACGCAGGTGCTGCGTGATGAGGTCTTCGAGGAGCAGGAAGCGCACGCGGCCGTCGTCACGCGAGACGATCACCACTCGATCGAGCACCGCCGGCACCTGCACCACTGCGAAGTGACGACGCGCCTGTCCAGCGGAGCGGCGCTCGACCACGAGGGCGACGTTGAGGCTCTTGTTGTGGACATGGGGGAACGGGTGGCCCGGGTCGATCGCCAGCGGCGTGAGCACCGGCTGGATGCTGGCTCGGAACTGCTGCTGCGCCTGCCGCCGCTCGGCATCCGTGAGGTCGTCGGAGCGCACGCGCTCGATGCCACCCGCGGCGAGCCCGGGGAACACCGCTTCGCGCAAGATCCCGTACTGCGTGGCGACCAGCTCCTGCGCCCGTCGCGAGATCGCCGCGAGCTGATCGGCCGGCGCCATGCCGTCCGCGCCGTAATCCTGCGGCGCGACGCCGGCATACACCTGCTGCTGCAGGCCCGCCACCCGGATCTCGAAGAACTCGTCCAGGTTCGAGCTGAAGATCGCCAGGAACTTGAGCCGCTCGAGCAGCGGATTGGTTGCGTCCCCCGCCTCTTCGAGGACCCGGGCGTTGAACTCGAGCCATGACAGCTCGCGGTTCAGGTACGACTCGGGCGGGTGGGCGGGCGGGGCGCGATCCGGCATGGTCTATTTTTGGGCCGCCGCGAGCGACAGCTCCGTCTGGAACGCGCGCTCGAGCAACGCGGCCTTGCGCTTCGCGTCCTCGAGATCGATTGCCGGATCGCTCGCCGCGGTGACCCGCAGGCGGACCCAGCCGTCGCCCACCCGGCACTTGAATCCCGTCACGAGCTGCCCATGGGTGCGATCGAGGCCGTCGGCCACCCGCAGGATACCGCTGAGCCGCCGCACCAGGCGGCGCTCCCCCTTGTCAAGACGGGCGAGGTTGGAGTGAGCTCTTTTGGGGAACGCGCGGCGGTGATAGCGGGCGACGTTCGCGATCAGCTCGATTTCACGCGCGGAGAAGCCGCGCAGGTCGCCGTTCAGAATCAGGTGATAGGCGTGCTTGTGATGCTGCTCGTGGTGGATCAGGTACCCGATGTCGTGCAGCAGTGCCGCGGCGGCGAGGATGTCCCGCCCGGCGGGGGGAAGGGCATAGGCGTCCCGCAGGGCGTCGAACAAGAGGCCGGCGAGTTTCGCGACGTGCTCGCAGTGCCGCTCGTTGGACCGGCACGCGCGGGCGAAACGTCGCACCGTGTCCATCCGGTCAGGGACGGCGGTGCGGGGCCGCGCGCCGCCCGTGAGGTCGTCGATCATGGTGAGCAACACGCCGTCGCGCACGCCACGATCGTTCACGAGCACGCGCTGCGTGTCGAGCCGCCGCGCCAGGCGCGACACCACCGCCGCGCCGGCCACGATGATGTCGGCCCGCTGGGGGTTCAGACCCGGGATCCGGCGGCGCCCCTCGAGGGGCGTCTCACGGAGTCGGTCGACGAGGCGCTTCACTTCGGCGCTGCTCAGCGCGTAGTCGCGCGCACCGGAGACCCGCCCGTCGCGCTCGGCCTGGGCCATCTCGGCGAGGTTGGTGAACGTGCCCCCGCTGCCGATCATGACCTCGGCGGCGAAGGCGGGCTTGCCGATGCCTTCGTCGATGGCCGCATCGATGGCGCGGCGCAGGGCTCGCCAGTGCTTGGGCCGGAGCGGGTCGGACTTTCCGTACTGCTCCGTCAGCCGAACGGCGCCGAGCGGCAGCGAGAACATCTGCTCCACCACGCCGCCCGCGGCGAGGATCACCTCGGCGCTTCCGCCTCCGATGTCCACGATCGCTGTCCGTCGGCCGTCGAGCTCGTAGTGGCGGGCCACACTGCGGAACGCGAGTCGCGCCTCTTCGTCTCCCGAGACGACCTCCACGCGCACGCGCGTCCGTCGCCACGCCTCGCGGACGAATTCGGAACCGTTCGCCGCCTCCCGGACAGCGCTCGTCGCGATGGCGCGCAGATCGGTGACGCCATAGCCATCGGCGATAGCCTTCATGCGGCTCAGCGCGGCCAGCGATTGCTCGAACGGCGCTTCGCCGATCCGGCCGGCGGCGTACAGCCCGCGGCCCAGCCGGCTCATCTCCCGATCTTCGTCGAGCACCCGATAGGAGCCGTCGGGTTGCACCTCCGCGATGACGAGCCGGATGGAGTTGGTCCCGATGTCCACCGCAGCGAGCCGGGGTGCCGTGGCCTGAGTGACGCGGGCCCCGGGGCGACGCGCCGGTTGGGAGCGCGGATGGCGGCGCGCGCGGTAGGTGGTGTGGGGCAGCGTGGTGGCCACGGTACGTCAGCGCTCGGGAGCGGTACCGAGCCCGCGCTCCTCCGCGTGGTGCTTGATCGTCTTTCCTTCCACCACGAATACGACGTCTTCGGCGATGTTGGTGGCCAGGTCCGCCACGCGCTCGAGGTTGCGACTTACGAGGAAGAGATCCATCGCGGCCCCGATGATGTGCGGGTCCTCCATCATGTGCGTCAAGAGGATCCGGAACACGGAGTGGTGCAGCGCATCGACGGAATCGTCCCTCCGGCAGATCTCGCGGCCGAGCTTGGCGTCGCCGCGCACGAAGGCGTCGAGCGCCCCGGACAGCATGGCCCGCGCCTGCCGCGCCATCTCGAGCAGCTCGGGCTCGGGCGCGATCAGCCGCGCCGAGAGCAGCCGCTGGGCGGATTGCGCGATGTTCACAGCGTGGTCACCCACCCGCTCCAAATCGTTCGCGATCTTGGTCGCCGCGACGAGCAGGCGCAAGTCCCTCGCCATCGGCTGTTGCGTGGCGAGCAGATCGATCACGGTCTCCTCGATTTCGAGCTCGAGGGCGTCGATCCCGTTATCGCCGGTGATGACCTGCTCGGCGAGTCGGGCATCGCGCTTCAGCAGCCCGTCGAGCGCCCGGCCGAGGGCGTCCTGCGCCTCGGCGGACATGGTCAGGAGCTTGGCCTTGAGCTCCGATAGCTCGTCGTGGAAGTGGCGATGCGCGAGTGAGGCGTTCATCCGAACCGTCCCGTGATGTAGGCCTCGGTGCGCTCGTCCGTGGGCCTGGTGAAGATCTGCTTCGTGTCGCCGAACTCGATCAGGCGACCGAGATAGAAAAATCCGGTCAAGTCCGACACGCGCGACGCCTGCTGCATGTTGTGCGTCACGATGACGATGGAGTAGTTCTGCTTGAGCTCGACCATGAGCTCCTCGATGCGCTGCGTGGCGGCGGGGTCGAGCGCCGAGCAGGGCTCGTCCATCAGCAACACCTCCGGCTCGTTCGCCAGCGCGCGCGCGATGCAGAGGCGTTGCTGCTGGCCACCCGACAGGCTCGTCCCGACCGCGCGCAACCGGTCCTTCACCTCGTCCCAGAGGGCCGCCCGCCGCAACGCCCGCTCGACTCGGTCCGGCATCTCGCGCTCCGCGGCCAGACCGTTCAAGCGGGGCCCATAGGCCACGTTGTCGAAGATGGTCTTCGGAAACGGATTGGGCTGCTGGAACACCATCCCCACCTCGCGGCGCAGCGACACGGGATCGGTGCCGCTCGAGAAGACAGAGACCCCCTCGAGCAGGATGTCCCCCGTACGGCGCGTGTGTGGGATCAGCTCGTTCAGGCGGTTGATCGAGCGGAGGAACGTGCTCTTGCCGCACCCGGACGGCCCGATCAGGGCGGTGATCGCGCGACGGGGGATGGTGAACGTCAGGTCGAAGAGGGCCTGGGTCGCACCGTACCAGAAGCTGTAGCGGCGCACGTCGATGACCGGCGTGGCCGCGCGCGCGGGCTCGGCGACGACACGCGGGACGGCAGGCGCTTCCTGGTGCAGGGGCTCCACGGCGACGCTCATCCAAACCTCCCCGTAATGTACGCTTCGGTCCGCTCCTCTGTCGGCGTGGTGAAGAGGACTTCCGTACGGCCCACCTCGACGAGATCGCCGAGATAAAAGAAGGCCGTGTAGTCCGACACTCGGGCGGCCTGCTGCAGGTTGTGCGTGACGATCACGATCGTGTAGTTGGTCTTGAGCTCGTGACACAGCTCTTCGATCCGCTGGGTGCCCGCGGGGTCGAGTGACGCGGTCGGCTCGTCGAGGAGCAACACTTCGGGCTCCGGGGCGAGCGCGCGCGCGATGCAGAGCCGCTGCTGTTGGCCCCCCGACAGCGCCAGCGCGCTCCGCCGGAGGCGATCCTTCACCTCGTCCCACAGCGCGGCGCGGCGCAGCGCCCGCTCCACCGCCGCGTCCACGTCAGCGCGCGAGCGATGACCGTTCACCCGCAGCCCGGCGGCCACGTTGTCGTAGATGGACATGGTGGGAAACGGCGTGGGCCGCTGGAACACCATGCCCACGCGGCGCCGCAGCTGCACCGGGTCGACTGCCTCGGCGTAGATGTCGTCGCCGTCGAGCAGTACCCGGCCGGTCACCCAGCCGCCGTCCGACAGCTCGTGCATGCGGTTCAAGCAGCGGAGAAACGTGCTCTTGCCGCACCCGGAGGGTCCGATCACCGCGGTGACCGTGTGCGCGGGGAAGAGAATCGACACGTCCTTGACGACAGCGCGCCGGCCGTACAGCGCCGTCAGCCTGACGGCCTCGAGCTGCAACCGCGAGTCAGCGGGCGGCGCCATGTCGTTGCCGGATGGCCCAGCGGGCCGCGATCGCGAGCAGCAGCACGAGACCCATCAGGATGATTGCGGCCGCCCAGGCGAGGCGATGCCATTCGTCAAATGGGCCGGTCGCGTACGTGAAGATCTGTAAGGACAGCGCCTGCATCGGCTCGAGCACGTGGGTCGAGAAGTTCAAGTTGCCGAGTGCCGTGAAGAGCAGCGGCGCCGTCTCTCCGGCGATGCGGGCGACGCCGACGAGGCAACCGGTGACGATGCCGGCCAGCGCCGTGCGCGCGACGATCCGGAGCGACGTACGCCAGCGCGGATACCCGAGCGCGAGCGCGGCCTCGCGCAGCGAGTGCGGCACGAGCCGCACCATCTCTTCCGTGGTTCGCGCGAGCATCGGGACCATGAGAACGGCGAGCGCTACGCTCCCGGCGAGCGCGGAGAAATGGCCCATCGGTTTTACGAGCCACGTCCATGCGAAGATGCCGACCACGATCGACGGCGTCCCGTTCAAGACGTCCGCCACGAAGCGCACGATCCAGCCCAGGCGTCCCGATCCGAATTCCGCGAGATACAGCCCGGCGCCGATGCCGATGGGGAGGCCGATGAGGCAGGCGAGTCCCACGATGATGCCCGTGCCGACGATGGCGTTCGCGACGCCGCCGCCGCTCTCACCCGCCGGGACCGGGTTCTTCGTGAAGAAATTCCAGTCGAGCGACGAGGCGCCCTTCACGACGAGATCCCCGAGGATCAGGACGAGGGCCAGGACGGCCAGGAACGAGAGGACGCCCACGAGCCCGGTCATCACGCCGTTCACCAGGCGGCGGCGGATCCGTCGCGCGTTCACAAGGCGCGGCTCCCCACCGCGGTGCCGCGCGCCACCTGCCAGATCAAGAGGCGCGCCAGCGCGTTCACCACCACGGTGATTACGAACAGCACCAGACCCACCTCGAACAACGCCGAGAGATAGAGATTGGTGGTCGCCTCGCTGAACTCGTTGGCGATCGCCGCGGCCATCGTGTACGCGGGCTGCAGCACCGAGAGCCCGATGTCGTGCCGGTTGCCGATCAGCATCGTGACGGCCATGGTCTCGCCCAGCGCGCGGCCGAGGCCGAGGATGACCGCGCCGATCAGGCCCGCGCGGCCGTAGGGCACGACGGCAGTCCACACCGCCTCCCACCGGGTCGCGCCCATGCCGAGCGCGGCTTCGCGCTGGCTCCCCGGCACGGCGAGCAGCACCTCCCGCGACACCGCGGCGATGTAGGGCACGATCATGATCGCGAGGATCACGCCGCCCGCGAGCAGGGAGTTGCCGTAGAACACCCCGCTGAAGAACGGCGTCCACCCGAACACGGCGCGCAACGGCGGCACCACCGTCGAGCGGAGAAACGGGATGAGCACGAAGATGCCCCAGAGCCCGTACACCACGCTCGGGATGGCCGCCAGGAGCTCGACCAGGAACGCGATCGGCTGGCGCACCCACTTGGGGGCGAACTCCGTGAGGAAGATGGACACCCCCAACGCGAGTGGCACGGCGATCAGGAGGGCGAGGAGCGACGAGGCCAATGTGCCAAAGATCATCGGAGCGGCGCCAAACACTCCCGCCACCGGATCCCAGACCGAGGTCCAAAGGAAATGAGGACCGAACCGGCGTATGGCCGGCCAGGCACTCACGATGAGCTCGCTCAGGAGGGCGAGCAGGAGCAGCGGAAGCGTGACCGCGAGGACCGTCAGGGTGCCGCGATACACGCGATCGCCCACGTTGACGCCGCGCAGCACCCGCCAGCGCGGCTCAGGGGCGGAGGCTACCGCGGGGTCGATCGGGAGGGCGGTCATGGGCCGGAAACGTATCCGGCGTCTGTCACGGGATTGTAACGGCGGGGGAAAGAAAAAACCCCCGCAGGCGAATACCGCCGTGCGGGGGGTGAAAACGGCAGCCGGAAGGAGGGGTTACCGGGCTGCCGTCGTCCAGACCGACTTGCCGCCTGCCGTGATGGTCTTCAACCGCGCCTCGATCCAGGGGCGAAGCTGTGTGGGGAGCGGTGCATACCCGAGCTCGGGCGCCCGACCCTGGCCGACCGTCTCGGCCCACCACACGAACTTCACGAGCTCACTCGCCTTCGCGGCGTCCTCGTACTGCTTGTGTAACAGGAACCAGGTGAAGCTCGCAATGGGATACGCCTTGTCGCCGTCGGGGTTCGTGATCGACACCCGGAAATCGGTGCCGGGGTCCATCGCCTTCATGGCGCCCGCGGCTGCCTCGGTCACGCTCTCCAGAGTCGGCGTGATGAACCTGCCCGCCTTATTCTGCACGCTCGCGAAGGGCAGCTTGTTGATCTGCGCGTAGCCCAGCTCGACGTAGCCGATGGCGCCGGGCGTCTGCTTCACGGTTGCCGTGACGCCCTCATTGCCCTTCCCGCCGAGCCCGACGGGCCAGTTGACCGACGTGCCTTTGCTCACCTTGCTCGCCCACTCGGGGCTGACCTTCGACAGGTAGTCCGTGAAGATGAAGCTCGTCCCCGAGCCGTCAGAGCGGTGCACCACCACGATGTCCGTCCCGGGCAGCTTCAGGCCAGGGTTGATGGAAGTGATCCGGGCGTCGCTCCATTTGGTGACCTTGCCGAGGAAGATGTCGGCGAGGACGTCCGGTGTGAGCTTCAACGTTCCCTGAACCTCGGGCACGTTGTAGGTCGCGACCACGCCGCCCAGAACGGTGGGGATGTGGAGCACGTTGGCTTGGATCGCGGCGATAGCCGAGTCGGTCATCGGCGCGTCGCTCGCGCCGAAGTCGACGGTGCCGTCCGAGAACTGCCGGATGCCACCGCCCGACCCAATCGACTGATAGTTGAGCTGCACGTCCGAATGGGCGCGGTTGAAATTGATGATCCAGTCCTGATAGATGATGTTCGGGAACGTCGCGCCCGCGCCGTTGAGCTTCACCTGGGCGCTCGCGGGAGCAGCGAGCGCCAGGGCGGCGGCGAGGGCGAGCAGCGGAGTCTTCTTCATACGCTAGACCTCGTCCGGTTAGAAGACGAACTGCGTCTGGAATAGGGCCTGCGACCGGGTCAAGTCCGGTGTGGCCGGGGCGTTCTTATAGTTGAGGTAATCCCAGTCGGCGAGCACGCGCAGCTGGGGGTTGATCTGGTAGGATAAGCCGGCGATGTAGCGCGTCAGCCGATTTCCCGCCACGATCGGCGTTACGGCGTCGACGCGTGCGATCACGGACACCCCGGAGCGCGGGACGTGGTAGACGCCAAAGGCGCTGTAGATGTGCCCGTCCCGCTTCGCGGCGCCGGTGGTGCTGTCGGTGGCGGCGGTTGCCTCGGCCGCGAGCGTGTACTGCTTGGCGCGATACGACACCATCCCAAGCCAACGATTCCTCGTGCCGC
Source organism: Gemmatimonadales bacterium (assembly GCA_035943095.1). GTDB lineage: Bacteria > Gemmatimonadota > Gemmatimonadetes > Gemmatimonadales > GWC2-71-9 > AG41. The sequence continues at coordinate 17,319 of DASZCN010000038.1, read as the reverse complement.
TGCCGGTCGGCTTACCGGCATGTGCGTAGGCGGTAATGCGGAGGCCGCCTACCCGGCTCGAGTCGTCGGTGTCCATGACCCGCACTGAGACCCGGCCCTCGACGTCCTTGCGCCCGTCGCCGACGCCCCCGTGATAGCCCTCGCCGTTCACGATCGTGGCCTGGAAGTTCACTTTGTCGCTCTTCCACTTGCCGTCGATGCCGGCCCCGATGTCGGAGGCGGATTCGTAGCCGTTCCGATCGAGCGCCATGGTGCCCTGCATGCGATAGTCCCAGAGCGCCTCTTCCCAGTCGAGCCACGGCGTATGGATCATGCCGAGCTTGTAGGTGAGGGGGCTGTTGGTGGGCGTCCACGCCGCGTAGGCGTACTTGAGGCGGTAGGCGTAGGAGCCGGCGGTACCGCCAGTACCTGCCGCACTGACGGAGAACAAGTCCACCGTGACCCGCGTGTATACGCCGCCCGAGAAGCGACCGATGAGGTTCAGGTAGCCGCGGGTCACGTCGAAGTTGTTTTGCTTGACACTGTTGGTGTCCTTGAGTTGATAAACGTACTGCGCGTACACGGTCGCACCCACCGACCAGGGCGACGGACTGCCCTGCGCGGCGGCCGTGGAGGCGCCCATCGCGGCGGCCACGACGGCCACCCCGAGCACGCGACGATAGAAGAACGCCATTGGGTCTCTCCCCTCCTTGGGGAATAGGGTGTGGTGTTCCTGCAGCACCGGCGAGGAAAGCGAACGCACGCTCGTCACGGGCAAGCGCGGCGTGTGTAACGAACTAGTAACGAGGGTGGGCGAGACGACCATAAGCCTCGCTCGACCCGCGGGGCACCGGCCACGGCCGGTCGGCTAGCCGTTGTCCGATCGTTACGCCGCCGCGGCGTGGACCTCGGGTCCCCGTGACCCACGGTAGTGAGTCTCTTGGCGCTTCCAGGCAATCGCATTTCACCTCGGAGGATCCATGAGACGTCTCCTGCAGAAGGGCGTTGCGACGGCGCTCGTCGCCACGCTGTTTGGGTTTGGGGCGTGTGACCCGGACCGAGTGGCCAAACCGACGCCGCTCACCGCCGAGCGCGTCGCCGATCCCGGACGCGACGGCGATCCGGCGCTGAGAGCCCTCGACCATATCATCGTCATTTATCTCGAGAATCGCAGCTTCGACAATGTGTACGGCGAGTTCGCCGGCGCCAATGGGCTTGCGGCGGCGACCGGGTCGCCGCTGCAGGTGGATGGCTCCGGAACCCCGTTTGCAACGCTCCCCGCCGTGCCGGGCATGGCGTCCATCCCCACCAATCTGCCGAATGCCCCGTTCAACGTCGAGCAGTTCGTTCCCGCGACCGTCCCCACGCGGGATCTGGTGCATCGCTTCTATCAGGAGCAGTCGCAGATCGATGGAGGCCGCATGGACAAGTTCGCCCTGGTGAGTGACGCGAAGGGGCTCGTGATGGGGTTCTACCATACCGCGGGCTTGCCGCTCGCGGCCGAGGCTGCGCGCTACACCCTGTGCGACAACTTCTTTCACGGAGCCTTCGGCGGCTCCTTCTTGAATCACTTCTGGCTCATCGCCGCCCAGACGCCGGCGTTCCCGAATGCGCCGGCGAGCGCGGTCGCACAGCTCGATGCGAGCGGCAATCTGGTCAGTGACGGCTTCGTGACGCCGGACGGCTTTGCGGTCAACACGGCGTTCAGCGTCAACACCCCGCATCCAGTGGGCGTGCCGCAGGCCCAGCTCGTGCCGAACCAGACGTTCGCGACCATCGGCGATCGCCTTTCGGAAAAGGGCATCTCGTGGGCGTGGTACGCCGGGGGCTGGAACGACGCGGTGGCGGGGAACCCGGATCCGCTGTTCCAATTCCATCATCAACCCTTCGTCTACTTCGCACGCTACGCCGACGGGACGGCGGCCAAGGCCGAGCACCTGAAGGATGAGCAGGACTTCGTGGCGGCGCTCGGCACCGGTCGGCTGCCCGCGGTGTCGTTCGTGAAGCCGGTCGGCATCGACAACGAGCACCCGGGATACACCGACATCATCACCGGCGAGAATCACGTGAAGCGGCTGATCGATGCGGTGCGCTCGAGTCCGCACTGGGATCATACGGCGATCATCATCACCTACGACGAAAACGGCGGCTTCTGGGATCACGTCGCGCCGCCGGTCGTGGACCGCTGGGGGCCCGGGTCACGCGTCCCGGCGATCGTGATCTCGCCCTTCGCGCGTAAGGGCGCCGTCGATCATCACCGCTACGACACGACGTCCATCCTCGCCCTCATCGAGCACCGCTGGGGGTTGGCACCGCTCTCGTCGCGCGATGCGGCGGCGGATCCGTTGAGTGGGGCGTTCGAGTTTTAAGAACGGGTGTCAAGTGTCCGGTGTCTGGTGTTCGAGGGGCGTTCCGAACACCTGACACCGGACACCTCACCGCCTCTGCTTAGAGGATTAGCCTCGTAGCCGCCACGGCTCCGGCCAACCCGAGTACCGTACCCGCGACCACATCACTGACGTGATGCACCCGCAGCGCGACACGCGAGTGCGCGACCACGCCCGCGAGGGGCAGGGCGATGGGCGCGGCGAGCGGGTGGGCGAGCACGATGGTCATGGCGACCGCCGTCGCCGCCGCGGCATGACCCGACGGGAACGAATGGGGGTCGGGCAGCTCGACGAGCGCGAGCGGACGCCCCATCGCGTCGCACGGCCGGGCGCGCGCCACCGCGCGCTTCAGGACCTGGACGAGCACATGGGATCCGGCGTTCGCCAGGAGCACCGCGACGCCGAGGCGGGTTTCCCCGAACGCCGCGAGCACGAGCCCGATGCCCAGCGTCACGCGAGCGCCGCCGAGATGCGTGATCCAGCGCATCAGGCCACCAAGGTCTCGGGCGCCGGCCCCGCGACCCGCGCAAAGGCTTCGGACAAGGGCCGGCCCTCATAGCAGATGGGGACGGGCACGCCGAACCACCACAACACCGTGGCAGGCACGTCGAGCAGGGAAATCGTGCGGGTGAGCTGATGCCGCCGCGTCACGCCCGGCCCGGCCAGAATAAGCGGGATGTGATCGTTCACCGGGTGCGGCTCGTCGTGCTCGTTGGCGGTCACCCCGCCACCCCCGTGATCCGCCGTCACGATGAAGACGGTGTCGTCGGTCCACCGGGACAGCTGGCCGATGGCGGCGTCCACCTCGGCGGCGGCCTCGAGGTACGGAGCCGACATCCAGCCGTGAGCGTGTCCCGCCCGATCGCAGTCAGGCAGGTACACAAACAGCATGCGCTCGTCCGGTTGGGCCAGCAGGCGCTCGGCGGCGGCCGCCGTCGCGCGGGCGCGCGACCCTTTAGCCACCAGCCGGCGGACGCCCGCCGTGGAAGCCAACGCCCAGGCGACCGGGAGCGCAGCGGGTCCGAGATCCGCCGTCACGATGTCGGCCGGGATTCCAGCGCGGGCCAGCTCCCACGCGACGGGGCGAATCCTGCCCAGCCGGGGAAGAAAGCTGAGACCCGGCTCGATCAGCCGATGGGTCTCGGGTCCGACGCCGGTCGCGAGCGATGCGAGGGCGGCGACCGTGGCACTCGGCCGTACAGTCTGCGCGCGCCGGGCCAGGGTATACGCGTCGCCGAGCGCATGCAGCGACGGCATGAGCGTGGGTGATACGGCATCGGGCCGGAGCCCGTCGGCGAGGACGATCACTAGGCGGCGCATGGGGAGGTCCTCCGCTCGGAAAGGCCGGCGAGCTCGGCGTAGCGGTCGAGCAGCTCGGCGTTCTCGTGGGCGACGTCGCGACCGAGCGCCCGGTCACGTGCAGCGGCGGCGAGTGCGAATCTCGCGGCGGGGTCGTTGACCAGCGCCTCGATCGCGGCGGCGTAACCCTCCGGCTCGTGCGCGGGCACCAGCAGCCCGTTCGTTCCCCGACGGATGCTTTCCCGGAACCCGCCGGCATCGGCGGCGACCACGGCTATTCCCGAGGCCATCGCCTCGAGCGCCACGAGCCCACAGGTCTCCGTATGGGATGGAAAGACGCACACGTCCGCGCTCGCGTAGAGCGTGGCCAGGTCGGCCCGGGGCAGGAACCCGAGCATCCGGACGAACGGCAGCTCGGACTGGAGGCGGCGGGCTTCCGGACCTTCTCCGGCGATCACGAATGTGGCCCGCTGGCCGAGCGCCGCGCGGGCCTGGCGCCATGCCTCGATCAGCACCCCAAGGTTCTTCTCGTGGGCCAGCCGGCCGACGTGCAGCACGACCGCCGTGTCGTCTCCCCCCGCCAGCCAGCGCCGCCAGGAGCCGTCGCGGCGCCCGGGGTGGAAGAAATGCGGGTCCACGCCGCGTCCCCACACAACCGTCTGCCGGAGCCCGCGACGGATCAGCTCGTCGCGAATTGCTTCTCCCGGCGTGAAGGTCACGCGGGCCGGGCCGTGGAACCACCGCAGCCAACGCCACACCACAGGCTCGAGGAATCCGACGCCGTAGTGGCGACTGTATTCGGGGAAGTTCGTGTGATAGGAGGTGACGAGCGGTACCCGATGTGAGAGGGCCCAGCCGCGTCCTGCAAGTCCCAGGGGGCCCTCCGTGTGCACGTGGACCACGTCAGGCGGCGACGCGTCGAAGAACCTCCCGACCCGGCGGAACGGCGGAAGCGCGAGACGGATGTCGGGATAGAGCGGAAACGCCGCCGAGGGAATCCGCAGCTCGTGGGGATCGGGCGAAGGGGATCCGTTGGGATATCGAGGCACGACGAGGGACACCTCGTGGCCACCCCCCTGCAACAGCGAGGCGATGCGGTGGACCACGGTGGTCACCCCGTTGACCTGGGGGGTGTACGTGTCGGACACCAAGCCGATGCGCACACGGGGAGAATGCGATGCGCCCGTCAAGCCACCGCGACGGCGGCGTGACGAATGCGTAACGGCTGTTAGACCGCTAGTTCGGCCGTGGGAAAGAAGATACGGATTGTGGTGCCGCGACCGAGCGTGCTCTTGGCCTCGATGCGCCCGCCATGCGCCTCCACGAGGTGCTTCACGATGGAAAGACCCAGCCCCGTCCCGCCTTCCTCCCGCGAGCGACCCGGGTCGGCCCGGTAGAAGCGCTCGAAGATTCTGGGCAGGTGATCGGGAGCGATCCCCGAGCCGGTGTCCGAGACGGCCACCGTCATGCCGCCGGGCGCCGGGTCGACCGAGACGGCGATGCGCCCGCCGGGCGGTGTGTGGCGCAGCGCGTTGTCGAACAGGTTCGTGAACACCTCCCGCAGGGCGTCGGGATCGGCCGTCAGCTCCCGCCCCCCCCCCGTGGCGGCGGCGGTAAACTCGATCCGGCGCTCACGAGCACGGTCGGCGAAGCTGGTCCACGTGTCGCCCGCGAGGCTGACGACGTCGACGCGGGTGGCCGTGGGTTGCCAGCGTCCCGACTCGATACGCGACAGGTCGAGGAGGTCATCCACCAGTCGCTGCATGCGTTTCGCGTTGTTCAGGACGATTCGCGCGAACCGCTCGGTCTGGGTGCCAGCGCTCGCTTCGGTGGCGAGCGTCTCCGCGTATCCCGCGATGGACGTGAGGGGAGTCTTGAGCTCGTGCGACACGTTGGCGACGAAGTCGCGGCGAATCGCCTCGAGACGGCGCAGCTCGGTCACGTCGCGAATCACGAGCAGCGCGCCGCCGTTCGGCAGGGCACGGCCGGAGACGAAGAGGGCGCGGCCGTCGCGATCGAGCTCCCGTGGCTCCGTCTCGCGACCCGCGAGCGCGGACGCGACCAGCTCGCGGGCCGGCTTATCGTAGAACAGCTCGGCGAGCGCCGGGAACGGATCGTCGGGGCCGAAGCCGAGGAGCCGCCGGGCCGCCCGGTTCAGCATGACGATCGCCCCTCGGGCGTCGGCGGCCACGACGCCGTCGGCCATCGTTTCGATGAGCGTGGCGGTCTCCTCCCGCTCGTGCACCAGGTCGAGGAAGCGCTGGTCCAATTGCCGGTGCATCGCGCGCAGTGCCACGATGTGCTGAGCGATCTCCGGGACGTTGGACGCCGGAAAGGCCGGGGCGCGACCGTCGGCGATCGTGCGAGCGGCGTCGCCGAGCTCCACCAACGGGCGTGCGACCTCGCGAGACAGGAGCCAGGCGAGGATCGCGGCCGCGGCGATCGCCGCCAGCCCGGCCAGCGCAACGGCACCTTGAACCGCGGCCACCTGCGCGTCCACGGCGGCGAGTGTCGTGGACACTCGCGTGATCGCGATGCCCGGCGGACCGCCGCGTACGGCGACGTACATGCGCCGCTCGTTGGTGGAAGCGCTCAAGCGCTCGCCGCGTCCGACGCCGGTGGTGAGCGCCTGCTGGACCTCGGGTCGCATCAGGTGGTTCTCGAGCTGGCCCAGCGCGTTGCGGTCGAACTCGGTATCGCCCCGGACGTTGCCCTTGGGATCGATGAGCGTCACGCGATGCCCCGTGCCGGTGCCGAGCTCACGCGTGAGCTGGGGCCAGCGGAGCGAGTCGGCGGGCAGGAGGGCCGCGAGGACGCGAGCCTCGTGCTCCAGGCTGCGGGCGATTTCGTCCTCGAGATTGCGGCGCAGCAGCCGGTCCGCCGCCGCGACCAGCCCGACCACGGCCACGGCGAGAGGAAGGCTGGTCGTGACGAATAGCCGGGTGGCGAGCTTCACGGGCGCTTGCGGCCGCGCGCCCCCCCCCCGGGCGTGGGGCCAGGGCGACGAAAGCGGTACCCGGTGCCGCGGACGGTCTCGATGCAGTCGCCCGCGCGCCCGAGCTTCTGACGCAAGCGTTGGACGTGCATATCGACCGTCCGTGTCTGCACGTCGGGATGCGCCTGCCACACCGTTTCGAGCAGCTGCGCCCGGCTCTGAACCCGCCCTTCACGCTCGATCAGCGTGCGCAGCAGCTTGAACTCGGTGGCGGTGAGCTCGATCTCTCCCCCGTCCACGGTCACCCGATGCGCGCTCCGGTCCAGGGTGATGGGGCCCGCGGTGACGAGCCCACCGGCCGCCACCGCGGGGGCGCCGAGCCGGCGCAGCACAGCGCTGACCCGGAGCACGAGCTCCTGGGGGGAGAACGGCTTGGGAAGGTAGTCGTCGGCGCCGAGCGAGAGTCCCTTGATTCGATCCGGCTCTTCCTTGCGTGCGGTGAGGACGATGACGCCCAGGTCCTTGGTCTCCTCGAGGCGACGCAGCTCGCTCAGCACGTCGTACCCGGACACGCCGGGCAACATCAGGTCGAGCACGACGAGGTCGGGCCGCTCTTCGCGCGCCGCGCGGAGGGCGTCGCGACCGTTGGCGGCGGTGGCGACGCGGTATCCCGCCTTGGCGAGGTGGTACGCCACGAGCGCGGTGATGTCGGGCTCGTCGTCGACCACGAGGATGCGGTGCGTCGTCGGCTCGCTCATAGCGACGTGAAGGTAGCGTAACGCGCTCGCCCTTGGCAATTTTCTGCGCACTATGCGTCTGCTCCTGGCGCTCCTCGCCGCCGTCCAACAACCCACGCCCACACCGTCTGCCGCTGCCGCCGACACCGCGCACGTCGTGATCGCCGCCTTCGGGTCGCGGCCGGACAGCACGATGTTGCGGGTGCTCGCGATCAATGACTTCCACGGTGCGCTCGAGCCCCAGGTTTGGCCCTGGTCGGCCGGGCGGCCGGTGGGCGGGGCGCGCTGGCACCGCGAAGGAGACCGTCGGTGATCCAGGTGTTCGTGAACGAGCGTCCGGTCACGGTCGCACAGGGGGCGAGCGTGCGCGATGCCGTCGAAGGACTGGACCACGCGCTCGCGGAGCTGGTGGGGCGGGGGGCCGCATACGTGACCGACGGCGTGGGTCGCCCGGTAGACGCGGCTGACCCGGTAGGCGAGGGCGGCGCGATCTTCCGCGTCGTGGTCAGCGCACGCCAGGGCCCGCCGCGCCTCACCAAGGACGCCCTGCGGCGCTGGCCCAAGGCCGAGCTGCACGTGCACTTGGACGGTTCCTTGCGTCCCGCGACGATGCTCGAGCTGGCCCATGCCCAGGGGATCCGGCTCCCGGCGGACACACCGGACGCGCTCGCCCAGGCGCTCTCCGTGAAGCACGCCCGAAACCTCGAGGAGTACCTCACCAAGTACGAGATCACGCTGTCGGTGATGCAGACGGCGCCGGCGCTGGAGCGGATCGCCTACGAGTTCGTCCTCGACGCGGCGGCCGATGGGCTGCGCTACGTGGAAGCGCGGTACTCGCCACTGCTCCACCGGCCGGCGCTTACGCTCTCGCAGGCCATCGAGGCCCCGCTACGCGGCATCAAGCGGGGCGAGGCGGAAACCGGAACCAAGGTCGGACTCATCGTGTGCGGCATCCGAACGCGGCCTCCCGCGGAGTCGCTCGAGCTCGCGCGTGCCGCGGCTGACTACCGGGCCGCGGGCGTCGTCGCGTTCGACCTCGCGGGCGCCGAGCACGGCTACCCCGCGCGCGATCACGCGGCCGCGTTCGCGTACGCGGCGCAGCACGGGATGGCCTGCACGTGCCACGCGGGGGAAGGGGACGGCCCGGACTCCATCCACCAGGCGCTCGAGCAGTGCGGGGCCCGGCGGATCGGCCACGGGACCCGGCTCGGCGAAGATCCCGCGCTGCTCGAATCCGTGATCGAGCGCAAGATCCCGCTCGAGATGTGCCTCACGTCCAACGTGCACACCCACACGGTGCCATCGCTCGCCGAGCACCCGTTCAAGCGGTACCTCGATCGTGGCGTGATCGTGACGCTCAACACGGATGGGCGGCTGGTGGACGGGATCTCGCTCACCGACGAGTATTTCGTCGCCCAGAGTGTCCTGGGATTGAGCCGGCCGGACCTCGCGCGCGTGACCCTCAACGCGTGCGAGAGCGCGTTTCTTCCCGATTTCGAAAAGGTGGCGTTGGTATCCCGCGTGCAGAGCGAACTGGAGGCTCTCTAATGGTCCTGCGCCGTACAGTCTTCGCCTTCGCGATCACGTTCGTGTGCGCGCTGGTCGTATTCACGCTGCCGCGCTTCGTGTGGAACACGGTACAAGGCGCGCCGCGACCCCAGCAACCCACGGCGGCGGACAGTGCGACTCGCGCGCCCCCCCCCCCGCCTCCGGCCGCACCGGTCGCGCAGACCACCTCCCGCTCGGTTCCACAGCGCGCCACCGGCATCTTCGGCATCGCGCTCATTCTCGGGATCGGTGTCGCCCTGTCGCGGAATCGCCGGGCGATCAGCCGGCGCGTCGTCGGCTGGGGACTCGGCCTGCAATTGGCGTTCGCGATCTTCGTCCTGCGCATCCCCATCGGCCAGCTGATCTTTCGAAAGCTCGGAGACGCCGTGTCGGCGCTGCTGGCGTTTTCGTACGCCGGGTCAGGGTTCGTTTTCGGGGAGCTCGGCAAGCAGCACTCGAGCCTCGGGGTGGTGTTCGCGTTCCAGGTGCTTCCGGCGATCATTTTCGTCTCGGCGCTGTTCGCCATCCTCTATTATCTCGGCGTCATGCAGGTCGTCGTGAAGGCGTTCGCGATCCTGATGAACAAGGTGATGGGAGCAAGCGGCGCGGAGAGCCTGAACGTGGCCGCGTCGATCTTTATGGGGCAGACCGAGGCTCCGCTCACGGTACGTCCATTCCTTCCGAAGATGACGCAGTCCGAACTGATGACGGTGATGACGGCGGGGATGGCGCACGTCTCGGGCTCCATCATGGCCGCCTACATCGCCTTCGGCATCGAGGCGCGTCATCTGCTCACCGCCGTGATCATGACCGCGCCGGGCACGATCATGATGGCCAAGATCATCGAGCCCGAGACGCAGGTGCCCGAGACGCGCGGTGGTGTGAAGGTCGATATTCCGCGCACGGACGTGAACGTGGTGGACGCGGCGGCGCGAGGGACGAGCGAGGGGCTGCACCTGATGCTCAACGTCATCGCGATGTTGATCTCGTTCATCGCGCTGATCGCGCTCAGCAACGGCATACTTGGTTTCGTGCACGGTTTCGCGCCCTGGTTCCCGACGGACCTGCAGACGATCCTTGGCTGGATCTTCCGCCCGATCGCGTTCGTGATGGGTGTGCCGTGGCATGACTCGGGCACTATCGGCGGCTTGCTCGGCACGCGCATGGTGCTGAATGAGTTCATTGCCTATGCACAGCTCGGACCCTTGAAGGGGCAGCTCGATCCGGTGTCTTTCACCATTGCTACCTTCGCGCTCTGCGGCTTCGCGAATGTCAGCTCCGTCGGCATCCAGATCGGTGGGATCGGGGCGCTCGTCCCCGAGCGCAAGCACGATCTCGCCCGCCTCGGGTTCCGCGCGATGATTGCGGGGACGCTGGCGAACTTCCTGTCGGCGACGCTGGCGGGGATGCTGCTGTGACCAAGAGGGAGCAGGGAGCGGGGAGCGGGACCCTCCGAGAGGCGGCGGAGGCCGTCTCGCAACGACTGGGGAAGCTCAAGCCCCGGGTAGCGATCGTGCTCGGCTCCGGACTCGCGGGGGTCGCCGATGCGGTACGCGACCCGGTGCGCATCCCCTACAAGGAGATCCCGGGATTCCCCGAGCCGGGGGCGCCCGGACACAAGGGCGAGCTCGTGGGCGGCACCCTCGAGGCCGTGCCGGTGCTCGTGCAGAGCGGCCGGTTTCATTTGTACGAGGGCCACACACCGGCCGCGGCCGCCCTGCCCACGCGCGTGTTCGCGACGCTCGGCATCAACACGCTGGTCGTGACGAACGCCGCCGGTGGGATCCGTCGCAGCTTCCGGCCGCCGACGTTGATGCTGATCGCCGACCACATCAACCTGATGTTCCGCAATCCGCTCGTCGGCGCCGTCGAGGAGGGCGAGGAGCGCTTCCCCGACATGAGCGATCCCTATGACCCCGGGCTGCGCACGCTCGCGCGCCAGGTAGCGCGCGACGAGCAGATCCCCCTCGAGGAAGGCGTGTACGTGGCACTGCTCGGCCCGTCGTTCGAAAGCCCGGCCGAGATTCGCATGCTGGAGCGGGTCGGAGCCGACGCGGTGGGGATGTCGACGGTGCCGGAGGTGATCGCGGCGCGGGCGCGGGGACTCCGCTGCCTGGGATTCTCGAGCATTACGAATGTGGCGGCGGGGTTGTCGGCGCAGAAACTGTCGCACGTCGAGGTGCTCGAGGCGGGGAAGCAAGTCGCGGGTCAACTCGAGCGGCTGATCAGGGGGGTGTTGAAGCGACTGAATCCGTAGGCGGGTAGACCGCCACCTCGGAGCCCTCAGCGAACGCGACCGACACGGGCGCCGCGCGGTTCAAGAATTCCCAGGCGGTTCCGTAGAGGGAGCCAAAGTCGAAGCGGTAGTCGAGCGCCCGCACCCCGCGCACCGCCCACGGGGGATGCTCGACGCGAAACACGCTCAATGTACCATCGGGCCGGGCGCGGCACGCCAGCGCTCGGTCGGTGAAGTAATGCTCCGGCGAATCCGGCGGGGGCAACCCGGCGGCCCGTGTCCCGGTGACGCTCACGTGCCAGCCGAGCGCCGCGGGACCGACCGCATATTCGGCGCGCACTTCGGTTGCGCTGTCGACCACGCGACGACGGATCGGGGTCGGCCAGAACGGCTCGTCGTAGCGCAGCCGGCCCACGGCCGCGATCAGCCGGCTCGGCACGAGCTGACGGATGAACCAGACGCCCGGCTCGCCCCCGATGCGGACGTAGGTGCGGAAGTTGACTTGCGGATGTGCCCCGAAGCCCGGGATGCGCCAACCCATGACGCGCACATCGCGCATGAAGAGCGCGACGAGACTCACGTGCGTGCACCCGTCGCGCCGATCGGGCTCGACGCCCGGCGGGATGCAGCGCGCAATCAGGTCGGCCGGCGCCTCGAAGGTCAAGAGGACGATGTCCGACCAGCGGGCCGTGACAAACGGGCGGGCGGGCACCTACCACCCGTCCGTCGGTGGCCGAGGCGGCGCGGGCACGAAATGGTTCAACGGGCCGTGCCCCCCTCCACTCCCCAACGCGGGAGCGGCGGCGATCGCGCGCTGAACGAAGTCGAGCGCGTCTGCCACGGCGCGCTCGAGCGGCCGGTCGAGCGCGAGTCCGGCGGCGACGGCCGCCGAGAGCGTGCAGCCCGTGCCGTGCGTGGACGTCGTGTCGAGCCGCAGTCGCGTGAAACGGCGCACAATCCCGTCGGTCACGAGGACGTCCACGATGTCATCGCCCGCGAGATGGCCGCCCTTCACGAGCGCCGCGCGCGCTCCCATCCGTACGAGCGCCCGCGCCGCACGCTCCATCGCCTCCGGCGTGCGGACCTGGTCGCCCACGAGCACCTCCGCCTCATCGAGGTTCGGCGTGACGAGGCTGGCGAGCGGGACGAGCCGTCGCGCGATCAGCCGCTCGGCATCCGGTTCGAGCAACCGATCTCCAGAGGTGGCAACCATGACCGGGTCGAGGACATAGTTCGGTAGGGATCGTCGGGCGATCCCGTCGGCGACCGCATCGATGACCTGAGCCGCGCCGAGCATGCCCGATTTCACCGCCGCCGGCGGCAAGTCCTCCGTCACCGCGTCGAGCTGGCGCGTCACGAGCTGCACCGGCACGGGTTCCCAGGCTCGGACGCCGATCGTGTTCTGGGCCGTGACCGCCGTCACCACGCTGGTGCCGAACACGCCGAACTGGTGGAAGGTCTTGAGGTCGGCCTGGATGCCGGCGCCGCCGCCCGAATCGGAGCCCGCGATGGTGAGCGCGATCTTCACGTAGCGCCCTTCCCACGCTTCTTCGCATATTGAGAGCCTTGCCCGGCATCCACGAGGCGCATCATCGCCAGTAATCTGCAATCGACCATCCGCGATCTCCAACGCCGCCAGGCGCGCGGCAGGCGCGGACTCGCCCTGATCGAGGGGGTGCGGCTCGTCGAGGAAGCCCTCGCCGCCGGAGTCCCGTTCCGGGGCGCGCTTGTCGCCCCCGACCTGACCCGGACGTCGCGGGGGACGGACTTGGTCGCCGAGCTCGGGCGCCACGCCGTGCCGGTGGAAGAGGTGGGCGCACGGGCATTCTCCCTGCTCGCCGACACGGAGACGCCGCAGGGGATCCTCGCGGTGATCGAGCCGCGCCGCTCGAGCGCCGCGGATTTTGCTCCGCGGGCCGGGTCGGTCGCGCTCGTCATCGACGGGGTGCAGGATCCCGGCAACGTCGGCACCCTGATCCGCACGGCCCACGCCCTCGGGGCGGCGGGGACGGTGGTGCTGCGGGGCACGGCCGATCCCACGAGCCCCAAAGCGCTCCGGGCGGCCATGGGCGCGACGTTCCGTCACACGGTCGTGGCGCTCGACGATCCGGGGTTCATCGCGTGGGCGCGCACGAACAGCGTGACGCTCTGGGCCGCGGCCGCGGATGGACTCCCGCTGCACCGGGCCCTGGGAGCGCGGGATGGCGGGGGCGGGGGAGGGGGAGGGGGAGGGGGGGGGCGTGGTTCCATCGGCGTCATCGTCGGCAACGAGGGCGCGGGTATCCGTCCACAACTCAACGCCGTGGCCGCGCAACGCGTGGCCATTCCATTGGCCAAGGGCGCGGAGTCACTCAACGTCGCGGTAGCGGCGGGCATCCTGCTCTACGAGGTGACGCGTGGCCGTTGACCCGATTCTGTTGGTGGGCGCGGGAGTCCTGGGACTCTGTTTCGGGAGCTTCCTGAACGTCTGTATCCTCCGCCTCGCCCACGAAGACAAGAAGCAACGCTCGCTGTTTCATCCCCCTTCCACCTGTCCCCGCTGCGGCCGGCGCATCGAGTGGCGCGACAACATCCCGATCGTGTCCTGGCTCCTGCTGCACGGGCGGTGCCGCGCCTGCGGCAAGCCGATCTCGAAGCAATATCCGATCATCGAGGCGGTGGTGGCACTCCTCTGGATCGTGGCGATGGTGGCGTACGGTCCCACCGTGCGGTTTCTCGCCGCAGCCACGTTGGGCACCATTCTGCTCGGCATCGCGATCACCGACGCCCGCCACTATCTCATCCCGGACGAGTACAACTGGGCTGGCTTGGTCATCGGGCTCGGCCTTTCGCTCGCCGGTGGCGTGACCGGGTTCGTGCACGCCGTCCTCGGCGCCTGCACCGGCTTCGCGCTGCTGTTCCTGGTCGGGCTGGTGGGCGCGTGGGTGTTCAAGGAAGAGGCGATGGGCGGTGGCGACATCAAGATGATGGCCATGGTCGGGACGTTCGTCGGGTGGAAGGGCGTGCTGCTCACGGTGTTCGCGGGCGCATTGTTCGGCAGCCTCGTGTACGTCCCCCTGTTGCTGCTGCGGAAGCGGAAGCGTCACGTCCCGTTCGGGGTATTCCTCGCGATGGGTGCGACGGTCGTGTTTGTCTTCGGCGACGCGATCATCGACTGGTACGTGCGATTCTTGCGAGCGGGGTGAGGGAGAGGGGCGCGTGGACGATCCCTTGGCGGCGCTGTTCGAATCGGGCGAGGTGCTCGAGCGCATGAGCGTGGACCTCACGGCCCAGGCCCGCCGCGGCGATCTCGAGCCGGTGCGCTGTCGCGACGCCGAAATCTCGCGCGTCGTGGACATCCTGTTGCGGCAGAGCAAGAACAATCCCGCGTTGATCGGCAAGGCCGGGGTGGGGAAGACGGCGATCATCGAGGGCCTGGCCCAGCGTGTTGCCCAGGGGACCGTTCCGCCGGCCTTGAAGGACGCTCGCGTGGTGGCGCTCGACCACGTGGCCCTGCTCGCGGGGACCACATTCCGCGGCCAGTACGAGGAGCGCGTCCGCAAGCTCGTCCGCGAGCTCTCCGCAGACCCCGACTTGATCCTCTTCGTGGACGAGCTCCACAATCTGATCGGACAAGGGACGGCGCTCGGTGCCGCGATGGACGCGGCCAACATGCTCAAACCGGCCCTCGTGCGCGGCGACATCCGGATCATCGGGGCCACCACCGGTGGCGAGTACGACAAATGGATCCGGGGCGACCCCGCGCTGGAACGGCGCTTTCAGCCCGTGATGGTCGAGGAGCTCGATGCGATCCAGACCTGGGAGGTGCTCGTGGCCCGGCGCCCGCGGCTCGAGCGACACCACGCGGTCGCCGTGACGGACGACGCGCTCAAGGCCGCCATCGTGCTCACCGACCGATTCGTCCTCGAGCGCGCCCGGCCGGACAAGGCGATCGACGTGCTGGACGAGGCCTGTGCCCACGCGCAGGCCACGGCCCAGGTGTCGCCCGAGCTCGACCGGCTGATTCGCGAGCGGCGCAAAGTGGACGCAATGATTCGGCGCGGCTACACGCACGAGCGCCCGCAGCAGGAGCCCGCGGAGGATCTGGTGGCCGAGATTTTTCCGATGCTCGAGCGGATTGGGGCAGAGATAGAAAAAATGCTGGGTGGGGAGAGTCGGGGGAAGTCGGGCCAGGTTGGAGGAGGTCACTCCAAGGAGCAACCTCCCCCAACCTCCACCACCCTCCCCCAACCTCCCCCGACCTTGTCCGAGAGGCGCGAGGAGCTCGACCGGCTCCTGAGGCAACAGCTGGAGAGCCAAGGGATCGTCGTGCGCGGTCAGGACATCGCCCGCGTCGTTGGGTCCGCCATCGGCAAGGGGATCGAGTGGCAAGCTTGAGCCAGCCTCGGCTCGCGACTGCCCTGGTGGTCGCGGCCGTCGCTTCCGGCAGTGCGGCTTGCGAGCGCCGCGCGCGAGAGGTTCAGAACGACGCGGAGCTGAAGCAGGCGGTCCAGCAAATGATGCCGGCCGTCGAGCGAGCGATGGGGCTCCGTTTCAAGCAGAGCCCCGTGGTGCTGCGCCGCAGCCGTGCGCAGGTTCACGACTACGTCATCCATAAATTCGACGACGACCTCCCCCCGGCCGAGCTCGCGGGGGCGCAGGCCGCCTATCGCCTGTTCGGCCTGATTCCCGACTCGCTGGATCTCCGTCGCAGCATGATCGATCTCCTGACGGAGCAGGTGGCGGGGTACTTCGATCCGGATTCGAACGCCTTGTTCATCCCGGCCGACATCGACCCGAGCCAGGCGCGGCTCGTGATTTCCCACGAGCTCGTGCATGCGTTGCAGCATCAGTATCTGAACCTCGATTCCCTGGTCGAGCTGAAGCGGCAGAACGACCGGCGCAGTGCCGCACAGGCGATCCTCGAGGGGCAGGCGACGCTCGCTCAGGTGCTGGTCCTCATGCCTGAGCAGAAGGTCGAAAGCCTCCCGAATCTGTGGAACCTGCGGTCCGCGCTCGGAGGCGCTCAATCGGAGATGAAGGTGTTCGCCAGCGCGCCACTGTGGCTGCGGGAGAGCCTGATCTTCCCGTACCTGGGCGGCGCCGAGTTCGTGCGGTGGTTCGACCGCGAGTATCCCGGAAAGCAGCCGTTCGGCGCGCTCATGCCGATCTCCACCGAGCAGATCCTGCACCCCGCGCGGTATGCGGCCGGCGACCGGCCGGACCGGCTCGCGTTCGAGTCGCTGACGCCCAGTGCCGTGCGCTACGAGGACGACTTGGGCGAGTTCGAGATCCGGCTCCTGTTCGAGCAGCATCTCGGGGGAGGGGACGACAGCGTTGCGACGAAGTTGGCCGAAGGGTGGGATGGCGACCGCTATGTGGTGCTCCGAGGAACCGCCCAGGGCGGGACGGGGGGGACCGATGTGCTGGTCTGGTACGTGCTGTGGGACGATCGCGCGGCCGCCGCACGCTTTGCCAAGGGGCTGACGCGGGCGTGGGCGAAGCGACGGGCCGGCAGCCACGCGCTGCGCCGTTCCGAGATCAAGCAGCTCCTCGTGAGCGGTGTGCCCGTGGTGCGCCTCGTGGACGCGCCGCCGCGATGGGTTGGCTGGAAGCACGTGCCCGCCATCCGGATCACACGCGCGGGACGGTAATTCCCCCCACTTGGATTCCCGCAATTCGCTAACTAGTTTTGTGGGCTTATGTTTACGGCCCTTGCGGAGCAGCTCGCCGCCGTCCTGAGACGGGTCACGGGCCGGGGCCGGTGTGACCGGCGTGCCGATCAAGTACGTGGGCGTGGGAGAGCGACCCGACGCCCTCGAGCTGTTCGACCCCGTCCGTATGGCGGGCCGGATCCTGGGGCAAGGCGACGTCGTCGCGCTGGTCGAGAAAGCGGCGGCCACGGTCGACGCCGAAGCGGCGCAGCGACTCGAGCGGAAGGCCCGCTCGAAGCGCGGGATGGATCTCGCGGACTTCCTCGTCGCGTTGAAGCAGATGCAGGCGATGGGACCGGTGAAGCACGTGCTGGGGTTGTTGCCGGGGGTCAACGCGCAGGCCCTGAAGGCGGTCAACGCGGATGATCGACGGCTCAAGCACGTCGAGGCGATCGTGTTGTCGATGACGCCCGCGGAGCGCGCCGATCCGTCGATGCTCACCGGATCGCGCCGCCTGCGGATCGCCAAGGGAGCGGGACGTTCGGTGCAGGAGGTCAATCGGTTG
>DASZCN010000037.1:0-80045 GCA_035943095.1 Gemmatimonadales bacterium | reverse complement strand
TCAGTGGCTCTCGGGAACCAGCTGCTTGACGTCTTTAAGCCGCTGGCGCGCGTCTTCCACCTGCTTGGCGAGCGCCGCCGGCGCGAGGGCGATGAATTGGGTGTAGTACGCGATGGCGACGGAATCCTTTCCCTGCCCCTCCCGGATGTAGGCGAGCGGAAAGTACGGCCTCACGAAATACGGATCGGCGTCGACTGCTAGGCGGAATTGCTCGGCGGCCTCGTCGAAGTTGCGCCGCGTCATCAACAGCACGCCGTAGAAATACAGGACGTCCGCCCGCTTCGGCGCGAGCTGTGCGGCGAGCTCGCACTCCTTCATCGCCGCCGTTGTGTCGATGGAAGCCAGCGCCATCCTGGCGAGCGCCATGTGCGCGGGGTAGAACGCGAGGTTCTCGACCAGGGCCTGACCGTAGGCGTCCCGCGCCTCCGCCCTCTTGTCCTGCGTCTCGCGCACCCGACCGATGCTGTATTGCAGCATCTCCTTGCTGTTGTACACCCGTACGAGCGTCGATTCCTCGCTCTGCTGTTCGACCTTGCGCTCGGCCTCGAACTCCGCCGCCGCGCTGTCGTACTGGAGGAGCGGAATGAACGCCCGTGCCCGACCGGCATGAAGCCCGTGCTCCTTCGGCTTCCGACCGATCGCGATCGCGTACTGTTTCACCGACTCGTCGAACCGCCCGCTCCCGTACGCGAGCCACCCCTTGAGCTCCGGATCGGGTGTCATGGCGAGATCCACTTCGTTGACTTCGCCGTCCGTGGCCTGGCTGATCGCCTGGAAGAAGTCCCTCACCAACACGGCGTCGAGCTTCGTGTAGAGCAATGGCTCCCGTGCCAACGCCTCGTACTTGAGCGAATCGATCTTCCCGTTTTCCTTCCGACTCCTCGAGTCGTCGCTCATGAGCGCGAACATGTCGCGATGTTGCCTCGTGAGGAGCAACGCTGCCCAGCGACCGTACCAAGGCTCGGCACCGGACGGCTCGAGCCGCGCCGACCAGTAGAACGCATCCGCGGCCTTTTCGGGACGATCCGTGAGATGGTCCATGCCCCACTGGTAATACGCGGCCGCGCTGTTCGTGTCCCGCCCCGCGTCGAGCTTGGGCCGCTTCGGCTCCTTGACTTGAGCGTCCTGTCCCGCGAGCGCGAGCGCGCTCGCAGCGATCAGCGCGAGCGCGACGACGATGCCTCGACCAGGGCGGAGCCAGTGACGGACGGGCATGCGCATATGATGCGCGATCGCGGGCCGCTCGACCAGGGCGCGCTCCACCTCGATGGTCACGCCGCCGGGTGGCTGCCCGGTTATCGCGAAACGGTGAGGGAGTACCCGGTGAGCGACCGCAGTTGGAAGTCCGCCGACGCTGCGACACTCTGAATCGTGCCGTGATACTGCGTCGCCTGGCGTACGTCGGCCACGCCGATCGTCAGGATCGCGCCGCTCGTGAGTGATCCGGTGAGCGCGACCTTCGTGACGGTGGACAGGGGTGGCGAGAACACCCGGAGACCTGCATCGGCCGTCACGCTGGTGAGGGCCTGAGGACCCGCCACCGTCAAAAGAATCGCGCCGTCGGCGCCGGGGTTGGGCGTCCGGAGCGAGACCGTCAGCATGCCGGCCACAGGGCCGCTGCTGCTGCTGCAGCTCCCCGCCGCGGTGAGCAACGTGGCCGCCAAGATTCCTGCCGCCAGGTGCTTCATCGGGAAGCTCCTTTCTTACCCGCGCCGGCCAGCAGCGCTCGCTGCTGAACGGTGAGCGGCGCCCCCGTCGCCTGCACCCAGGCGAGGAAATCCCCGAGGTCAAAGCCGCCGTTGTTGTTCCCCATCTGGTCGAGATCCGAAAGCTGCGCGGCCGTGAGCGCGCTCGTCCCGGTCAGCAATTGCGCCACCATCTCCGAGGTGGTGAAGGCCTCGAGGAACACGGCCCGGACCGCATAGGGTCGGGTCATGGGCAGCGTGATGGACGTGTTCTTCGTGATCGTGTCGCCCGCCCAGCCCACGAACGCCCGCACCGCGCTCGTGTCGGTGGCGGTGAGCGTGACGGGCGTCCCTTCGGCGACGAAGGTGTCGGTCGGCACCGACCCTGTGACTCTACCGCCGAGCGTCGTCGTATAACTGACCTGGTGCGCGCGCGCCAGCGTCACAGTGAGCGTCTCGGGTGACGCGCTGGTGACGTACGTGAAGCTGCGCGGCTGGCCGCCGTCCCATTGCACGAATACCTGTCTGGTCCGCCCGCCCGCGGTGAACTGCGTATCCGCCACGCTCACCGTATGACTCGAGCTCGGCGACAGGATGTCCCGGAACACGTGGTACGCGACGGCGTCGAACTGAACGAGGGCCGTCGTATCGTTCGCGCGCACCAGCCACACCGGATAGCCCACCCGAAATCGCATGGCGCCGTTCGGCACGAGCTGCGTGATCTGATCCAATACGAGGCCTGCGGGAAAGCCGTCAATGTTCCGGACCGCGGCCGGAGTCGTGGTCGGCGAGAACGCGAGGTTCCCGGTGGTGCCCGGATACACGTCGCCTGCGTCGCCGCGATTGGTGCAACCGGCCGCCGGCGTCCCGCTGCACCGCGTGCCGTTCGGATTGGCATCGAGATTCGCGAAACCATCCGCTTGCACCACGGCGAGGCCGTGGATCGGCCCGGCGTTGACGCGATTGTCCTGATCGATGCCGTGCTGGGCGATCTGCGCCGAGTCGACGTGATAAATGATCAACCCGCCGCCGCACGGAGGGGGGTTGGCGGTGCTGTACCAGACCTGGCAGTGGTACTGGATCATCGAGCTATCGGACTGGACTGCCTGGCGGTTCTCGAGTAGGAAATACTCGCCGCGCGGGTTCGCTCCATCCACCGGGAGGAAGAAGGCCGTGTCGGACGTGGGCGCGGCGCCGAAATTGTACGTGCCGCCAGTGCCGAGCGGCACAACCGTCACCCACCCGAGCTCGTTCAACGACCAGGCGTCCATCCGCGACGGGCTGAACGGTGAGGTGTAGTTGCCGCCGCCCATGAGGCTGTACTCGCCGACGCCTTCCGAGTTCTCGTCGGTGTCGTACAAGTCCGGGAGCCCGAAGCCGTGGCCCGTTTCGTGGGCGACCGTCCCGATGGGCATGATCTGCGTGGCGTCGCACGACCCTTCGCCACCCACGCCGCTCTCCAGGATGTAATCGGAGACGATGACGTTCACGGTCTGGCCGTTCACGACCGTCGTCGAGTGCGTCGTGTAGCCGCCTCCCGTTAGAAAGAACCGGTGCGCCCACAGGTGGTTGTTGGTCGGGCCGCCGCAGGCACCGTCGATCGCCGGTTGGATGAAGGCGACGAGATCGACGTACCCGTCGCCGTTGAAATCGTACTGCGTCCAATCGACCTGGCTGTCGATCTTGCGCAGCGCCTCCCGCAGGCCCCCCTGCATCCGTAAGACCGCTTCCGAGCTGAACAGCCCATTGCAATTGGTATTGCCGTACGGATTGCCGCTGCAGGTTCCGGCGGTTCCGGTATAGGTGACCTCGTTGGAGTCGAGCGCCGCGTACCCATAGGTCTGTCCCTGCACGCTCAGGAGGCCGTTCGACATTTGCTCGTAAAAGCTGCGGTACGTGTAGGGACGGCCGGCGGAGGCTCCGGTGGGCGTCGGCGCGAAGAGGACCTGATCGTATTGCGTGGTGCTGCGGATCTGGCTCGCCGGCGTGTCCCTGAACTTGAACAGGATCGCCGGGACCTGAAGCACGCCCGACACCGCCGCGTTGGAGCGACGCGACGCGGCACCGGCGAGCGGCGCGCCGCCCCCCGTGGCCATCGGAGCGTTCAAGGCCCCGAAGTTCCGTCGCGACAACAACTGCCGGCGCAAGGCGCGTACGGCGCGCGCGTCGCGTCGCCAAACGCCATCCTTCCGAAAGTCGAAGCCGCGAATCTCGTGGCGCACCTGGGGGAGACCCTGCTGGGCCCTCGCCGTTGCGGGAAGGAACGACGTCGCGAGCAGTGTCAGAATCGGAATCGTGCGTCCGGGCGTCACGGAATCCTCGCGGTTCTCGAGCGGTCGATGGTCACCTCGTATACCCTAGGGTGAAGCCGACGGACGGGCTGTGCCCCGCCTCACGCCACGACCCGCGAGCACCACACCCAGGGCCATGAAGCCGATCACACCGCCCACGACTTTTGCCTCGTAGATCCACGGCGCCGCTTCGTCTGCGGGCGGGACGAAGCCGAGCACGATCGAGAAGAGCACGGCCACAAATCCGACCAACCCGACAACGGCCGTGCGAGCGTCGCGCACGCGCCGAAGCCGGAGGTAGGCCGCGAACAGGTACAGATAAGGAATGAAGAACAGGATCAAGGTCGTTTCGGTGAGCACGAGATAGGCGTTCTTCACTGTCGAGCCGGCGAGGCTCGCAATCACGAAAACCGTGGCGACCACGCCCTGCGTGAGCAGCCCCACGTACGGTGTCTGCCAACGCGGATGGATCCGGGCGAACGCCGGCGGCAGGGCGCCGTCCACACCGGCGACAAACGGGAGGCGGGCCGAGCCCGCGAGCCACGCCCCGACGCCCCCCAAGTTGCCGAGCACGAGGAGGATCGCCACGACCGCGGCCGCCGGCGCGAGCCAGGTCGCGCCCAGCCGCTCGACCAAAACGGCCGTGGCCTGCGGCATACCGTTCGTGATGCTCACGGTCTGGTGTGGCAGCGCGACGAGCATCGCGGCCGTGCCCAGCACGTACGTCGCGACGATGGCGACCCCCGAGAGCGCGATGCCGCGGCGCAGCGTGCGCGCCGGATCGTGGATCTCGTCCCCCAGCGTCGGCGCGAGCTCGAGACCGGCGAAGGCGAACGTCATCGTCGCGAACAGATTGATGGACTGCAGATCGAGTTTCTCCGGCAACAGCCCGCGCGGCGTGAGCGGCGTGGCGCTGCCGTGGGTCGCGAGGGACCAAATCGCCAGCCCCACGAAGATCAACCCCGGGAGCCACGTGCCGTGGCCTCCCAGATTCTGCAGTCGCTTGCCCACACGCAGGCCGACCACGTTCATGCCGACCGCCAGCCACAGTCCGGCGAGCGAAACGAACGCGATGAATCCGGTATCCTCCCCCAGATGGGCGAAGCGCGGCCCAGCGGCGTAGGCCGCGATGGCCGCGGTGCTGACGAGCAGCGACGGGAAGTAGAACAGGTTGTTCACCCAGTAGCCCCACCCCGCGACGAACCCGTGGAGGGGACCGAACGCGCGACGCACCCAACGGTAGATCCCGCCCGCGCCGGGATCGATGTCGGTCAGCTCACGAACGGCCGCCGCCGAGGGCAGGAAGAAAATCACCATGGCGAACAGCCACAAGCCCAGACTCGCGAGCCCGAACTGACTCGCGGCCGTGGTGAGCCAGCGGAGGCCGACGATGGCCGAGATGTTGAACAGCACCACGTCGCGAAGCCGCATGACCCGCGGCAGCTGCTGACTCACGGTCACATCCGGTGTCACGGTCCGGTTGGATGGACCGTCGCGGCGAGCCACCCGATGGCGCTGCCCAGCGCCGCCCCGCCAATGACGTCCGTGGGAAAGTGCTTACCGGCGGACACGCGTAACACGGCGACGCCGAGGGCCGCGCCGTATGCCAGCACCGCGTTTCGCGTACGGTGGGGTAGCCGTTGGCGCCCCGCGATGACGATATAGGACGTGGCCGCCGCGAACGCGATCGAGGCATGCCCCGACGGGAACGATTTCTGGTTATCGGGGACAGCGGCCGCGACGGGCGCGGCGGCCGTATATAGGACCGGGCGGCTGCGATGCGCGAGCACCTTGACCCATTCGGTGGTCGCGAAGGTCCATGCGAGGGCATTCGAGAACACGGCGACATTCCCACGCTCCTGCGCCGACGTCGTGCCGTGGAGCGACGCGTACCCCGAAAATGCCACGACTCCGGCGAGCGCGACCGAGCTCGCCGTTCCGGCGGACGCGGAGAAGTTGTGCAATGCGATTCGATCGAAGCCGGAGAGCGACCCCGGATCGCACGGCGCGCACGGCGGCGGGCCGTTCGGAAGGCCTGCAATGGTGGGGATCGCGCCGAGCGCGCCCGCGGCACCGATCGCCACCCCGTCCCACCACGTGACACGATACGGCGCCTGTGCGGCGACGACGCGAACGAACAAAAGGAAGATCGTAAACGGCGCGATGGACCGACGCATCCGGGCTCTCGTTGGAAACGGGCGGCCTTCAACTTACGTTCTGTGGGCCACACGTGCTCAGATGACTCGCATCTCGTGTGGCCTTGCAGTTTTAGGGCCTCGCCACTAACCTGTAGGCGGCAATTCCTCCACTTCGCTTCCGGGGGCCCCGTGACTACCGAGACCCTGCAGCACGTCGCTTTGTTCGACAAGTGCAAGAGTTTCACCAAGGCCCGGGAGCTGCAAGCCGTCGGCCTCTACCCGTATTTCCGCCCGATCTCGCACTCGGAAGACACGGTCGTCGTGATCGAGGGCAAAGAGCGGATCATGATGGGCTCCAACAACTACCTGGGGCTCACGCACCATCCGGAAGTCCTCGCGGCGGCCAAGCAGGCGCTTGAGCGCTACGGGTCGGGGTGCACGGGGAGCCGGCTCTTGAACGGCACGCTGGACCTGCACGAGCGACTGGAGCAGGAGCTGGCGCAATTCTTCGGCAAGGAGGCGTGCCTCGTCTTCTCGACCGGCTACCAGGCCAACCTCGGCGTGATCTCGGGGCTGGTGGGCCGCGGCGACATGGTGTTCCTCGACAAGCTGGACCACGCCTCCATCGTGGACGGCGCCAAGATGTCCTATGGCGAGACCGTGCGGTTCAACCACGGGGACTTGGGGAACCTCGAGCGCAAGCTGCAGCATGTGCCCGCCGGCACCGGTGTCATGATCATCGTCGACGGCGTCTACTCGATGGAGGGAGACATCGCCGACGTGCCGAACCTGCTCAAGATCGCGCAGAAGTACGGCGCGGCGCTCGCCATTGACGACGCCCACGCGGTCGGCGTGCTCGGCCCGCGCGGCGACGGCACGGCCGCCCACTTTGGCCTCACCGACGAGGTGGATGTGATCGTCGGTACGTTCTCCAAGTCGCTCGCGTCCATCGGCGGGTTCGCCGCGGGTTCGGAGAGTGTGATCCATTTTCTCAAGCACCACTCGCGCCCCCTCATCTTCACGGCGGCGCTGCCGCCCGCCAACACGGCGGGAGTGCTCACCGCGCTGCAAATCCTGCAGCGGGAGCCCGAGCGGCGCGAGTGCTTGTGGCAGAACACGCGCCGGCTGCAGCACGGACTGCGCGCTATCGGCTTCGACATCGGCCCGACCGAGACGCCGATCGTGCCCGTGCTGATCGGTCCGCTCGAGAAGACATTCCTGTTCTGGCGCAAGCTGTTCGAGGCGGGCGTGTTCACGAACCCCGTGGTGCCGCCCGCGGTGGCGCCGTCGCAGTGCCGGCTCCGGACCAGCCTGATGGCGACCCACAAGCCGCAGCAGATCGATCACGCGTTGGAGGTGTTCGCCCGGCTCGGGAAAGAGCTGGGGGTCATCTGAGCGCTCTGCAGATCGTGCCCGTCACCGACGGGCGCGGTCTGGATCGGTTCATCGCCTTTCCGTACGACCATTACCGCGGTGACCCGCTGTGGGTCCCGCAATTGCGGATGGACGTCCGCACGCTGTTGTCACCCGCCAAGAATCCGTTCTTCCAGCACGCCGAGGCCCAGTACTTTCTCGCACACGAGAACGGTCGAGTCCTGGGCCGGATCGCCGCCATCAAGAACGACGCGCATACCCGCGAGCACGGCGACCGTGTGGGGTTTTACGGCTTCTTCGAGTCCGTGGACGAGCAGGCAGTGGCGGGCGCGCTGTTCGACACGGCCGGGCGCTGGCTCCGCGACAAGGGGTTTCGTGTGATGCGCGGGCCAATGAGCCCGTCCGTCAACGATGAATGCGGGCTCTTGGTGAACGGTTTCGACACGCCGCCAACCCTGATGATGCCGCACAACCCGGCGTACTATGTGGCTCTGCACGACCGGTACGGGTTCGCGAAGGCAAAGGACCTGCTGGCCTTCGAGAGCGCCGGTGTCCAGATGCCGGACCGCATCGCACGCGCCGCCAAGCTGATTGCGGAGCGAAAAGGAATCACGCTCCGGCCGCTCAACATGAAGCGCTTCAAGGAAGAGGTAGAACTGGTCAAGGCGCTCTACAACCAGGCCTGGGAGCGCAATTGGGGGTTCGTCCCGCTCACCGAGGCGGAGATCGACCATCTGGCCAAGCAGCTCAAGCCGATCGTGGTCCCGGACCTGGTCTGCTTCGCCGAGCAGCAGGGAAAGATCATCGGGTTCGCCGTCGCCCTTCCCGACTTGAACGTGGCGCTCAAGCACAATCCCTCGGGTCGTCTGTACGGCATTCCCAAAATCCTCTGGTATGCCCGCAAGATTCATCGCTGCCGCATCCTGCTGCTCGGCACGCTCAAGGAGTACCGCATGAGCGGCGTGGATGCCTTGATGTACCACTGGATCTGGACGAAGGGCGCCGTCCTCGGTTACTCCTGGGGTGAAGGCGGGTGGATCCTCGAGGACAACACCGCCATGGTGAATGGCGCCCATCAGCTCGGGTTCCGTCCCTACAAGACGTACCGGATCTACGACAAGTCCTTGTGAAGGCGTTCGTCACCGGCGGGACGGGCTTCGTCGGTGCGCATCTCGTGCAGGCGTTGCGGGCACGGGGCGACGCAGTGACCTGCCTCATCCGCGACCCGGCCAAGGCGCAGGCGCACCGCTGGAGCGACGTGCGCCTGATCCACGGGGACCTGGACGACGACGTCGCGCTCGCGCAGGGGTGCTCGGATGCCGACGTGATCTATCATGTCGCCGGGCGGATCAGCGCGCGCGATCTGCCGGAATTCATGCGCACGAACCGCGACGGAACGGCCAACGTGCTCGAGGCCGCCGGATCGCAGTGGTCGGGCCGGTTCGTCCTCGTCTCCTCACTCGCGGCAGGGGGGCCGACCGCGCCCGGGCAGCCGATCGATGAGACCCGTCCCCCATCGCCGGTCACGCCCTACGGACAGAGCAAGCTCGCCGCCGAGGTCCTGGTGCGCGCCATGGCACGCGCGTGGACGATCGTCCGCCCGCCTGCCGTGTACGGCGAGTGGGACCGCGAGTTTTTCAAGGTCTTCCGGTTGACGCGGACGGGCTTCGCGCCGGTGTTCGGTGACGGTTCCCAGGAACTGTCGGTCATTTACGCGGGCGACTTGGCCACCGCCCTCGTGGCGGCAGCGGTCACGCCGGCGGCCGCCAACCGGACGTATTACGCGGCCCACCCTGCGGTGACGACGAGCCGGGAGCTCGTACGGGCCATCGGGCGGGCTGCGGGGGGGGGCCGCGACCCGCGCATCGTGCCGCTGCCCGCTCCGCTCGCCCGCGGTCTGCTCTGGACCATCGGCTCGATCGCGCACGTGGTGGGCCGAGCCACCGTGCTCTCGGGGGACAAGGCGCCCGAATTCCTGGCGCCCGCCTGGACCTGCCGCGCCGACGCGTTGACCCGCGACACCGGCTGGCGGGCGGAGACCGAATTGGACGCGGGGTTGCGGCGCACGGCGGCGTGGTATCGCTCTGAGGGATGGCTGTGAACGACACGTTCGAGCGTGCGGTGATGCGACGCTTCACTGCGGTCGACCTCGTCACGCTGCTCTACGTCGCCTTTGCCACGGCCGCGGTCCTCGCCTTCTCGGGCTCGGACCACGGGGGCTGGTATTGGCTGCTCACGGCACATGCGTTGGTGGTCGTGCTGGTACTGCTGGCGCCGGCCGCCCGCCGGGCCGGCCCGGTGGGCCGCTTCGTGGGCGACTGGTACCCGATGTTGCTCCTCGGCGGCCTGTATGCGGAAGTCGGCGTGGTCAACGTGGATCTCGGCTACCAGCACGACCAGCTGATCCAGCGGCTGGAGCTATGGGTGTTCGGCTCGCAGCTCTCGTATCGGTGGATCCGAGAGATGCCCAGCCCGCTCCTGTCCTCGCTCCTCCACACCTGCTACCTCGCCTACTACGCGATCCTGTACGCGTCGCCGCTCGGCCTGTGGATCAGCGGGCGCCGGGACGCGGCGCGTCACACGATCTTCGCGGTGATGGTGACGTTCTATCTCTGTTACGTCTTCTTCCTCTTTTTCCCCGTCGCCGGTCCCCGGTACACCTTCGAGCTCGCTCACAATGCGGCCACCGAGGTCTGGCCGGCTCGGCTCGCGCAGTGGCTCCTCGATCGCGGCGACTCCTGGGGCGCGGCGTTCCCATCGTCGCACGTGGCGGCGGCTGTCGTCGCCTGCGCGTGCGCGCTGCGCTACTGGCGACCCCTCGGTCTGATCCTCGCGCCGCTCACGCTCGGGCTCGTCTTGTCGGTGGTCTACGGTCAGTTCCACTACGCCGTGGATGCGGTGGCCGGACTCCTCGTGGCAGGCGCGGTATTGGCCTCACAGCACATCTACGGCACCGCGTCAGCGGTGGCCCCGGCGCCCCTCGCCGAACAGAAGCTCGAGACCGGTCCCGCCTAGCGTTCGAGCGCCGCCGCCCGGGAGGCGACGGTGTCGAGATCGCCGCCGAGCGCGTCCATCTTCAGTTGAAAGCGACAGTCCACGATGAGCAATCCCACGACGTAAGCCGCAAGATTTACGAGGAAAATCACGTCGAAGATGATTGGATACGGGATCCAGAGGCCGAAGTAGAGGGCGAACCGCTTTACCCCCGGGTCGAGCTTCGAACGGTCCGCGATGCTCGTCATGAGCAGGATCGCCGCGAAGGCCAGGAACACCAGTTTCCAGGACACGAGCCCGGCCCAGGCGAAGCCCGCCAAGATGGCGGCCTCCGACAGCCGGTCCACGACGGTATCGAGCCGCCGTCCCGCCTCGGATTCGAGGCCGTACATCCGCGCGATGCCGCCGTCGATGCCGTCGAGCACCTGTCCGAACGCCATCAACCCGAGGCCCCAGCCTAAACGGCCCGCGGCCACCGCAATGCCCGCCGCGACACTCGCGGCCAGTGTCGCCCAAGTGACCTGCGCCGGCGAGAGACCGAGCGTGACATGGCAGAACCGCAGGACAGGACGAATCACGCGATCGAGTCCCCGGCCGATGCCCGGCGCGAAGTCATACATGGCGCTTCACCCAGAATACCAGCGCGTTCAGGACGACCAGCACGCCGGCCAGCGTCCACTCCTTGACCTTGTCTGGAATCGTCGTGAGCCACCCGCGCGTCACCCACGGCGAGTACGGATAGAACGGCATCTTCTCGAACCGGACGCTGTAGTCCATCGCTACGTGGATCGCGAAGAAGATGATCGGCACGAGACTGCCGAAGAACACGCACAGGGGCGCGATCCAGAGCAATGCGACCGGCTCTTGCAATGAGGACCGCCAGTAGTACCCGCGTTTGTCGCGCAGACCGACCGCCTTCAAGTAGAAGGGCGCCTTCACCGCATGGTCCACGTCCACACCCATCCCGAAAGCGTACGCCAGGACGACGTTCCGTCCCTCGAGGCCCATCGCCTGGACCCCGAGCGTCGTGGCGAGCGCGTGCGTGAGGATCGTCATGGAGTCGCGGCACGCTCGGGCGCGCGCCGGCCCGAAAGCCACACGAGCCCGAGCCCGCCTCCGATCCACGCGACGTCCCGCACCCGGCTCACGATCGCCGTGTAGACCCCCAGGCCGGGATCCAGCCCGAGGAGCTGGAACACCAGATAGAGAGAGCCCTCCTTGATCCCGACTTCGAACGGCACGATGAAGATGACGTTCTGAATGAGCGACGTGAGCCCGCCGATCACGTACGCCTGCGCGAAGGTGATGTTCACGCCCACCCCCATCGCGATCAGCACGTACTCGAGCATGAAGATCGATCGGCTGACGTATTCGAGCCCGAGCGCCTGGATAAAGCGACGCGGCCGCCGGTGGTAGAAATCGGTGATCTGCTCGTCCATCTGGGCCAGCGTTGCCCGCTTCGGCTCGAACCGGCGCGCCGCGCGGTCCACCAGTGGCATGCGGTGCATGAGGTCGAGCAGCCGCTCGAGCCCACCCCTCCGGTGACCGGTCAGGAGCAGCAGCGTCAACGCGGCCACGACCGCGAACGAGACACCGAGACCGGCGAGGATGGCCGCGCTATGGGGCAGCAGGACCACCCCCAGGATGATTGCCGTGAGGAAGCCGAGCAGCATGCCGAGCGTGTGGAGCATCTGGTAGATCACCACGGATCCGGCTGCCCGTCGCAGCCCGAGCCACGGCGCGACCGCCGCGACCTTGAACGGCTCGCCGCCGACGTTCACCATCGGTGTCATGAAATTCAGCGAGAACCCGGCGGCGAGGATCGCGTACGTCCGCCAGAAGGGCGGGTGGCTCGGCTCATCGGCCATGGTGAGCCACCAGGCCCATGCATTGCACAGATACACCACCCCATACAGGAGAAAGATCGGCAGGAACAACCATCCGGTCCGCGCCGCATCGGACACCAGCCGTTCTACACCGATTCGCGCGACCAGGTAGGCGAACACCACGGCGCCCAGTACGAACGCCAGCAGCTTGATCTTGCGACTCACACGGCGTCCGAGATCGCGACCGTCCGACCGGACTGCGCGGCCGCATAGGCGTCTTCGACGACGCCCGCCACGCGCCGGATATCTTCGAGGAAGGGGCCCCCCCCCGCCCCCCCCGCCGCCGCGGTCGGTTTCTTTCCGTCGAGCGCGGCCACGAACGCTTCGAACAGGCACGCAAACCAGCGATGGTAGGCGGTTTTCTCGAGCTCC
This sequence comes from Gemmatimonadales bacterium, assembly GCA_035943095.1. Classification (GTDB taxonomy): domain Bacteria; phylum Gemmatimonadota; class Gemmatimonadetes; order Gemmatimonadales; family GWC2-71-9; genus AG41. The sequence continues at coordinate 67,305 of DASZCN010000037.1, read as the reverse complement.
GCCGAGAAGTCGTGTCGTTCCACCTGCCCGCCTCGCTCGAGCCGCAGCTCGCCGCCGGCCCACTCGATCGACCCCTGATTCCCGACGAAGCGGATCCGGTTCTCGCGGGTTCGCGCAGCCCACGTGAAGAACATGGTCACCAGGCGCCCGGGGTATTCGAACCGCAGCGAGGCCGTGTCCTCCACCTCGTAACCGGCGTGCCGCAGCCGGCCGGTCCACGCGCCCACGGCGCTCGGCATCCCGGCGATGTCGAGCAGCTGGTACACGAGATGCGTGCCGTGGTCGAGCAGGACCCCGCCGCGTCCCGCCGCACTCGTGCCTCGCCACGGCGTGGCACCGGCTCCCGCCTCACGGCCGGGATCCGCGGTGACCCGGTAGACCGCGAACTCCGCCAGATGCCACGGCCCGATGGCGCCCGCCGCCAACCACTCCTTCACCCGCACCCATACCGGGTTGTAGCGGTACTGGTGGCAGGGCATCACCACGCGGTCGCTAGCGCGTGCTGCCGACGCGATGCGGCCGGCTTCGGCGCGCGTGAGGGCGACCGGCTTCTCGCAGACGACGTGATAGCCTTGGTCGAGCCCCCAGAGCGTCAGCTCCAGGTGCGAAGCGGTCGGCGTACAGATGTCGATGAAATCGATTGGCGCCAGGTCTCGCAGCCCGTCGCGGTGCGACAGCAACGGGATGCCGTCGACGGGCGGGACGTCCGCCGCGCTGTCCACCAGGGCGACGACCTCGACGCGCGCCCCCAGCGCGCCACGGAGCGCCGGCAGGTGCGACTGTCGCGCGATGCCGCCCGCTCCGATGACGGCCCCGCGGTACCGCCTCGGGTCAGGTGACGCGGGCGTAGCCATTGCGCTCGACCTCGAGCAAGCCGCCCAAGGCAGTGGCGTTCCATTCGTGGATCCACAGAAGCACCACGAGGAGCAGGCTCATCCACACCGCCTCGATCCAGAGGAAGGCGGTGATGTGGCCGGCGAGCGCGATGACGACCAAGAGGAGGAATCGGATGTTCTGGCCAAGCCAGGTGCACAAGGGAAGCACGACGCTCTGCCGCGCGCGGTACTCGGCGCGAAACGCCTCGGGCACGGTCCCGCGGCGCAGCAGGCGGATGAGCTTGACCGAGCGGGGGAAGAGCTGCGATTGGCGGAGGACGTAATCGCGATAGACGCGCGCGCCGAACCGCTCCAGCAGCGTCGCCGGCGGATGGGGATCCAAGTCTTCAGGCAGGTCCAGTTCGCCCCGGTTCCCGATGCCGATCGAGAGGAAGGCGTTTCGCACGAAGTCGACGGCGGCGCTCTGGTACGTGTGGGCCAGCCCTGCCGCCGCCACGAGCAGGTACGCGCCGGGCCACCAGTAGCCGGCGTGGATCAAACGGTAGATCAGATGAAAGTACAGGTTGATGAACCGCAGGCTGTCACTCGCGCCGTCGAGCGCGCGACCCAGTCGCGTCGACGCGCCGCGCAACCGCGCCAGCTGGCCGTCGGCCGAATCAAAGATGTCCGAGACGATGAACAATGCGAACCCGATGAGGTTCGCCCAGCGGTCCTGATAGGCGAACAGGTGGCCCGCGACCAGCCCGACGAGGAGCGACCACAGCGTGACCTGATCCGCCGACACGCCCGTTGGCAACAGCGCGCGCGCGATCCGGATGCCGATCGGCCGGAAGAAGTGGAGATCCACCCACTCCTCGACGGCCTGCCCCTTATGCGATAAGTCGCTCGGCGGCTTCACCCAGCACGTCCTTCATGGTGGCCAACGCACCCATCGCTTGGTCCTCCTCGATCACGAGGGGAGGATTGATGCGAACCTCGGGGTTGTAGATCATCGCGAGCACGCCGCGCGAGAGCAGCGTGTCGAAAATCCAACGCGTCATTTTCTTGTCCAGCAGCCGGCGCGTCCCCGGCACGACCAAGTCCATCCCGAGCAGCAACCCGCGCCCGCGAACGTCCGAGACGATCGGCAGGTCGGATTCCCACCGTTTCATTTCCGCCAGCATTTTGGCGCCCAGGTGCCGCGCGTGCTCCACCAGACCGTCCTCGACGATCGTCTGGATCGTCACGTGCGCGGCGGCCGCGGCGAGCGGGTTGCCGCCGTACGACGAGGAGCTCCCGCTCGGGTTGGCCCACGGCTTTGAAAACGCGATCTCCTCCCGCGCGATCACGCCGCTCATGGGGAACCCGCCACCGAAGCCCTTCCCTACCGTCAAGATGTCGGGGAGGACACCCTCGTGCTCGATCGCGAACATCTTCCCGGTGCGTCCGAACCCCGTGATCATCTCGTCGCAGATCAGCAGCGCGCCGAGCTGGTCCGCCAGGTCGCGGAGCAGCTTCAGGTAGCCCGGCGGCGGCACGATGTTGCCGGCCGTACCCTGGATCGGCTCGACGATGATCGCCGCGACATCCTTCGTGGTCTCGAGCTCGATCTTCTTACGGAGAAACTCGACGCAGTGCCACTCGCACGAGGGAAACGTCTTGTCGAAGGCGCAGCGGGCGCAGGAAGCGTAGGGCGACAAGTAGGCGCCCGGCATGAGCGGGCCCAAGCCGTGCTTGAAGCTCGATCCCAGGAGCGGCAGGATGCCACCCGTCTTGCCGTGGAACCCACCCCAGAAGCCGATGATTTCCGTATGCCCGGTGCGCGACTTGGCGAGACGAAGCGCCGCCTCGACGGCTTCGGCGCCGCTCGAGTAGAACTGGCTCCGGTTGAGATCGCCGGGGGTGAGCTCGGCGATCAGTTTCACGAGGGCGGCCCGGTGCTCTGTGGTGAAGCTGCCGACGTGCACCCGGGCGACCTGCCGCTGCATGGCCGCGACGTACTTGGGGTGCGCGTACCCGAGACTCGCGACGCCGACCCCCGCCAGCAGGTCGATGTACCGATTGCCATCCACGTCGAACAGGACGGCGCCCTCGCCGCGGTCGATCGAGAGCTGGCTGAACAGGGCCACGCTCTGCGTGCCGGGCGCGAGAAACATTGCCTCCGCGTCGAAGAGGGCCTTGGATTTGGGACCGGGAAGGTGGACGCGGCGCAGGGTATGGGTCACGAATGTTTCCGGTGAGCGAAGCGATGGGTGATATAGGCGGCGATCGCCCGCGCCGCGTCGTCGCGGAACGGTGCGAAGCTCGGCCAGTCGTTGATATCGATCAGGACCGGGCGGTCCGGCTCGGGGAAGGCCACGTCTCCGCCGAATACCTCGAGCCCGAGAATGGCGGCGGCCTCGAACGCGAGGGCCTTGAGTCGGTTCTCGTCCACGACGGGCCGCTCACCACCGAATCCCGCGTCGGAGCCGTACCAATTGAAGAAGCGACCGTCGGTCACGCCGTAAAACTTCACCACGGGACCGGGGACGTGCTCCTGCAGCGCGACCCAGGGGATGCCACGCCCGGTGAACGCCTGCAGCGCCGCGGCCGCGTCCTCGAGCGACGTCGCCAGCACGTCCTCGGGGCGCTCCGCGTGCACGTCGCCCCGCTTGATCCAAACCTTCTGGTGATCGGGACTCAGGGCGCGCAGCTGCTCGGCGGGCGGAAGCGGCGCGGAGCTCGCGTGAATCAAGGTCCGCGGAAACGGCAGCATGCTGTCGCTCAAACGCTTGACCAGGCGATAGCGATGGCAATTCAGTGCGCTGGAGGGACGGTTCACCACAACGATCCCGTCGGACTCGAGCGGCATCAGCTGCTCGGCGGCGAGCGACCCCTGGCACATGTTGAGGTACAGCTCCGCCGGCGGAAGGCGCCCCTGCTCCACCTCGTGCTCGCTGGTCTTGAGCGCCCGCCAACCCTGGGCCTCGAGCTGCCCGACGGTGGCGTCGAGGATCGCGGTGTCGTTCACCCGGTGCTGTTGCGGCGAATATGACGGGCTGCGGTAGATCGCGACCAGTTGGGCCAAGGCGGTGTCGCTCCTCGGGTCCGACGTTCAGGCCTGACGCGTGGCGAGCCACGCGTTCGCGTCTTGGAGATCCGATGGCCGATCGATATCGATGATGCGCGGGACTTCCACCGCTCTCACTCGCCGCCCGTCAGCCACCAGGGCCTTGAGGAAGGCGCGCATCTTGTTGCCACCGCGGGCCACCATCTCCCCCGCGGCGCGGCGGATCCCGGCACTGAGGCCGTAGACGCCACCCGTGACGCACCGGGGCTCGAGCGGCTCGTCCGAGACGGTACGGACGTCGCTCTCCCCCTGCCGGCTCACGTACACCGGAGACTCGTCATCCACGTACGGCGTCACAGCGAGCACCATGTCCGCGCCCTCCCCGAGGTACTGCTCGGTGGCCCGATACACCGCTCGCCAATCCGCGGGCCGCATGACCGTATCGACCATGCTGCAGAACACCGGGCCCGCAGGGACCGCCTCGAGCCCCGCGGCCAGCGTATGCAGCGACGAGGGGGTGCGGCAGTCCACAACAGTAAGGGGGGGCCCGAACCGCCGCCCGTCAAGCAACCGCCGGACGTCCGGAAAATCGGCTCGCACCGCGCACGTCAGGCTCCGGCACCCAAGGGCCGCGAACGTCTCGAGCAACCCTACGATCTGCGGCCGGCCCGCAACCTCGACCAGCGGTTTGGGCACCGGAATGCCACCGGCCGCGAGCCGCGACCCCTCCCCCCCCGCCAGGATCAGTCCGTGCACATCAAGCGAGCACCCTTTCGACGTCCGGAAGACGATGAATCCGCGCTGTGGGAGCAGGCCCGTCGGGAGCCACCCGCTCGGCGGGCGCGAGCCAGCAGGTTCGCATTCCGAGACTCGCGGCGCCGCGGATGTCCGCCTCGAAGTTGTCGCCCACCATCCACGCGCGTTCGGCCGGCACCTCGAGCGCGGCCAACGTGTGCGCAAAGATGCGGGGGTCGGGCTTGCTCCACCCAACGACGGTGGAGTCGCTGACCACGGTGAACAATCTCGCCAGGTCGAGCTCCTCCAAACAAGGCTGGAGATTGCCGGTGAAGTTGGACACGATCCCCAGCCGGTAGCGCCGCCCGAGCCGCGCCAGCACCGGCCGGTTGCGGGTCACGATCGCGACCGCGTCGGCGTGCAGCCGCTCGGCCAGAATTTCAGGGTCCACCCGATCCGGCAGGCGTGCCGCGAGCAGGCGCGCCTGCGCCCGGATGGCGGCGTGGAACCCGAGCGTGCGAATATCGGGTAGCCGCGCGAGCGCCTCGTCCGTCGTCTTGAAGATGGGATCGAATGTGGTGAAGTCGAGAGAACCGCCGGCTGCGCGGTAGGCGTCGTGAAACCGGGGACTCCAATACACACCGTCAGCGTCCAGCGTGCCACCGAAGTCGAACAGCACGACCTCGGTCGATGACTTAATGATGCGAGGCCTTCATGGGCATGGACATCGGCTTACCGCCCATGTCCATCATGTCGCCGCCTTCGAGCCGCATGTAGTGGCGATAGTCCTGTTGATACAGCGAGTCGCCCGGGTCCGCGGCCGGCCATTGGATACCGTGGTCCGGCACGAAGATGCCTCCGACCACACCCATGCCGCCGTCCGGAATCGCCTCGCCAGTAGGATTGTCGTACGAGACCGTGACCCGGTAGCGGTGGTCCGGGACGATATGGACGCCCAGGCGCGTCCAGCTGTACAGCATGGCGATCGGTACGGACTCGATCCGGCCCGCGGAGTCGGCGACCGGCGCCGCCCGGTAAATGATCTGTCCGGTGGTCGCGTCCGCGAACTCGATCACGCGGCCGTAGTCGTGCATGTGCCCACCCAAGCCGATGATCTTGCCGGCGACCGCGGGGCGGCCCTCATAGGTGCGCGATGACCGTCCGGGCGGGAGCGTGAACGATTTGTCGCCCACCGGAAATGCCACATCCATCTGCCACGGCGACGCGCGGAACAAGGGCCACGGCCGACCGCCCGGCGTGAAGTTCATCACCAATCGCACTCGCGCCTGACGGTAGGTCGTCGCCGTCAGGTTTTCGACCATGGCGCTCGCCACGACGTGCTCGCCCCGCTCGAGCGGCAGCCCGAACAGGAGCCATGGCAGGCGGATCGCACCGGTCTCGTGTCCGGCGGCCAGCAAGCGACGCGAGATGGGGAGAAACAGCTCCCGGTGGTCGGGATCAATGAGATTGAAGTGGTGGATCAGCTCGTCGGGGAGCATCGCGCCGGTGCTATCGACCACCTCCACGCGGAAGCCGTAGATGGACCCTGTCTGCGGGATCTCGAGGGTCGCCACGGGCGGTTGGGCGATCCCGTGATGTGGTGTGTGGGCCGGCAGGTCCACGGGCGCGAGGTCGATGACGAGGACGTCCGCCCGTGCGTCGACAAAGATGCGGGCGCCCGGCGCTGCCGGTGCGACATTTCGGTCGCCCAAGGGGAGCAGTACGAGCAGGCCCAGGAGGAGGCGCGTCATAGCGCGGAAGTGTAATCACGAGACGGAGCGTCGTGCAACGGACCTGTTTCATGCCGCCCGCACTCGTGCGGCGGCTGCGGATCACGCCTCCCGATAGCGGCGGGCCTGTCCGGGCGTAATCATCTCCTGCAAGAGCACCGCGCGCTCGATTGGCGCCGCGAACACGTAGCCGCGGCCGTCCGCGACGAGCCATCGGTTCCACTCGAGGAGGTCGAGCGCCTCTTCGACGACCACGCGCTCGAGTGCGGTGGCACGTTCCAGACGGCGCGCGCTCAGGCGCTCGCCCAACGCGGCCGCCGCGCCAAGGACGCGTTGCGCGGGCTCTGGCAGGTCGCGGAACCGCTGGCAAATGACGCCGATCACTGAGGGCGGGAGGTCGCCCGGCAGCGAGTCGACGAGAGTGCGCGTGGGCGCAGGCCACGCCCCCGCGTCGGGCGTCGACGGAAGGGTGAACCCGCGGACCACGGCCTCGAGCATCGCCAGGGCGAGGAGCGGAATCCCCGCCGTGTCGCCTTCGAGGCGGCGGGCGAGGCGCTCGGCGTTTTCGGGCCCGTAGTAGGGAAGCGCCCAGCGAACGAGCTCCCGGAGTGAGCTTCCGTCGAGCCGCCGAAGTCGGATCACCGTGCCCTCCAGATCGCGGCCCAGCTGGTATCGCACACCGTCGAGGCGCTCGGTCGCCGGCGATCCGCGGGCGATGCCTAGCAGCAGCAGGACGGGTCGCGCGGCTACATCGCGTGCGAGCCCGGGCAGGGTCGCGAGCGTCTGCGCGTCGAGCCATTGCGCGTCGTCGAGCGCGAGCAGGACGGGCCGCTCAGCCGCCAACGCGCGCACAGCGGCGCGGAGGGCGTCGCCCGGCGCGACGGCGGGGACGCCGGCGCCGAATCGTCCCCCGAGATCCGGATCGATCTGAGCGAACGCGGCGAGGGCTTCGGGCGCCGCCCCGGCGATCCCCGGCGCATCTACCAGGCCGGCAGCCAAGAGACCCGCGAGCGCGCTCCACGGCGTCGTAGCATCGGCCGGTACCGCGCGGGTCGCGCCGACGGTTGCGTCATCCAGTCGCGCGCGCGCGAGCAGCTCGTCCAGGAGACGGGTCTTCCCTTCCCCGGGCTCTCCTTCGACGATTACGACCTGCCCGCGGCCAGCCTGCGCGCGTCGCCACGCACCCGTGAGCTCCGCGAGCTCGGCCACCCGGCCCACGAGGGGAGCGCGCGCGGGGGCTGCCGCTGGCGCGCCGATCACGCGTCGTCCCACTCGTGCGTCCCGGATGCGCTCCGCGAGGCGCGCGGTCTCCGCGCTCGGCTCGGCCCCGAGCGTCGCGCGGAGCACCCGCGCCAGTTCCTCGGCCAGCTGCAATGCTCCGGCCCTGTCGCCCGCGAGCGCCAGCGCTCGCATCGCCGAGCGGCCCGCGGCCTCGGAAGCCCGATCGAGCGCCACGGCCTGCAGCGCGGTCTGCGCCGCGGCGGCCGAGTCGCCGCGGTCGAGCTCCGCCGCGGCGCGCCGCTCCAACGCCTCGAGGGCACGGGTCCGCCAGAGCATGCGCTCCGCCGCGAGCCAGTTCTCGAAGTCGCTCGCCTCCGGAATCGCCAAACCCTCGAGAAACTCCCCCTCGACGAGCGCGCTCGCCGCCACCCAGTCGCCCCGACCGCTCAACTCCTCGAACCGATCGCAGTCGAGCGACACCGCGTCCGGAGCCAAACCCACTTGGTCCACGTCAGCTCGAACGCCGGCGTGGCCCAGCACGCGCCGAAACACGCGAAGCGCCTCGCTGAGCGAGTGGCGCGCCTGCTTGTCATCGCGATCGCTCCACAAGAGGCCGACGAGATGCTCGCGCGTCCGGCTCCGGCGGGGACTGCGTGCCAGATAGACGAGCAAGGCGACGTGCTTGCGCCACAGCAGCTCCGCGGGAGCGGGCGCCCCCGCCACCGTGATACGGACCGGGCCGAGTACGCGACACAAAACGGCAGGCATGGCGCCCCGATTATTGATGCTGCTGCGACCGTGGGCAAGCGCGGCTACATTCTCTGCGGATGGATCCGCCTGCCCTGGATGCCGTTCAGCGCGCCGTCGGCGACCGGTACGAAGTCCTCGGCCTTGCTGGCGTCGGCGGCATGGGTGCCGTGTTCCGGGCCCGCCACCGCACCCTCGGCCATATCGTCGCGGTCAAGGTTCTGCCCCCCGAGGTCGCGGCCAGCGAGATGCGTCGCGAGCGCTTCCGCCGCGAGGCCACGCTCGGCGCCTCGCTCGATCATCCCCACGTCGTACGCGTCTACGACTTCGACACGCGGGACGGCATCAGCTACCTCATCATGACGTTCGTGCGCGGCGATTCCCTCGACGACCGGCTCCGCGGTGCCACACGCCTGACCAGCGATCAGGTGCTCCGCATCGTGCGGGAAATCGCTGACGCGCTCGGCTACGCACACCGGCGCGGGATCGTTCATCGCGACGTCAAGCCGGCCAACATCCTGCTCGAGGAAGACAGCGGGCGCGCATTCCTCGCGGATTTCGGCATCGCGCGCGTCGAAGGCGCCGCCGAAGAATCTTCGCTCACCCAGCCGGGGGCCGTCATCGGCACGCCGGGGTACATGGCCCCGGAGCAGGCAGCGAGCGGGCGCGTCGACGGGCGCGCCGACCTGCACGCCCTCGCGGTCGTCGCCTTCGAGGCGCTGGCCGGCGCGCCGCCACCCTTCCAGAGCGCACCTGCCCCGCTCGCACGCATCCTCCGGACCGGCCGATCGAGGCTCTCCGCGCGTTTCGCCTCCGCTCTGATCGCGCCGCTCGCGCCACGGCCGGACGACCGCCCCGCTAGCGCGGGCGCGTGGCTCGCGCAGCTCGACCGGGCACGGCGCCGGCCGTGGCGCCCGTGGGCGGCGGCCGCCATCGTCGCCATGAGTGCAGCCGGAGTACTACGCATCATCACCGGCGCGCAGGGCAGCTGCCGGGTCCCACGCGACGAGCCGACTCGCCTCGCCGTAATGCCCTTCACCGTCCTGGGCACGCCGCCGTATCCCGCCCGGCAGCTGCCCGAGTATTTCATCTCACGATTTCGCCCGGTCGAGCGTCTGAGCGAGATCGTGTCGTTCGGCCGGGTGGCCGCGCAGATCGCAACCGAGACCCCGTCCAACGCGGAGGCCCGGGATCTCGCCTGCCGGCTCGGGGCGACGTTCTTCGTTCAAGGGAGCGTGACCTTTGCGGGCCCGACCGTCTCGCTGACTGCGACCCTGTACGAGGACGGACGTGCTCGTCGCAGCGGCAGCGCCACGGGCCGCGTGGGCGCCGAGGAGTCGGACGTCATGGATCGGGTGTGGGCTGCGCTGTATCCGGAATTCACGCCCGGCCCCGATGTGACGCTACCGAACGGCGGACCGGAGGCGGTCGCGGCGTATCTGAACGCGGAGGCGGCATTCCGACGCGGCGACTACCGTGTCGCCCGGAGCCAATACACGCGCGTGATTCAGCTCGATCCGGACTTCGCCATCGGGCGACTCCGGCTCGCCCTCGTCGCGGCGCAGGTCGACCCCAGCGGACACGCCTTCGAGGCCGCTCTGCGCGGGGCGGAGCGCTACCAGACCGGGCTGTCGCCCGCGGACAGCCTGCTGCTCGACGGATTCCAACTCTTGCTCGCGCAAGGCGACGGCATCACGGCGCTCGACCGGTTCAAGCGCGCTACCGAGCAGGCTCCGGGATATCCGCAGGCGTGGTACGTGCTGGGAGAGTTCTATTTCCACTTCGGTGGCCTGTTCGATCAGCCGGTCGGTGAGGCCTCGGTCGCGTTCAATCGGGTGCTCGACTTGGATCCGCGGTTCTCGCCTGCCATCGGACACTTGATTGCCCTGTCAAACCAGACGGGCGACCGGCGCGAGACCGCCGATCTCATTCACCGGTACCTGAGGATCGATTCAACGTCGGTGGTGGCCGAGGCCGTCGGTATCGCAGATACGCTCATCCTCGGCACGGCGCCAGATCAGCTGGCCCTGCTCCGAACGGCGTGCCAGCACAGCTTCCTCGCGCTGCAATACCTCGCCTTCCAGGCTGCGGCGTTCGGCACCCGCGCCCAGCGCGAGGGGCCCGCGCGCGTGGTGCTGCGGTGCCTCGAACGGCGCGGAGCGACGGACGCCGAGCGCACGCTCGCCCTTCGATTCGGCGTGGCCGCCGACCTCGCGGCCGGCTGGCCCGACAGCGCTCGCCAGCGTCTGGCCCGCGCGACCGGGTCATGGGCCGCTCGGGAGCGTGACCTGTGGGTGCTGGTCGTTCGCGCGACCCGCGTCGCGACGCTCGAGGACGTGACACCGGCAGCGGATCGCACGAGCGCGCGCATCCGCGCTGGCCCGGACACGGATGCCGTCGCCCACTGGGTGCTGGCCCGGCTCGGGATCGAGCCCCGGAGGCACACCACGGCCCTGGCCTGGCTCGCCTCCCGCGGTCCGGTTCCGGCGAGTCTCAATGCCGACCTTCAGGCGCAAGCGGCGTTGCGGCGCGGAGACACGACGCGCGCCTTGCGTCTCTGGGATGGCGCCACGCGGCGTTACGCCGTGCTCAGCGCGCCCCTCGAGCTCGTCGCCTCTCTCTGGCCGTTGCGGCTCGACATGGCCCGCGTCGCCGTCGCGCGTCACGACACGACCGCCGCCGCGCGCGCCTGTGGATCCTTCGAGTCCCTGATCGGCTACGTGGACCAGGCGGCGCGGCCCGAAATCGAGCGCCTGTGCCGGCCCAGCCCGCGGAACTGACGACTCTACGCCCCGCAGCGCACGCTCGTCGTTTCCCTTGTAACGCCGCCCGGCCCCACGGCGAATTCGAACTCCAGACGGCCGTGGAACAGCGCGCTCGGTGGCAGCGTGATGCGCAATGTGACGAACGTCGACAAAGACACCGCGTCGGTGAGGATTCCCTTGTGATCCTCGAGGACCACCGCCTTGTACGTCGCTCCGATCGGTTGGCCCGTCGCGGGATCCACCGGCGTCACGTCCAGATGCGCGACCGCGTGGAAGTGGCTGAGGTAGTTTTCTGAAGGCGTGAACACCACCTGCTGGTCGAGCGTCACCGGTCCGTTCACATAAAGGAACGCGTCCGGGCCGGGTCCACAGAACGGCTGCGGAATGACCTGGTCGAAGGGCTCCACGAACCGGCGGTGGGCGACCAGCGGCTGACCCCCGACACTCGCGGAGAGATTCAACACCGTCGCGTGACCATCGTTGGCGATCGGTACGGGGTCCGTGACGTCCCCGAGCGGCCCGCCGATCGCTTGGCGGAGGCCGGCCGGCACACCCTTGTAGACGACGGCGGGAATCGTCCCGAAGGGTGACGGATTGATCTGATCGGTGGCGAACAGCGGGACGGTCGGATCGAGCAAACTGCTCCGCAGGAAGTCCACCACGACGATCTGCTCGGCGAGCTCCCAGCTGATGGTTTGGTGCTCGAGCGTGCCCGGGATGTAGACCTCGAACGGGGCCCCGCCCACGGTTGCCCCGCCGACGTCGAAGAACCGCAGGTGAAGGCGTGCCTGATCGTAGGTGCCGCATTCCAACTCGATCGGGCTCCCCACCCACCCGCTGGCCGAGGTGTAGGCCACCTCGGGTTGAACCTCGGGCTCGTCGTGCCAGGTGCAGTTGAATGGGAAGGCGTTCGGGAACCCGAATGCCGTACGGTCGCCGTCAAGGAACAATAAGGCCGCCCGGAGGGCGCGCGGATCCGCGTTGCCGATCCAAATGAGGCTCACGGGGTCGGAAGGTTGACCGAAACCGAAACCGCTGAACGGCCACAGGTGCAGCGTTAGGCCGGGCACCACGACGGGAACGAGCGGGCTGGGCGGCGGGGCGCTGAGGAGCGCGGCACTGGGCTTGGGCGATGACGCCGCCGGTGCGGTGGTGGGGCGATCGCCACAGGCTCCCGACCAGAGTAGGACGAACGCGATGGTCAGGAAACGTTTCATGGACTCTCCCGGAAATGAGAGAAAGTCTCATTCGGCTGAGTCAAGGCCAGGTCAAGTGTCGGCACTTCTGATCCGTTGGCGCTTCCCCTCAACGAGCATGTCCCGATCGAGCACCTGCCGGACGATACGCGCCACGAACGTGTAACCTCGTCGCTCGGCCACGAGCCAGCGCTGCCACTCCAGCTCGTCGAGTGCGCGGGCCAGCGACTCTCCCGCGACTCCCGACGCCCGCTCGAGCCGCGCCGTGCTCACGCGTCCCCCGAGGACCGCCGCTACGACCAGCACTTCCTGCGCGCCGGCCGACAGCCGGCGAAAGTTGACCCGAATAGCTGCGACGACGTTGTCCGGGAGCTCCCCCGGCAACGTATCGTTGAGTGTTCTATTGGTCTCCGGCCAGGCTCCGCCGTGTGCCCCCAGCTCCAAACCACTCGCCACCGCGGCCAGGAGCGCTCCCACCAGCAGGGGTATGCCCGCGGTGTCGGCCAGCACGCGACGTGTGACGCGCTGGAGTTGCCCAGTCGTATATGAAGGCAACGCCCGGTGGGCGAGCTCGTGTACGGCGTCCTCGCCCAGTGGCCCGACCTTCACGACAGCGCCCGGGAGCTCTCGACCTACGCGGGCCCGAAGCTCGTCCAGCTCGGGCGGCGCGGGTTGGGGGGCCACGGTGATGAGGCACAACACGCGTGCGCCGGCCAAGTCGCGGGCGGCGGCGCAGAGGGCCAACAGGGAGTCCCGATCAAGCCACTGCGCGTCGTCGAGGAACACGACCACGGGCTGCTCTTCTGCGACGGCTTGCAGCAGTTCCGAGAACGCGCGGCCCGGCGCGTCGGCCGGCGCCCGGCCGCGCAGTTGATCGAGGGCGGAGGGCGGTGCTCCGGCGACACCCGGAGCCTCGAGGAGTCCGCCGCGCGCGATCCCAAAGACTCCGCTCCACGGCTCCGCGCCATCTGCTTCGACGGCGCGTACTCCCACCGCCACGGCGCCGTCGAGCCGGGCACGGGCTACCAACTCCTCCGCAAGTCGTGTCTTCCCGGTCCCCGCGTCCCCCTCGATCACCACCACCGTGCCCTGTGACTTTGTCCGGCACGTGGTCCACGCTTCGCTCAGCCGCTCCAGCTCCGCCGCCCGGCCCACGAGGGGGACCCGTTGCGGGCCGCCGGACGGCTCCTGCGGCGCACCCTCCGGCAGTCGCCACTCGCGCTCTTGGCGCACACGCCCCGCCAGCGCCCGCGTCTCCGCGTCGGGCTCGGCCCCGAGCTCTCGCTTCAGTCGGGCGACGAACTCGTCGGACAGCGCCAGCGCCCCCGCCCGATCGCCGGCGAGCGCGAGCGCACGCATGGCCGTCCGCACCGCGGATTCGCGGCGCCAGTCGAGCCTGCGCGCCGCGCTGATCAGGTCGATCGCCGCCGCCACGCTTCCGCCCGCGTTGAGCTGCTCGACCCGCAGCACCTGGACGTCAACGCAGCGCCGGCGCCAGAACTCCCGCTCCGTCGACAGCCACAAATCGAATTCGGACGCCCCCTTCACGCTGAACCCCTCCATGAACTCGCCGTGCACGAGACTCGCGGCACCGGCATAGTCCCCGGCTCGCGCCAGCGTCTCGAATTCGTCCGTATCGAGCTCCACCGCTTCAGCGGTCACCCGTACCTGCGTGTTGTCGGACTGGAGCGCGCCGTCGCTCGTGGACCGGCGCAGCTCTCGCAGAGCTTCGTTGAGGGAGCGTCGCGCCTTTTCATCTGGCTTGTCTCCCCACAGCATCCCCACGAGGTGCTCGCGTGTTCGGGCGCGCTTCGGCGAGCGCGCGAGGTACACGAGCAGCGCCAAGTTCTTCTTCCACAGCAGCTCCGCCGGAGCGGCCGCCCCGCGCACGCGCACATCCACCGGCCCGAGTGCGCGAACCACGATCACGCAGCCTCCTTGCAATGGAGCCTCACCAGACGACGGGCGGCGCTGTCGGCCCGGGCGCGGAAGGGCGGATCACCCCGCGACCAGAGCCGGGCAACGTCACGATATGCACGACACGCCTCTTCGCGCCTGTCCTCTTGCTCCAGCAAGGGCGCGCGCCACCAACGGGCGAACGTTCCGAACGCCCAGTCGACATCGGCCACCTGAGGATCGCGCGTGGGTAACCCCGAGACATCGTTGTTCTGGTACCAAACCAGCTCCCGCGCGGCGTCGTCAGACTCGCCCGCCGATCGCAACCACTCCGCGCGCAGCACATGGAGAACGGTCCGGTAAAACGGATCGACCGGCACCGGTCCCGACAACGCGGGGGCTTCGAGTTCTCCTAGAGTGTCGGTAGCGACCAGCGCATCGCGGTAGTGCCCGCGCCGCGCCAGGCCATCTGCCGCGAGCAACCGACCGAGCGGTCTCGGAGCCGGCTCTTCCGCCAACACCGGGCGGTACTGCGCCGTGTCCACTCCACCCAACCGTCGGGCCGCCAGCACCAGGATCCAGGCCGCTCGGCGCCGCACCCCAGGATTCGCTCTCGTGTCCGCGTACCGTCCGAGGGCCTGAGCGACATCGGGCCAATCCTCGAGCGCCGGGGATGGCTCCCGGCCGAGGAGCATGAGGACTCCATCGAGCTCCGGTTCCATCAGCCCCAGGTCCGGCACGTCGAAGCGATCATCCAGGCGCGCGAACTCGACCCGTGCTTGCCCGAGTTGCCCACTTGAAACGTTCCCTAGCGCAGCGGCGATGAGCCCCGAGCGCTGGAGCACGCGATCCTTTGACTTCGCAAACAGCATCCCCATGGAGACGGCCCCGTCGGGCGCGTCGAACGTCGCGAGGTAGCGGGGTCCGGCGGCGAGCTGCTCGAAATGCTGGATCTGGGACTTCCCTAATGCTCGGCGGAGGACCTCGCCTGCGGCGGCGGAATCAAGGAATCGAGATGCATAGCCAACGCGCAACAGTGCCCGAATGGCCAGTGTGAACGGATCGCTCGGCTCCCCGAGTGCCTTGAGTTGTGACCACGCGGCCCAGGCGCCGGAGGAATCGCCCTCCGCCGTCAGCGCCCACGCCAGGTGCTCCAAGGTCGGGCCGAACGCCGGGCGTAGACGCGCCGCCATTTGGAACGCCTCAACCGCGTCCGCGCGGGAGAACCCTACGAGCGGGCCGCGATGGTACAACTCGTCGGCCAATTGGAACCATGCTGGGAAGAAGTCACGCGACTCCCGTGTCGTGGCGCGCAGCGAATCGAGGCGCGCTCGCAGAGGGAGCTCGACGGCGCGCATCAGGCTCTGGTAGCGGACGGGAAAAGACTCGAGATGGGGCAGGTACCGCGCCGCAAGGTCCGGATCGGGGTCCTGACCGAGCCATTGTTGTACCTCGCGGTGCCGCCAATAGCACAGCCAACACGTGCTGTCAGTCGCCTCCGCCGCGGTGTACGCCGAGTCGGCTTGTCCCCAACGCGCGTCTGCGAATAACCGCTCGGCCGCAAGCCATGCCGCCAGCCCCACCGCCGACCGCGGCAGAGCTCCGGTCGGGAGCGAAGAGTCCAGTGGATTCTGGCGATTCCAGATCAGCCGCACGACGGCCAGCTCGAGAGCGTCGACAAACGCTTCGAGGTGACGAGACTCCCCCGCGACGATGATCACGCTCGCCTGACCGCCTCTCGTCGCCTGAATACGGACTTCCGCGAGGAGGGACTCCCTAGCCTCACTCACCGTTCCCGCGAGGACCAACGCGGCGTTTCGGCGGAACAACGGCGGCGCCTCCGGTCCGTGAACCGAGAAGTCGGGATATCCCCTCAGTTTTCGGACCAGGGCGTCCGCGACGCCCGCCGTGATAGCCCTGCCGCTCGTGCCCGTAGGATCGAACGGGCGGACATACAGCTCCACCGATGCGGACGGACCGAACGGCCACAAGCCCTCCTGGCCCCGGTGGACGAGCCAAGCGGTCCCGATCGTGCCCGCAACCAATCCGGCGAGCGTCAGGAGCAGCGTTCGAAACCGATACGGCCATACGCGCGTTCGCCAGAGCGCGCGACGGAATGACCCCGCATCGGGCCAGCGATCCCCGGGCTTCAGCGCAAGACTACGACGCAGGACGCGCGCGACCAGCCACCGTGCGCCCGACCAGTTTCCGTCTCTCGGCGAGCTCTTTTCCCAACGGATACCCGTGAAGGCCTCGTAGATCACCATCCCGGCTGCGTAGATATCCGTGCGCGCGTCGGCTTCCACCCCGGCGAACTGCTCAGGCGCCATGTACGCGGCCGTGCCGCGCAGGATGTTCGGATCGGATCGCTGCTGATCGGTGAGACGGAGGGCGATGCCGAAATCAGTCAGCACCGCCCCATCCTCGCCAAGGAAGACGTTGGCAGGCTTCACGTCCCGATGGATGACACCCTTCCGATGAGCCTTGCTGAGCGCTGCCAACAAGTCGCGGCCGAGCTTGCGGGCGTCGTCCTTGGACAGGCGCCCGTGCCGTTCGCGGTGCGCTTGAAGGGTCTCCCCCTCCAGGTAATCCATCACGTAAAAGTCCAGGCCATCCTTCGCCTGGACCGTATGAACGGCTACGATGTTCGGGTGTCTTAGGTCGGCGAGTATACGCGCTTCCTGGACGAACTGCCGGGACGCTTCGGCAGTCCAAAGCTCCGGCCGCAACACCTTCACGGCTCTTGAGCAGTCGAGCGCCACGTCGCGCACGAGGTACACCGTCCCCATGCCGCCGCTCGCCAGTTCGCGCAGCAGCTCGTAGTCCGGGGCCAGGGCCGCACGCAGACGTTCGAAGAAGGCCGACACGGAATGCCTCGAACGGGAGAACATCCCGGGCCCTACCCCGAAAGTCAAACGGCCCCAGAACCCCGGGGCCGTTTCGGTTCGGGACGATCGGTGCTGCTACTGCACCTTGATCGTGATCTTCATGTTGAACGCGACGTGCGGCATGCAGTAACCCTTGTACGTCCCCGCCGGCGCTCCAGCAAACGAGATATCGTACTTCTCGTTGGGCTGCGTGAGAAAGGGTCCTGTCAGGTCGCTCATCGCGTTGGCCATCCCCTTCTTCAGAGCCTCGGCACCGCCCTTCGGGATCGAATCGCTAAAGAACGCGATGTTGTGCGGACCACCCGAGACGTTGATGAACCGGACGGTCGTGCCGGCCTTGATGGTGAGCGTGGCCGGCTCGAATGCCGCCTTGGTCGTGCCATCACCCGTCATCTTGACTTCGACGACGGACCCGGCCGGTTCGGCCGCGGGCGCCGCGGAAGCGGGCGCCGGGGATGCCGCGGGCGCGGGGGTGGGGGTCGCAGCTTCCGCCTGCGCGGTCGCAGGCTTCTTCTCGCTGCCGCAGGCGATGGCGCCGAACGCGACGAGCGTGGTGAGCAGGGTCAACCGCATTGCAGAACTCCTCCTCCGGTACGATGACGGTACGTGCTTGTGAACGCGTTCACAATATATTCGCGTGCCTACAAAACGGGAGTCCTCGGGACTCGCACCGGGCGTTGCGTTTTAGCCTCACCCCGACGACACTCCAAACCCATGTCGGATACCGCCGTGCCTCACATCGCCGCGCCCGAGCTCGCGCGCCGCCTCGACGCCGGTGAGCGGGTTCAGCTGCTCGACGTTCGGGCGCCCGAGCGCGTCGCGCAGGGGCGCGTCACCTTCGGCGCGACGCTCGACTTCCGCGCCGTTCCAGCGTCGGAAATGTATCGGCTCGCTACGCTCGAGCCGCTGCGCCTCGACCCGGACGCTCCGGTCGCGGTGATCTGCGGGCACGGTAACTCGAGCAGGCCGGCGACGCAGTTCCTGCGGCAGCGCGGGTTCGAGGCCTATTCCGTAGCGGGGGGCATGGCCGCCTGGGAAACGGTTTATCTGCCCCGCTCACTGTCTCCGACCACAGCACTCGAGCGAGTGATCCAGATCGATCGGGTCGGCAAGGGTGCGCTGTCGTACCTCTTAGTGAGCGATGGAGATGCCGTCGTCGTGGACCCGGGCCGCCATGTGGACGCCTACGACGTGCTGCTCAAGGAGGCCGGCGCGACGGCCGCCGCCGTGATCGACACGCACATGCACGCCGACTACTTGAGCGGCGCCCGCGCGGCTGCCGCCCGGTGGCAGGTTCCATACTTCATCCATCCAGAGGACGCCCGTTCGCCGTACGACGGAGCGGAAGGGCGCATCGCTTATCAGCCGCTCACAGATGGCGACACCGTCGCCTTCGGGCGCGCCACGCTCCGCGCCGTCCATGTCCCGGGCCACACGCTCGGCAGCCTCGCCCTCGTGGCCGACGAGGCGCTGGCGCTCACCGGCGACTTCCTGTTCGTACAGTCGGTCGGACGGCCTGACCTCGGAGGCCAGCGCGACGCCTGGGCGGCACGACTGTGGGAGAGCCTCGAGCGTGTGCGGTCGGAGTGGCCGGGAGACCTCGTCGTGCTGCCCGCACACTACACGGGCGAGCGGGAGCGGCGGGCGGACCGCAGCATCGGCGCTCGTTTCGACGTGGTCATTGCAACCAACGAGGCGGCCGCGATCCAAGACCCCGAGTCCTTCCGGAAATGGGTGATCGCGCACACCACCACGCCGCCCGAGAGCTACCGCACGATCAAGCTAGCGAATCTGGGCCTGGCGGACGTGTCGGAGACCGACGCGGAAATCCTGGAGTTCGGACCGAACCAGTGCGCGGTGGCTTGAATCAGACGGCCGGAGCTTGGAGTACCACGTACACCCAATCCGTCCCACCGAGCGTTTGCAAGCCGTAAGGAACGCCCGCCGGGATATGGACCAGATCGTTCGCCGACACCTCAATGCGATCGCCGTCGAGCGACATGATGCCGCGCCCGGCGAGCGTGAAGATGAGAATCCCCGCTTCGTCCTCGACCGAGATCGGTGCGACGGCGCCAGGCCCCATCACCGTGTGCTCGAAGCTGAGGCCGTGCAACATGCCGGGAAGATTGAGCACGGTGTGGCGGCGTAGCTCGTCGGCGGTGCTGGGTAGCTTCGTCAGACGGCGGTAGGTGTAGCGCGGCACGATTCCCCGTCCAGTAGGCGCGGCAACCCTGCACCGCGAGCGCTGCGGCGCACCCAAGATGGGCACACTCCCACACCCGCCGCAACCCCTTCGCACGCCACGACGTACCAGACCCGCGCGTCATTTCCTCCCGGACGTGTGCAATCGGCCACCGGCCAAGCGTCTCTCATCACGTCTCTCACGGGAGTCGCTCCCCATGGCTTCGCCGCTTCACGTCCGCGCCCTGCTTGCCCTCCTTCTCCTGCCGCTCGGCCGCGCCGCTGGACAAGGTTGGATCGAGCCCGTTCGGCCGCTTCCAACCCCCATGCCCCGCGGCAGCATCGTCAAGATTCGCAGCGCCGTCCAGGTGGCGGTCACGGGCCGAGTGGCACGCGTGAGCGTCGAGGAATGGTTCCGGAACGACGGCGCCCTCTTCGACGAGGCGAGCTATCTGTATCCGCTTCCCGGCGAAGCGACGTTCAGCGATTTCTCGCTCTGGCAGGGCGACCGCGAGCTCAAAGGCGAGCCCATGGACGCCGCCCAAGCCCGCTCGATTTACGAGGAGATCGTGCGTCGCAAGCGCGACCCCGCTTTGATCGAGCTCGCCGGGCACGGCCTCCTGCGCGCCAGGGTCTTTCCCATCGCGGCGGGCGAGACCCGGAAAATCACGCTGCGTTATACGCAGATGCTCGACCGCGTGGGCGACGCGTGGCGGTTCCGCTACGTCGCAGGCGCAGGCCCCGGTGCGACGGCACCGCGCGGATTCCGGATCGCCGTCGACAGCGCCAGCCGGTTCGGGGACCCGTATTCACCCACCCACCGGGTCACGTCGAGACGCGATGGTGATCGGCTCGAGATCGCGCTCGCCGACACGACGGCCAGAGGGGACTTCGAGCTTTTCCTGCCCCTGGCCCGCGGTCTCGTGGGCATGTCGCTGATTACGAGTCAGTCGGTCGGCGAGGACGGCTTTTTCATGTTATTGCTCGCTCCGGGCGCAGGTACCACCGCCACGCCATCGCTGTCGCGGGACCTCGTGGCGGTACTCGATGTGTCGGGCTCGATGTCGGGGGAGAAACTCGATCAGGCGCGTGCGGCCTTGGTACAGCTGCTCGGCGGCCTGCGATCCGGCGATCGGTTCCGAGTGATCAGCTTTGGGAACGGCGTGCGTCGCTACGCCGCCGGGTGGACGCCCGGGACCCCGGACAGCGTCCGCGCCGCTCAGGACTGGGTGCGTCGCCTCGACACCGACGGTGGCACCAACATCGCCGGCGCGCTCGCCGAGGCGTTCGCCCAACCACCCCGTGATGGCGCGCTCGGGGTAATAGTCTTCCTGACGGACGGCATGCCGACCGTCGGCGAGACGGACCCCGAGCAGATCGCCGGGCAGGCGGAGCGCGGTCGGGGCGCGTTCCGCGTCTTTGCGTTCGGGATCGGATACGACGTGAACACGTACCTGCTCGACCGACTGACCGAGCGGGCGCGCGGCGTGACCGAGTACATCCAGCCTGGTGGGGACATCGAGCAAGCGGTGGGCGCGCTCGCGGCGAAGATCGCTTCACCGGTGCTCACGGATCTCGCGATCCAGGGGGATGGCGTGGAGCTGTACGACCTGCAGCCGGAAGGGTTGCCGGACCTGTTCGGGGGAGACGAGCTCGTCGTCTTTGGGCGCTATCGGGGAGAGGGGAGAGGGGAGAGGTCTGTCACGGTTACTGGGCGGAGGAACGGGCACGAGGAGCGGTTCGCGACCGGCGCGCGCTTCGGGGACGAGCAGTCGGGCCCGGAGTACGTGCAGCAGCTGTGGGCGGCGCGTAAGACCGGCACTCTGTCGCGGGAGATCCGCCTACACGGCGCGAACCCCGAGATCGTGACCGAGTTGAAGCGACTCGCCCTGCGCTATGGGATCCTCACCGAGTACACATCGTATCTCGTGCAGGAGCCCGGCGTGGTCGCGCAGCGACCGGATCTTCTCAACGCCCGGCCCGCGCCTGCCGACCAGGCCGGCGCTCAGGCAGTGGGTCGCGCGCGGAAGGAACGCCGGCTGTCGAGCTCGGTCAACCTGGATGCCGTCGTCGTGACCGGCGCCGCGGACTCGATCGCCGTACCTGATGCTCGGCGAGGGACTCGGACACAACGGGTCGGCGGGCGGGTGTTCGCCTGGCGAGACAGCACGTGGACGGACATCGGGCACGGCGACTCACTGCGCGTGGTGACGGTGGCGGCCTTCAGTGACGCGTACTTTGCGCTACTCCGGGCGCTGCCCGAGCTGCGCGGGCCCGCCACGCTCGAGCCCGCCGTGCTCGTCGCGGGACACCGCGTGAGTCTCAGGATCACGGCCGCGGGCAAGACCGCCTGGACCGATGGCGAGCTCGCCGCCCTGGTGCGCGATTTTCGATCGTGAGCGATGTGAGCGCTGACAGCCTGGCCGAGATTTACCGGACGACCTACCGGGCGCTGGTGCGATTCCTGTACCGCAAGGTGTGGGACGCCGAGCGTGCCGAAGACCTCGCCCAGGAGGCGTTCGCGCGGGCGGTGGTCCACAAACCGGGGAACGCACGGGGGTGGCTCTTCATCGTGGCGGCGAACATGGCGCGGGACGAGGCGCGGCGCGCGGCGCGGGAGCGGCGGCACCTCACACTCCTGACGGCGGAATCTGCCGAGGGCACGCCGGCCTCGGACGAGATCTTCCAGGCGGAGCACGAACGCGCCCAGATGCGAGCCGCACTCGACCAGCTGACACCGCGCGACCGAGAGGTGTTGTTGCTGTGGGACTCGGGACTATCGTATTCGGAGATCGCCGCGCACACCGGGCTCGCGCAGGGCGCAGTGGGCACGACGTTGGCGCGGGCGCGCCGCAGACTGGTGGAAGCGCACGAAGCGGGAGAAAAGGGTGAACATGTCGCACGTGGATGACGGAACCCTGCACGCCTACCTGGACGGCGAGTTATCGCCGCCCGAGGCCCAGAGCGTCGAGGCGCACGTCGCCCAGTGCCCCGCCTGTCGGGAGCGCCTCGAGGAGGAGCGCGCGTTGATCGCCCGCGCCGCGGAGCTGCTCGCGCGGGCCGCGCCGCCGGATCGCGACCTCCCGCCCTTCCGCCCCGGTGACGTGCGGCCACCGGTGCGCCTGTGGTGGCAGGCACGCCTGCCGCTCGCGTGGGCAGCGACGATCGCCTTGGCATTGGGCATCGGGAGTTACCTTGGCGAGCGCCGTTCCACGCGGCTCGAGCAGATGCCGTCCGAGCATCCAGCTGTGGCGAGCCGGGTCGCGCAGAATGCTCCCGCCCCCGCTGCTGCCCCCGCTCCCGCCCGCGCCCTCGGGCCCGACAGCGTCGCTCTGCTCGAGCGGCAGAGCCTCCCCGAGCGACGCGTCCGAACGTCACAACCAGCGGCCCCGGCCCCGCCGGCCCTCGGTACGTCGGTGGAAGAGAAACGGAAGCAAGAGAGACTACACCAACCGATGGCCGACTCCATTGCGGTTGCCGGAGCCAACGCGCTCGGCGTCAGGGAGTCGGCACCTATGGTCGTCGACGGGCGACGACTTGCCGCCAAGGCCGCCGCACCCGCACCCGCGCGTCCGGAGATGATGCGAGTCGGCGACCGTGGCTACGCACTGAGAGATGGTCCGATCGGAGTCGACAGCGCGCGTGTTCTGCTCGGCAGGGACCCGCTGGTCGTACCGGACGTGCCGATCCGGGGAATCTACCGGGCGCGCATGCTCGGCTACTCCGGGATGGTGATCATCGAGCAGGCGCTCGATGCGTCGACGGTGATCGACGTGATCAATGCACGGGCGGTGCCGCTACAGCTCGATCAGGTCGTGGTCACGGGGGCAGGTGAGATGCGCCGCGACAGTGTCAGCCCTGGCGCCCACGCGCTGCCCAACGCGCGCGTCGCCGATTCAGTCACAACGCGGGCACGCAAGTCGGCGACACCTCCGACTGCCGTGATGGAAAATGCAAGCCAGGCCGCGTCCGGTTTCTTCGTGGATGTCCGTGGGCCGCTCCCCGCCGACTCACTCGCGGCCTTGCGGCGCCTGCTTCGGCCGCTCGCGCCCTAGATCGAGCCCTGGGTCTATCCCGGAGCTGGCTGCGCTCCGGGAGCGGTTGTCGTCAGATCAGTTCACTGAACGACGATCGTACCGTGCATTCCGGTCCCCGGAC
Organism: Gemmatimonadales bacterium; assembly: GCA_035943095.1. Lineage (GTDB taxonomy): Bacteria > Gemmatimonadota > Gemmatimonadetes > Gemmatimonadales > GWC2-71-9 > AG41. Next base: position 43,924 of record DASZCN010000037.1, on the reverse strand, counting down.
CGCCGTGGATTTCGCAGTGATACTGATAGGTCCCCGCCTGCAACGTCGCCGTGGACGTGCCGGAGCTCTTCAATGGAACGTTCGCCGGCAGGGTCCCCGGACCACTGTCCCACGTCACTGTATGCCCGACCGAGCCCGCCGCCCAGTTGAAGGTCACTTGCCCCGCGGGAATGGTGTCCGGTGTCGGGCTGAAGAAGTCGTTCCCAACCGTGATCGTCGTGGAGTGCCCGCCGCCGCCGCCACCCCCGCCCCCCCCACCACCGCCCCCTCCACCGTAGGGTGATGTGGAGCCTCCACAGGACGCCAGAAGCGCCAGACCAATTCCCCCCACCACTCTACCGAGCCACATCGGTTCCATCGAGCCTCCGGAGCGTTCTACTGGACGACGATCGTGCCGCGCATCCCTTGCGCAACGTGAATGCTGCAGTGGTACTGGTACGTTCCCGCCTGCAGCGTCGCTACATAGGTTCCCGAGCCCATCGTCGTCGAGTTAGCGGGCAGCGTACCCGGACCGGAGTCCCACGTGACGTTGTGGCCGTTAGACGGCGTCGACCAAGTGAAGGTGACAGCCCCTGCAGGCACGGTGTCCGGCGTGGGGTTGAAGAAGTCGTTTCCGACCGTGATGGTGGTGCTATGCCCACCCCCACCGCCGCCCCCGCCTGGCGAGGTCGAGCTGCCGCAGGCACCAAGGACCATCACGACCGCTGCCAGCCACGCTACGTGAAACCGCATAGAGCCTCCGCCTGCGACGTGGAAACGTGTGCGCCCGGTGTCTGGCGCGGTCGATACTACCCTCCCACAACGCCAGGGGGCCGCGAGGCAGATGTCAGGAAACGATGAAGCGAGAAAGAATACTAGTGTTGCTCTCGCTCCACGGTATCGGCGGCGAGACGTGGCGACACCATTGGATAGCGCGCGCCGAACCAACCCACAGACAGGAGGAACAAGCCACCGAAGAGGAGCGTCGCGCCGAGCTCAGGCAAGCCGATCGCCGGCCCGGCTCCACCGTTGGCGGATGGCACGATCTCCAGGTACCGCTCGAGCCAGATCCCCGCGAGACTCACGAGCGCGAACGCCGCCAACGTGGGCGCGTGCTTCTTTGGTCGCACGCCGAGGAGGCCGATGAACGGGGCGAGGAAGACGAGGAGGAAGACTGCGACACCGACCGGTTTCCATGGACCGATTAGCCGGTAGAAGATGAAGTACGTCTCCTCGGGCAGGTTGCCGTACCAGATCACGAGGAATTGCGCCCACATCAGGTACGCCCAAAAGACCGTAAAGCCGAAGCACAGCTTGCCCAGATCGTGCTGCTGCTTGGCGGAGAACAGCTCTTCGAGACCCATCCAACGGCGCAACACGACCGCGAGCACGGCGAGCGCCATCAACGCGGCGAGGAAGCTGCCCATGAAGTAGAAGACGCCGAACAGGCTGCTCACCCATTTATGCGCCAGGGACATCATGAGGTCGAACGCGAGCAGGCTGTAGCCGAACGCGAAGCCGAGCACGACGAAAGCCGCGTCGCGGGAGATGACATCCCGGCCTTCCAGTCGGTCGGCCGGCCGACCGTCGGCGAGCTCATGGATGTCCGGCGCCATGTCATGCCGCACGAACCGCCACGACAGCCAGGTGAGGAGCGCGTAAATCACCCAGTTGCGCACGAAGAAGAACTTGGTCGTGAGCCAGGCGCCGAGATCGGGGCGAGGATCGTGCAGCCAGCCGAAGATGTGCTCGCGGCCGACTACGAGTCCGAGGTACAGCGCGAGGGACACCACCAGGAACGCCACCGCCGCTTCGGCGAACCGGATGATGACCCCGGACCAGTGTCCTTTGGCGAGCTTCTGCGTCGCGGCGAACACGACGAGGCCCTGGGCCATGCCGGTCCAGAACATGAAGTTCACGTGCCACGCTTGCCACGCCCGCGCTGAGCGACCCTCGGCCAACACCCACAGGAACAACGCCCCGCCGGCGATCGCGACCAGCACGCCCAGCAGCATGAAGGTTCGCGCAGGGAACTGCCGCGCCTTCTCGACCAACACCTCGCGACCAGCGGTCGTGGTGGCGCTCATCGCCGCGCGCCCTTCGCCTCGGCCTGCAAAGTGCGGACGTAGTTCACCAAGTCCCAGCGATCCGTGCCGCGCACCTTGTCGCCGTAGACGGGCATCAGCCCCCGACCCATCACCTGGCCGCTCACGATGACCGCGTAGATGTACCCATCGGTGCGGCGGGCGATGGTGTCGTTCACCAGCGACCGCACGCCAATGAACGGCCCCCCCGCCGCCGACGAAATGGGACCGTCGCCGTGGCCCGCGGGCCCGTGGCACACGAGGCAATACGTCTCGTAGACGAACCGGCCGCGATTGATCGACTCCGACGTGCGGGTGCGTGGATTCACCAGCCGGTCGGCCGTCTGAAGGCTCATGAGCGGCTCCGGGCCGGTCACGGGCACGGTGCCCGGGACGGGGGGAATCGGGTGCGCATACGGCTTGATGCTGCGCTGGTGCCGCATCGTAGCGAACCACCCGATCTGGTGCACCACGTTGTCCGGATCGCAGGCGAGGGCCAGCACGATGGCAAGCGCGGCTAGGGCGGCGGGGTGCTTACGCACGGCGCACCTCTTCCGCGCCGGCGGTCTTGAGCAGGGACTCGACCTGCCCGGCGCGCGCCGACTCGCTCGGTACGAAGATCCCGAACTTGTCGTTGGTGAAGCGCGGATCGTACGCGACGGTTCCCAAGCGGCGCGCCGCAAACAGCGCGTTGAACAGGATCCCGAGGATGGTCGAGAGGGCGCCGAACAGGATCGTCATCTCGAACATGATCACGACGTACGGTGGGATGGAGCCGATCGGCTTACCGCCGAGCACGATCGGCCAATCGTACGACATGTAGAGCGTGATCCACGCGCCGATGGCGCAGCCCGCGATCCCGCCGATGAGCGTGAACATCCGGACCGGGCTCACCGGCTGGTCGAGCGCGTCCTCGATCTCGTGCCGCGGAATCGGCGAGTACACGGTGAAATCGGTGTGGCCGGCGGCCCGGAGCCGGCCGATGGCGTCCACGGTGGCATCGAGCTGGCCGAACACCGCCAGGACACCCGGCGTGGGCGGCGGGTGGAAGATCGCGGTGAGCGGGTTCACGAGCTTCACGCGGCCGTCACCTTTCCGCGGCGCGGCGGCGGCAGGACTTCCTTCACCTCCGAGATCGAGACGGCCGGGAAGATCTTCACGAACAGGAGGAACCACATGAAGAACCACCCGAAGCTTCCGGCCATGATGCCCCAGTCGGCCCAGGTCGGATTGTAGGCGGCGTTGGCGAACCGCTCGAACGGCTCACCGGCCAGGGACACGGCGATGATCACGTAGCGCTCGAACCACATCCCGATGTTGACGAAGATCGACACCACGAACAATCCGAGAATGTTGGTCTGGACTTTCTTGGACCACAGCAGCCACGGCAGGAGCCCGTTGCAGATGTTCATCGTCCAGCTGGCCCACCAGAACGGTCCGAACGCCCGATACCAGAACGCCGCGCGCTCGTGCGGGTTGCCACTGAACCACGCCACGAAATTCTCGGTGCAATAGGACATGCTCACGATCAGCCCCGTCAACAGACAGAGCTTCGCGAGGTTCTCGAAGTGGCTGACCGTAATGAGAGCTTCGAGGTGGAATAGCTTTCGGATCGGCACGAGCAGCGTGATGACCATCGCGACGCCCGAGTAGATGGCGCCGGCGACGAAATACGGCGCGAACAGCGTCGCGTGCCATCCCGGCACGAGCGCCATGGCGAAATCCCAGGAGACGACGCTGTGCACGGACAGCACCAGGGGCGTCGCGAGCGCCGCCAGGTAAAGGTACCCGCGCGTGAAGTGGCGCCACTGCTCGTTGGTGCCGCGCCACCCGAGGGCGCAGATCGCGTAGAGCTTCTTGCGCCAGCCCGTCGCGACATCGCGCACCGCCGCGATGTCCGGGATCAGGCCCGTGATGAGAAACACCGTCGACACGGTGAAGTAGGTACCGATGGCGAACTCGTCCCAGATGAGCGGCGACTTGAAGTTCGGCCACAGACCGCGCTCGTTGGGATACGGGATCAGCCAGTAGAAGTACCACTGCCGGCCGATGTGAATCAGCGGGAACAGTCCCGCCGTCATGACGGCGAAGACCGTCATCGCTTCGGCGGTCCGGTACACCGCGGTGCGCCATCCCGACCGGAACAGGAAGAGGATCGCCGAGATCAGCGTCCCCGAGTGCGCGATACCGACCCAGAACACAAAGCAGGTGATGAAGACCGCCCAGTACACCGGGTGCGAATAGCCCGCGAGCCCCAACCCGTAGCGGATCAGGAAGCACAGGGTGACAATGCCGACGGCGAGCAGGACGACCGCCGCGGTCAAGAGCGCGAAATACCCCTTGCCCGGAGTCTCAAGCGTGCGCGCAATCGCACGCGTGACGAAGTCGTAGGTGACGCGGGAGGCGGGCCGGTCAGCCATCGTTCTTGGGCTCCGCCGCGCCGCCGTGCACGACCTTCGCGAGGTACGTGATCGCCGGGAGCGTGTTGAGCCCCGCGAGGACGTGATAGCCACGCGGATCCTGCGCGAGGGCCGCGACGCGGGACGTCTTGTCGTGCAGGTCGCCGAACACGATTGCCTCGGACGGGCACGCCTGCGCGCACGAGGGCGTGATGTCGCCGTCCTGCACGTTGCGATCCTCGAGCCGCGCCCGGTTTTGCGCCCCACGGATCCGCTGCACGCAGAAGGTGCATTTCTCCATCACGCCCTTCTCGCGCACCGTGACGTCGGGATTGAGCAGCATGTTGAGCGGGTCCGGCCAGCTTTCCCACTCCCCGCCCTGCTCGGCGTAGTTGAACCAGTTGAAGTAGCGGACCTTGTACGGACAGTTGTTGGCGCAGTAGCGCGTGCCTACGCACCGGTTGTAGACCTGGCCGTTCAAGCCGTCGGCGGTGTGGTACGCGGCGTACACCGGGCACACCGGCTCGCAGGGCGCGTTACCGCACTGCTGGCACAGCATCGGCGTCACGACCGCGCGCGCGTGACCCTCGTCCTCGCCGGTGTAGTAGCGCTCGATCCGAAGCCAGCTCATCTGCCGTCGGCGGACCACGAGCTCTTCGCCCACCGTCGCCAGATTGTTTTCCGCATAACACGCCGTGACGCACGCGGAGCACCCCGTGCATTTCGCGAGGTCGATCGCCATCCCCCACCGCGGGTGCTCACCCGCGTAGTTGCCGAGCGACGCCTTCTTGTGCTGGGCCTCGGCCCACTCCTCCAACGCCTTCTCGGCATATGGGGGTGCCTCGCGCTCCGCGAACGGATGCTGGCCCCGCTTGAGCGCCCGGGCCCGGTCCAGCCCCAGCACTTCGATCACCCCGCGACCCTGCTCGCGCGCGTCGCCCTCGATGGTGGCGAGCCGGCGGTGGTCGGCGGTCTTGGTGACAGTCACACCGACGACGAACGCCCGACCACCGAAGTCGGCGGGGTCGGGACTCAGGAGCTCGAACGCATTGAAGGAACGGTCCTTCGCGTACCGCCCGTACGCCTTGTGGCCCTGGCCCGTGGGGACCGCGAGCACGTCCGGGCGGATACCGGGGGTGATCCAGGCGGGCGCACGCACCGCTCCATGCGGCGACCTGAGGAGCACGACGTCGCCGTTCGCGAGCTGCCACTTGGCCGCGGTCTCAGGATGCACTTCCACCCAGCCGTGCCAGGTGATCTTGGAGACCGGGTCGGGAAGCTCTTGAAGCCAGGGTTTGTTCGCTCCGCGGCCGTCATGCAGGGCAATCGAGGGGAAGACGATCAGCGTGGTGAGCTGGAGCGAGGTTCCGGTCGCGCCGGCCACGAGGCGCGCGATATCCGGGCCAAGTCGCACCGGTTGCGTGGGAACGTCCGAGTAGATCCCACCGTGCTGCAACGCGTCGCTCCAGAACTCTTCGAACCCGCGACCACGACCATACCGGGTGTGCAACGTCCGCCAGCGGCCCTGCAGATAGTCTTTGAAACCGCCCGATTTGCCCGACGCTTGGAGGAGGACGTCCCCGGCGTGCCGCGTGTTCGGGAACACCGGCTCCATCACCGGCTGCTGCAGCGCGTACACGCCGGCTCGCGGGCGCGAGTCGTTCCACTGCTCAAGCGGGTGGAAGTCGGGAAGGACGAGGTCGGCCGCCGCGGCGGTCTCGTCCCAGTACGCCGCGAAACTGACCTTGTAGCCGACGTGCCCGAGCGCTTCGGAGAACGCGGCCGGCAGCGAGTGACCGGGATTGGCGCCGTGGACGAGCAGCAGGCCGACTTTCTCCGCCTTCATGTCGGCGACCAGATCGGTCAGCTGCTTGAACGAGCCCGCGGCCTCGAGCGCGTGATTGGGGCCGAACTTGACCGTCTTCCCGACCTGACCCGCGACGTAATTCAGGACGTTTGCCGCCGCCACGAGCAGGGCGCCGCTGGCATACTGCGAGGCGATCCCACCCGCGACCGCCAAGCCGCCTTTGGACGCAGCGAACTCGCGCGCCAGGCGCTGAATCTTCCCGGCTTCCACCCCGACGGACCCGGCAATGCGCTCCGGGCTCGGCAACAGGTGTTGGAGCCGGCCGGCCTCGGCGGGAGAGAGCGACGGGGCGAGCCGCTCCGTCAGGATGACCTGCGCCATCGCCAGCGCGAGCATGAACTCCGTGCCGGGCTTCGGGACGATCCACTCGTCCGCGCTCATCCCCGTCAGCGATAAACGTGGGCCGACGTAGACGAACTTGGCCATCGAGCCATCCCGGCCGGCGTCGAAGGCGTGCGCCCGCGTGAAGCCGTTCTGATAGGCGACCGGCGACAGCCACGTCTCCATGAAATCGGCGCCGAACGACATGATGTAGCGCGCGTTGGCGAAATCGTACGACGGGATCGCCGCCGTGCCGAACGCGATCCGGTTGCCTTCGCGCACGGCCTCGAAGGCGAAGGGCTCGTAGGTGACGTGCCGTCCGCCGATCTCCTTCACCCAGGCGTCCACCAGCTCCCCGAACGAGCCACTCTCGAGTCCCGTGACGAACGCGATGCCCTCCCTCTTGCTGCGAGCCTGCTTCATCTGGGCTTGCAGGCGGCCGATCGCGTCGTCCCAGCTGAGCTTCTGCCACTGGCCGTTCGGCCCACGGGCCATCGGATCGGTGATGCGGTCGGGATTGTAGAGGCCCTGGAGCGCGGCCTGGCCGCGCGAGCAGAGCCGGCCCTGGTTGATCGGTGACTCCGGGTTCCCCTCGAGCTTGATCACGCGACCCTCGCGCACCTTGGCGTGCAGCCCGCATCCGGCGGCGCATTCACGACAGGTGGTGGCGTAGTAGGTCGCGATCCCGGGCACCTGGTTCTCGGGCGGCACGACGTATGGGACGAGGTGCTCGGTCGGTTCCGGACCGATGTCGCACCCCGACGCCGCCGCGGCGGCGCCACCAGTCGCTCCCAGCACGGTCAAAAACCGTCTGCGGTCCATCGGGGCCTCAGTAGTGACACAGCGTGCAGTCGCGGGACACGTTGCGCTGCACGTGGCAGTTGACGCACCAGCCCATCTTCAGCGTGGCGAATTGGTACACCTGCGGCATGGTGCGGACGTCGCCGTGGCACGTGACGCAGGCGTCGGTGCCCAGCACCTTGATGTGGCGCTGGTGCGGAAAGTGTACGAACCCGGGCAGGGCGTGCACGCGCACCCATTCGGGCGGTTTCTTGGTGAGAAACGCCACGCGGACTTTCTTGATCTCCGCCTGATGGGAGGGCGTGGACCCGCCGATGATTTGATGGCAGCCGAAGCACGTCTGGAGTGCCGGGATGCCGGGCTCGCTCGAGATCGCGACCGTATTGTGGCAGTACAGGCAGGGGATCTGATCCTGCCCGGCGTGGATGTCGTGACGGAAAAAGATCGGCTGGCGGGGACCCTTGAGTCGCCCCGTGTCGCTGATGACGGGAGCCTTGTAGCCTGGAGCAGATTGAGCCGTTTGTGCCGCGGCCGGGAGCGCGATCAGCACGGCGATCGCCACGCCGGCCCCGACGTTGCCACTCCTCTTCGTCATCCAAAGGCACCGATGGCGAATGTATCGATCTGTGGGTGAAGCGGCTTCGGGCGCCAGAATGTAGCGCTGCCGATAAACGGCGCACAAGCCCTGCCCGAGCTCACTCGGGCCGCGCCAGGAGCTGATGCTTGAGACGGATGACTTCGACGAACGCGTCGACGGTTTCAAAATCCGGGAACTCCATCCAACACCAGCGCACGCCGCCCGACATGCGACCGTCACGAATCGCCTGCCGGGACGCGCGCGGCAGGCCGTCCGTGACCGAGAGCTCCCGCTCTTCTGCTTCGCTGACGATGAAAGTGCCGGAGAGACCGGTCTCCATTGGATGGAGGTATCCCAGCTTGCGCCCTCCGACTTCGTACATCCACACCCATTTCCAGGCCGTCCCCATGAAGACCACCTGTTCCGTGACGTGCCGGAGGGCTCGGATGCCCTCGCGTGCGCGCTTGAACCGCTGCGCCGCGCGCGGCGGCAGGTCTCTGACGGGCGCTTCGGACTTGGGGCGTTTGCGCGGCGTCGCGTAGAGGTTCGTGGCCCAGTAACCGGCCGGCTGGTGGTCGATGGGAATCATGATGGTCTATTGTAAGCGGCCCTGCAGCGAACGGAAGCGCCCGGCGAGCGCCCCGACCTCCGCCTCGAGGGCGGCGAGTCGTCGCGCCAGCTCCCGCGCCTCGGCCTCGGCCTGTTGCGTCGGGGCAGCGTCCACTGCTTCGACCAGGCCGTAGAGGTCGGCAATCTGGCCGTTCAGACGGGTGAGCCCGTCCGGTCCACTCTCGAGCTGCATGGTCGCCCGGACCAGTGAATCGATCGTCCCCGTCCGCGCGCCCGTGATCTCCCGACGCAGCCGGCGCACGAGATCGAGCGCCGCCGAGTCACGTTGCAACGCCGTCACCAGGCCCGCGGCCACCGCCCACTGACGGGCCAGCGCCCCAGGGGCCGCTCTGACGCGCGGGTCCATGCGCACCATGAGGGGCTGCGTGTACGCCCGTCCGCCCACCGTCAGTCGCACCACGTAGCGGCCCGGCAGCACCCACGGCCCGCGGGGTTCGCGTGGCGTGTCCGCCAGAATCGCCGCAATGGGATAGTCGTGCCGTAGCACAGACGGTGGCAGCCCGTGCAGGTCCCACACGAAGCGATGCATCCCGGAATCGAGGCCGAGATGCTGCGGCGGCCTGATCCACCAGGGAGGAATGTTGAGCCCCGAGTCCGGCGGCTCAGGAAGGGCTCCGTCGCCGCTCGAGAACCGTCGCGCCACGGCACCGGTGTGATCGAGAATCTCGAGCACAATCGGGCCGGCAGCCGGGCGCGCCAGATAGTAGTCAATCAGGGCGCCGTCAGGAGGATTTCGTCCCGCCGGCTCGTCGATCGGGACCGGCGTGTCGGTGTTCTCGTTCCAGCGAGCCCGGACGGCGCCCGCGGGCTGGTAGAGGTAAACGCCCGTCGCGCCGGCGGCTACCGTCGCCTCGCGCAGCTCGCGGAGCGGAGCGAGGTCGTCCAGAATCCAGAACGAGCGGCCATGCGTGGCGACGACCAGATCGCTGTCGTGCACCACCAGGTCGCGCACGGCGGTGACAGGCAGGTTGAGCTGCAGCGACTGCCAGTGGTCGCCGCTGTCGAACGAGACGTACACACCGCGCTCCGTGCCGGCGTACAACAACCCGCGGCGCACCGGGTCTTCCCGCACAGCGTTCACCACGTCGTTGGCGGGAATACCGTCGATCACTTCGGCCCATGTGGCCCCGCCGTCGATCGTGCGATACACGTGCGGGCCGAGATCATCGAGCCGGAAGCGATTCACGGCGGCGTAGGCCGCGAGCGTGTCGAACGGCGAGGCCTCGATCAGCGAGACTTTGCTCCAGGGTGTGAGGGCTCCGGGCGTGACGTTCTTCCACGTCCGGCCGCCGTCGTGGGTCACGTGGATGAGCCCGTCGTCGGTGCCGATCCAGAGCAGTCCGGCCCGTCGGGCCGACGGCGCGATCGTGTAGATCACGCCACGATGCTTCCCTTGCTCCGGGTCGAGTGAGGCGAAGGCGCCGAGCGTCGTAGGAACGTCGTACGTCGCGCGCGTCAGGTCGGGACTGATGGTTTCCCAACTCCGGCCACCCGTGGTCGTCCGAAACAGCACATTGGCGCCGAAATAGAGGATTCGCGGATCGACGGGCGAGAACAGCAACGGCATGGTCCGCACAAAGCGGTACTTGCCGGTCCGCACGGGCTCGGGCGACACGTCCTGGACTTCGCCGGTAGTCCAGTCGAAGCGTGTGACGCGACCACCGTACACCACGTTGGGCTGGAGCGGATCGGGCGCGACGTAGCCGTACTCCTCGACACCTACAGGATGCCACTCCCGAAACGTGATCTGGCCGTCGTTGCCGCGGCTTACGATCCCGGCGGACCCGCTCTCCTGCTGACCTCCGTATACCCAGTAGGGGTAGCGGCCATCGGTGACGACGTGATAGAACTGTGCGGTGGGTTGATTGTACCACGAGCTCCAGGTCTCACCCCCGTTGACGGTCACCACCGCGCCCTGGTCACCTGCGAGCAGGATGATCTTGGGGTCACGCGGATCGATCCAGAACCGATGATAGTCGTCGCCGCCGGGAGCGCCGCGGAACGCGGTGAACGTTGCTCCGCCGTCGGTGGACTTCCAGGCGACGATGTTCGCCACGTACAGGATGTCGGGGTTCCGGGGATCGACCTTTACTTCGTTGAAGTCCCCGTCTCGGCCCCATACCCGCTCGTCCGCGTTGACGAGGCGCCAGTGCTCGCCGCCGTCGTCGGATCGGTACAGCCCCCCGCCCTTCGTCGCACCCACCACCGCGTACATGCGCGCGGGCGCCCCGGGCGCCAAGGCGAAGCCGATGCGGCCGAGCCCATCGGCGGCAGCGGGAAGGCCGGCGGTGATCTGTCGCCACGTGCCGCCCCCGTCCGCCGACTTGTACAGCCCGTTGTTCGCCGGCAAGGTCCACGAGCTCCCGATCTCCCAGGGCGCTTGCCGCGCCGCCCACAGCGCCGCGAATACGATGTCCGGGTTGGCGGGATCGAGGGCCAGCTCGACGGCACCCGTGTTCTCATCCTTGTAGAGAACCTTCTGCCACGTTGCCCCGCCGTCCGCGGTGCGAAACACGCCCCGCTCCACGTTCGGACCGTACGGATGTCCCAGGACCGCAGCGAAGGCGCGGCGCGGATCGCGCGGGTCTACCACAACGGCCGGAATCTGCTGTCCGTCCCGCAGTCCCCCGTGACTCCACGTGGCCCCCCCGTCCGTGGACGTGTAGATCCCGTCCCCGACCGACAGATCGGGCCGCTGCAGGCCCTCGCCGGTCCCGACGTACAGCGTCTTGGGATCGGATGGCGCGACGGCGATCGCCCCGATCGAGCCCGTGGGCTGGCCGTCGAAGATCGGCGTCCACGTGCGGCCGTAGTCCGTGCTCTTCCAGACGCCGCCGTTGTTCACGCCGATGTAGAGCACGTCCGGCGCTCCCGAGACGCCGACGGCGGCGACCGTACGCCCGCCGCGAAACGGGCCTATCATGCGCCAGCGGAGCGCCGAGTACAGGGCCGGGTCGTACTGTTGCGCCCGCGCCGAGAGGGGCCCGAGGCCTGCGAGGATCACCACGAGATGCAACGAACGAGGCAAGTGAGACACCTTCGACCCCCTCTTAGAGCGGACGAGTGGTGGCGCGGAAGCGCGCCGAGTCGAGCAATCGAGCAACCGACACAGCTGGGACCGGCATGCGACCCTCGCGGCTCATCGTCAACTTGATCACGTCCACATCGCGTCCGAACCAGCGCGTGCTCGGCTCCAGGTCCGATGGAAAAGCGCAGTCCGGGAGCGCGGCGATCGCCAAGCCAGCCTGGGATCCGATTCCCGACTCGGGCATGGTGCCGGCCCATACCTTGGCGCCGCACTCCGCGGCCGCCCGATAGATGCGGCATGCCTCCGCCAACCCGCCCACTCGATGGACTTTGATGTTCCAGACCATCGGACCGCCGAGCGCCACGATCTGGCGCGCCGTGCCAGCATCGCGCAGCGTCTCGTCGAGGCACACCGGCGTCTTGAGCGTTTGCGCGAGGCGCGCGTGGCCCACGAGCTCCTCGGGCGCGAGCGGCTGCTCGATATAGAGCAGGTCCAGGTCATCCAATGCCCGCAAGGCTGGCTCGTGCTCCGGCCAGCCGTAGGCGCCGTTTGCATCCACGGTCAGTGGAAGGTCGGTGCCGGCCATTCCGACGCGGGCAGCCCCGACCGCGACCTCGTCCCAGCCCGGTGCGACCTTGATTTTCACGCGCCGGTACCCGTGCTGCACCGCTTCGTACACGCGCCGGGTGAGCGTCTCGGCCCGGCGATCCTCGGGAATACCGATCGCCACGCCGCAGGGGAAGCTCACGGCCGGTGTGACGCCGAGGCGCTGCGCCACGAGCTGTGGGAGTCCCGTCCCCCGCCGGTGCGCCTCCAGGTCCCATGCGGCGGTCTCGACGCCCGCTCGCGCGAACGGGTTTCCCCGCACGTGCTCGCGGAGCGCCGCGTCTACCGACTCGGGCGAGTCGAAGTCCCGACCCGCGATGCGGGGCACCAGGACGCGCGGGATGAGATCGCGCGCGCTGCCCAAGGTCTCTTCGGAGTAGAACGGCAGCTCATCGGGAGCCGCCTCGCCGTATCCGACGTGCCCTTGATCGTCGCGCAGTACCACGACCAGGGATCGCCGCGCATCGATCCGACCCCCCGAAATGATGAAGGGCTCTGCAAAGGGAAGCTCGAGCTCGTAGAGCTCAACTTTCGCGATGCGCACGGCGTGCCACGTCCAGGAAATGCAGCTCGCCATCCCGTCGCTCGAGCGCACCGCGCGCCTCGAGCGCCAGGAGCCCCGCGATCAATCCGTGCTCCGGGTGAAACACCAGGGTGTGCAGCACGCGCGCGGTCCGGGAGCCGTCCGTCGCGGCGTACTCGGACAGGGGGAGCTGAAACAACGTGTGCAGCTGGACACTTTCGCAGCGGCGCCGCGCATATTCGAGGATCATGCGGCCGGACGAGATGTTGCCGGTACCGCAAAGACGGGGGTAGAGGTCGGTAGAGGGCGGTAGCAGACGGTAGAGGTCCAACGCCTGGAGGTTTCTGTCGCTCAGGTCCCAGCCTCCGTACGCCACACCTCGTTGCGCATCGAATAGCCGGTTGAAGCAGACGAGAGCATCGGCGTCGCGCGTCGCACGCATCATCTCCACTTGAAATCCATCATCGAATCGGGCGTTCATTAGCTTGACCGCGATGCGGACGGGCACGGGCGACGCCGCCCGAATCTGCCCAGGGACCTCCTCGAGCCAGCGGACGATTTGCGCGCGATCGTCTGCGAGCTTGTCGCCCGCCAGGGTCGGCGAGAAATCCTTCTCGACGAGCAGCGGCGGCCGTCCCCACGCAGCGGCGAGCGCCGCCGTCGTATGTCGATACTCGGCCTCACGGAATGGCTCATGCAGCCGGGGCAAGTGATACTTCACCGACGGAACGACAAGCAGACGCCCTGCGCGGGTCAAGTCGCGTCCCGCCCGCAGCAGCGTCAGGTAGTCGGACAGGGAGCGGTCCCAGCCGCGACCCTTCCACGTAACGGTCCACCCCGACCGACCGTCGCGCGCCGCGCGCCGTTCGACGGCCATTCTGGTCTCGTGGATTGCCCACGCCGACATGGCGCGTTCGCCACTCTCGTCTTCCGCGATGACCGTCTTGAGCACCACGAACGCCAGTCCCGCCCGTGCGTCCTCCTCGAGCTGCGCCTCGTTCAACGAGAGCTGCCCGGAGCCCTTGCCGACCGGATGAGAGAGCGCCTCGCCGAGATAGCGGGCGGTGAGGTCGATCCGATATTCGGTGCGCACGACGTCCGCGAAATCCCGAGGCCAATCCCGGCGGAATCGCTCGAAATCCCGCTCCAGCGCGCCGGCCGCCCTACCGGCCAAGGCGGGAGAGGAGGAAATCGGGATCCGGCGCGCCGCCGCCGAGGACCAGCTTCGCCACGAGCTCGCCCACGGCTGGCCCGTGCTTGAAGCCGTGCCCCGAGCCCCCACCCACCAGCCAGGCATTCCCGGCCGCCGGATGGTGGTCGATGATGAAGTGCTCGTCGGGCGAGTTCTCGTACTGGCACACTCGCGTCTCGAGTAATGGGGCGTCCTTGAGCGCGGGAAAACGGTAGGCGACGTAGTCGCGCGCCGCGCGCAGCACCTCGGGTGTCGGCAGCCGCTCGCCGCTCGTCGGATCGAACGCGGGGCCGCGCGTATCATCCGCGATCTTGAACCCGCGCCATTCATTGCCGGGAATGCCGTACATGAAATGCGTGCCGTGGTCCGCCCACACGGGGAGCGCTTCCTCGGTGAAGCGCCGGTCGCCCGGCGGCGTGCCGAAGAAGAACACCTCCTGCCGGGTGGCGCGCACGCGATCGCCGATCACGTCGGGAAACAGCTTGCCAAGCCATGGACCGCAGGCGAAAACGAAGCGGTCGGCTACCAGATTCGTCCCATCGGAGAGCGTCACGCCCGGAAGCTCGCCGGCGCGGGGCGGCAGCGGCTCCGCCGCGAGCTGGCGGTAGTCACCGCCCTCGGCGAGAAATCCTTCGAGCACGCTCGCGCACGCCCGACGCGCGGTGAGGTACCCGCCCTGCCGCTCGAAGATGGCCCAGCGCACGCGATCGCAGTTGATCTGGGGATACCGCTTCGCGGTCTCCCGGTCCGAGAGCTCCTCGAACTGGACACCGACCTCTTTGAGGAGCGGCAGCGCCGCCTTCTCGTACTGATCGTCCCCCTCCACGAGCCAGAGGACGCCGATTCCGTGGTACAGCTTGCGAGCCCAACGTCGCTCGTGCTCTTGCCAAAGAGCGAGCGCGCGGGCGGCCAGCCGCGTATAGACGACTCGCGGACCGTACGTCGCGCGGATGACGCGCGTCTCGCCGCCCGAGCTCGAGCGCGAATTGCCGGGCCCCCACGCCTCGAGCAGCGTGACGCGGGCGCCGCGCCGCAACAAATACAACGCCGTCCAGCCGCCGAACGCGCCGGCACCCACGACCACGACGTGCGGCTTGTTGCTCATCGGCACCCAGCCTTTCCGCAGGGGAGCCGTCGCCAGGGCGGCGCCCAACGCGGTACAGCGTTCGACGAACGACCGCCGGGCAATGCATCTCACGGCAGGCTGACACGGATCCCGCGCGTGTCCCGCACCGCGCGGCGTACCGCGTCTCGCTCTTCCGTCGGCAGGCCCGGTCCCCAGGGATCGTCGCAGGCGTCGTCCGGAATCACGCCCTCCGCGGCGAGCGCCCAGAGCATGCGACGCACGTACCCCTCCATGGGCGGGACGAAGGTCGCGCCCGCGAACCGATCGCACAAGCCGGCGAGCTTCACGAACTTGCCGAAGTCGCCCGTGCGGAACGATTCGATCAGGCCGAGTTGGATGTTCGTCAACGCGGCGCCCAAGCCGATCAAGGCCGCGCGGGCGCCCATGGTGAACGAGTACCCGAGGAAGCGGTCTTCACCCGTGATGAGCAGCTTGTCGGGGTGGTCGCGCATCAGGCCGGCGATCCGCTGAAACGTCAACACCGAATCGAGTGTGGCGACCTTGATGCCGATCACGTTGGGCAAGGAGAGGAGGGCGTGCAGGGTCTGATTGTCGTATTCGACCCCACCCGCCGCGGCATAGAGATAGAAGGCGATGACCGGCAGCTCGCGACTGAGCGCGTCGTGGTAGCCCACCGGGTCCACCGCGCGCGGAAAGGCGAGTAGCGCGTCCGCTCCGCCGGCCTTCGCTTCGCGCGCCATGTCGAGACTGGACGCGCCCGCCACGATGGTGCTGAGCGGCAGCGCCGCGCGCCACGTCGCCAGCACCAGGCGCCGCTGCTCCACCGAGAGGTGGAGGCCGCGGCCCGTGTGCGCCCACACGGCCACGCCCGCCACTTGATGCTCCGCCATCCACGCCGCGTACGCCTGCAGCGCATCCTTGGCCAGCTCGTGACCGCGAAATGGGACGGGCACGGCGGGAATGAGACCCCATTCGAGTCGATATCGCAGCTGGGGTGGGAGGGGGGGAGGCGTCACCGTCACGCGGCAAGTCCTTTCGCGAGGTTGCCCGACTCGATGGCGGCCCGCTGGTCGGCACGCAGGTCGAGGAGGTCGAGCTTCGCCACACTGCTCTCGGGAATCCGGAGGGGCTGCCCCGTACCGAAGACAAAGCGATCGACCCCGATCGTCCCGAGCAGCGTCTCGAGCTGATCCTCGGGGGGACCCCAGATCCAGCTCACATCCCACCAGAGCCGTGCCGCTTCCTCCGGCGTGGACCCGAAGTGCACCTCCTCGACGAACCCGCGGTCCGCGTGCGTGATGACGAGACGGACGTCCTCATCGCTGCGAATCAGCGACCGGACCTGAGCGGCGGCGAGCTCGGCGGCCTGGTCGTTGACGTGACGTTGCCGCCCGTCCTCGAGGCGCACCGCCATGATCAACGGGAGCTTCGCGGCCCCACAGGCCGCCACAAGCAGTCGCATTTCCTTGCCCGCTGCCTCGATTCCGTAGTAGTGGGGATCGCACCGCACCGCCGGGGCGCCACGGTCCGCCGCTTCACCGAGCGCGGCTTCCCAGCCAGCCAAACCGGGGTGAACGGCGGGCACGGGCCTGAGCCGCTCGGTGGACGAGGCGGTCCGGTACAGCCACAGGTTCCCCTCCATCGGCTCGCGCCAAAACAGGCTGGGGAGGTGACTGACCCACGCCGCGTCTATTCCTGTGCGGTCCATGGCACGCAACAGGCCCTCGGCCGAAGCGCCTGGCACCCGGCGAAAGGGGTAAGCCCCCACGAACGCGTTGACGTCGATGCGCATCAGTCGGCTGGAAACGCCCCGCGCGGGAAGATGCTCGCCGCATTCTTCCACATGACGAGCTCGAGCTCACGGGGTGGGAGCAAACGCTCGAGATAACGCAGCTTGGCCCAGCCGGTGTCCATGGTCAGGTCCGTTCCGAAGAGGAGGCGCTCCGGCCCGACCGCGTCGAGGCACGCCTCGAGCATCCCGCCGTCGACGCCGCTACCTGACAGATCGATATACACGTTGGGCGTGCCCCCGCCGTGCACCGCGGCGAGCGAGTGCTGCCAATCGCCGCCGCCGCCGATGTGGGCGAGGATTAACCGTACCTTGGGATGGCGCGCCGCGAGCGCGCACAGCTCCGCGCCGTCCGACGCCTCCTGTCCGGGCCAGTCGCGCCGCCGGTGCTGCCAGACGTGGTGCAGCACGGGAACACCCCGCTCCTTAGCGAGGTCGCAGATCGGGTCGAGCAGCGGATCGGTAGCGCGACGGCTCGCCGCGAGTTTGATCCCCACCATGCCCGCACCGAGGCAGCGCCCGATCTCGGTCAGGGCGTGGCCGGTATAGTTCGGATTCACGGTCACGTAGCCGCGTACGGCGTCCGGGTGCCCTCGCTCGAGGGCCAGCAACGCGTCGTTCCCATACACGAGATCCCGTGGCGAGGGGAAATAGGTGGGCGAGGTCCGGCCGAACGTGCCGAGGATGGACGCCACGTGGATCGTAATGCCGATCTTCCGTCCCGCTTCGAGCCGGCTGGCGTTGCGCTCGCGCCAATCGGCGCGCGGCGTGCGGTCGTGATAAAAGTGCGCGTGGACGTCGACGAGCATGCTTCAATCTGGGCCGCCAACGGTCAAGACGCCAAGGCGGACGCGGTTGCCAGTCGCAAGATGCAATAGGCGTCTCGCCGTCCGTATTGGCGACCTGACGGCCGTTCCCTATTTTGTCCCCTCATGCGCACACCACCACAGCCCCCGCGCCCGCCCGGCCCGCCGCCACGCGGACCAACTCCACCCCGCGGCCCCACGCCCCCCAGGGCCGGTCCACCACCGCGCCCGACCGTGAAGCCCACGGCGTCCCGTCCACGGGGCCCGACGAAGTTGCCGACATGGCTGGCACGCGCGCAGCGCCTCCTGCTACAGCCGACGCAGGAGTGGGCTACGATCGCCGGTGAGTTCACCAGCGCGGGGCCGATCTATCGGCGCTATCTGATCCCGATGGCGCTCATCGGGCCATTGGCGGCGACCCTAGGAACGATCGTGTTCGGCATCCGCAGCAGTTTGGCGAGCCTGGGCGAGAGCTACCCGATGTCGATCGGCGACGCGGCGACGAGCGGGGTGCTCGAGTACGGGCTCAATCTCCTCGCGGTGTACCTCCTCGCGGTCGTGATCGACATACTGGCCCCGACGTTCGGCGCACAGAGGAACCGCGTGCAGGCGCTGAAGGTAGCCGCGTATGCCACCACGCCGTACTGGTTGGGAGGCGTGCTCGCCCTGTTCCCCAAGCTCTCGCCGATCGGTACCCTCCTCGGCCTCTACAGCATCTGGCTGTTCAAGGTCGGCCTGGTCCCGGTCATGAAGGCTCCGCGGGACAAGGGCGCCGCCTACACCATGATCGTCGCTATCAGCAGCGTCATCATCGTGCTCCTCGTCGGCGCGATCACGCGACTCTTCGTCTAGCGCCGCTCCCGGAACGCCGCCCGCGCGACGCCACCCTCGCGGGCCAGCAGCGGCCCCGCCGCCGCGAGACCGACCATGGCGAACAGGGCGAGCGCAATGCAGTCCAGCGGGATCGGAAGCTCCCCCCCGTAGCCTGCGTCCGTCCATCGGGCCAGCAGCGCGTGCTTCAGCAGGTCCACGCCGTAGGCGAGCGGGTTCACGTGCGCGAGCAGGTGCAGCACCGGGCCGAGATGACGCACCGGGTATAGCGCGCCGGAGAGAAACAGCATCGGGAACACCACGAAGTTCATCACCCCAGCGAAATTCTCGATCGAGCGCATCCCCGCAGCGAGCACGACGCCGAGCGCTCCGAGCGCCAGGCCGGTCAGTACGATGGCGGCGAGGGCGAGGAGCGCTCCGCCGGGCGTCGGCGTGAGACCCACGACCGGCAACAGGATCGCCGCCACGACGACTGCCTGCGCCGTCCCGACGAGCGTGGCGCCCAGCGTCTTCCCGAGCGCCACGGTGCCGCGCTTGATGGGAGCCACCAGCATCATTCGCAGCACGCCGGCATCGCGGTCGATGACCGTGGACAGGGCCGCGAGCAAGGAGCCGAACATCACGACCATTCCGAGGAGCCCCGGCGCCATATAGACCCGGTAGTCGATGTCGCTTCGACCCGCGAACACCGCGGCGAAGCCCGCTCCGGCAAAGATCAGCCACACGAAGGGGCGGGCGACGCTCGACAGGGCCCGGCCTCGCTGCCGCAGAAACCGGACGAATTCGCGGACGACAATACCGTACACCGCGCGCACGCTCAGGCGCCTCCCGTCTCGGCCAGCTCGTGGCCAGTGTGTGCCAGAAACACTTCTTCCAGCGAGCCGACGCCCGCCTCCTGCTTGAGCGCCGCGGGAGTCCCCAGCGCGGCGAGCCGACCGCGATCCATCACCGCGACTCGATCACACGGCTCCGCCTCCTCGACGTAATGCGTCGTCAGAAACACGGTAAGACCGGAGGACGCGCGCAAGTTGCGTATCAGATCCCAGAGCGAGCGGCGGGCTCGCGGGTCGAGCCCGGCCGTGGGCTCGTCGAGGAACAGCACGCGTGGCTGGTGGAGAATGCCGCGCGCGATGTCGGCGGCGCGACGCATCCCGCCCGATAGGACCCGCACCGGATCCCGGCGCCGCTCCTCGAGCCCGAACCGCTGGAGCAGGTTGTCGATCCGGGACGCGGCTTCGTGATGAGGAAGGTTCCACAGGCGGGCCGCAAAGCGGAGGTTCTCTTCGATCGTGAGGTCGCGATCGAGCGTGGTCTCCTGGAACACGAGGCCGATGCTGCGTCGGACCGCGAGCCCTTCGGCGCGGATGTCGTGGCCCGCTACTCGCGCCAATCCACGGGACGGCGTGAGCAGAGTGGCCAGCAAATGGACGGTGGTCGTCTTGCCCGCGCCATTGGGACCAAGAAAGCCGAAAAACTCGGCCTCGCGCACCTCCAGGTCGAGCCGATCGAGTGCGCGGACCGCGCCGAAATCCTTGCCCAGTCCGCGCGCGTCGATCGCGGCCGCGGTCATCCTTTCGGGGCGAGCGCGCGCGATGCGGGCGCCGCGCGGTAGGTCCACTCGTCCGACGACGGTCCCCCACCAGCCGCCGCGGCACGCTCCACCTCGGCCACCACCGCGTCGATCAACGGGCGATGCGGCGACAGCGAGCACACGGGGTCGGTGACGGCAGCGTCGCCCGTCACCAGAAAGGCCTGGCACCGACACCCACCGAAGTCCTGGGCTTTTCGCGGGCACGAGCGGCAGGGCTCGGGCATCCAGCTATCGCCGCGGAACCGCTGGAACGCGTCCGAGTGCTCCCAGATCCATTCGAGCGGCCGGTCACGCACGTTCTCGAACTTGAGCGTCGTGATCCGGCCCGCGGCGTGACACGGCCAGACCTCCCCGGCCGGTGTTACGGTCATGTACGCGCGAGCCCAGCCTCCCATGCACGGCTTGGGGTACTGCTCGTGGTAGTCCGGGAGCACCCACACGATCTCGAGCCTGGTCCCGAGCCGCGCCCGCTCCCGTTGCACGACCTGCCACGCCTCCTCGAGCTGAGCCTTGGTCGGCATGAGCGCAGTGCGGTTGTGGAGCGCCCACCCGTAGAACTGCGTGTTGGCGAGCTCGATGCGTTCCGCGCCAAGCGACTCGGCGAGCCGGATCAGCGCCTCGACCTGGTGCAGGTTCTTGCGATGGAGGACTACGTTCACCGTGAGGGGGAATCCCAACTCTCGAGTGTAGTGGTACGCGGCGATCTTGTCCCGATAGGAAGCGGTACCCGCCACCCGATCGGACATCTGTTCGTCCGACCCCTGAATGCTGATCTGCACGTGATCGAGCCCGGCCGCCTTCAGGGCGGCGAGATGCTCTTTGGTGAGCCGGTAGGCCGAGGTGATGAGCGACGTGTACAGCCCCACGTCGTGCGCGGTGCGGATCAACTCGTCGAGATCCGGTCGCAGCGTCGGCTCGCCGCCCGAGAGACCAAGCTGGAGGACGCCGAGCGCCTTCGCTTCCCGAAACACCCGGCACCACTCGGCTGTCGAAAGCTCGCGCTTGAAGCGCCCGCCGGCGAAGTCGAGGGGATTCGAGCAGTAGGGACATTGCAGCGGGCACTTGTAGGTGAGCTCCGCCAATAGCCACAGCGGCTTAGGGTCCATACGTCACCAACCCTTTAGCCGCGAGCGCCTCGAGAAACGCGCCCACGTCGGCCCCGAGGCCGGTCGTGCCGTAGCGCTGCTCCAACGTGCCGACGATGTCGGCGAGCGAACGAGTCCCGTCGCACAACTTGAGAATCTCGACCCCGGTCGCGTTCAGGGTCACGAGCCCTTCCGGATACAGCAGCACGTCCCTTCCCCGCACATCGTCCCGCTGGAGACGTGCCTTCGGATGCAGCCGCAGGAGGAGGGAGCGGGCTGGTGCGTCGGCCATGGCGCTCACCCGGCGCTGCCCGGGAGCGGGCCCCGCTCGACCGCGTCCAAGAGACACCAGAGGACATCGCACTTGAACTCGAGCGCTGCCACCGCGCGCTCCTGCTCTACGTGGCCCTGGAACCGCTCGGTCACGAGCCCGAGGGCGTACTCTGCGTCGCGCGGGGCCTGGCTGAGCCGGTTCTTGAAGTACTGGAGGCCATCGGGGTCCACCCACTTGTAGTGACTGAGCATTGCCGCGAGCCGCTCCTTCACGATGAGCGGCGCGAACATCTCCGTGAGAGATGCGGCGACCGCTTCGAGCCAGGGCTTGAAGCGGCAGAAATTGACGTAGGCGTCCACGGCAAAGCGGACCCCGGGCAACAAGCGTCGCTGGCTCACCAAGTCGTCCCGCGGAACCCCCATCGCCTCGCCCAGGCGGAGCCAGGCCTCGATCCCGCCTTCTTCTCCGGGTCTCCCATCATGGTCAATGATGCGCTGGATCCATTGCTGGCGAACCTCGCGCTCCGGGCAGCTCGACAGGATCAAGGCGTCTTTCACCGGAATGCAGATTTGATAGTAGAACCGGTTGGCCACCCAGAGTTGCAGCTCCTCCCGGGACAACTCGCCGCGGTGCATCCGCTGGTTGAACGGATGGAGATGATGGTAGCGGCGCTCGAGCACGCCACGCAGCCGGCGCACGAATTCGTCGGTCGCCCGCGAGACCGCCGGGGCGGTGGCGCTCACAGCTCGAACTCCATCGCGTCGTCCCCAACCACGATTCCCGCCGCTTCCACCTGTCTGCGCTCTGTTGAACCTTCGCGCAGGATCGGGTTGGTGTTGTTGATGTGCACATACACCGTACGTTTTGCGCCAAGACTCAGCAGGAGCTCGAGGCTCCCACCTCGCCCGCCGACGGGCAGGTGGCCCATCTCGCGCGCGGTCGGCGTGTCGGGGGCGGCGCCCGCGTGGCGCAGCTCATCATCGGACCAGAACGTGCCATCGAACATCAACAGGTGAGCTCCCGCCGCGATCCGGCGCAGAGCCTCATCCACGCTCCCAGCCGTGGGAACATAGGCGAAGATCCCGCCCGTCCGCTCGTCCGTGATGCGCAGGCCCAAGTCGAACGTCCCGGCGGGAGCGGACCGGGCGTACCGCGGCGGTCGGCGCGCCACGGCGGTGGCCGAGCAGCACAGGCCCAGCGGGACGCCGGCGCCGTCCGCGAGCACGATCGGGCGACCCTCTTCCAGAGTCCGGGCGTCTACGCCCGAGTATGCGGACAGCACCCGGTACAGCGGCCACTCGTTGCCCAGCAGCGCGGTCACGCCGGCGGGCGCGTACACGGGAAGCCGGGCATCGCTCTCGCGCAGTAACAGGAGACCCAACGTGTGATCGATTTCCCCGTCGGTGAGAACGACCGCGGCGACGGGTGAGCCGCGCTTGGCCCGGGGGGCGGGGGGGGGCCAGAGCGGTGGATGCATGGAGAGCTGGGTGCGAAGATCAGGAGAGGCGTTGAGGACAACCCAGCGCTCGCCGTCCGCACTGATGGCTACCGACGACTGCGTGCGCCCCGTCTTGCGATGTCGCGCCTCGGCGCAATTCGGGCAGCCGCAGTTCCACTGCGGCACGCCGCCGCCTGCCGCCGAGCCGAGGATAATGATGCGCATTGAACAAAGGGGCCGGGTTCGTCACCCGGCCCCCCCCTTACCTGTTGCAGCCTGGTTCAGGCATTGCCGGCGTACGCGCCGACTTCCATCCCCAGCTCAACTACTGCGAATTCGGGTTTCGTCCAAGTCATTTTTCCATTCCTCCGAGGCTACAATGATCGATCACTACTAGCGCTCGATGTGAAACCTCGCAGGAGATGTGCCGCGACGCCAGCCCGACGCCTCGACGCACAACACCATCCCCGATCGACACTTAGTGTTTTGGGCCTCCCGACGTGCACGCGCCCGGTTTGGGTCATATCACCCAAGATGGGTGAAATCACCCGGCCAGGACGCGACTCAGGGCTGGAGCCCGAACTTTCGAAGCCGGTAGCGTAGCGTGTCCCGAGAGATGCCGAGGCGCTGCGCCGCCTTCGTCTGGTTGCCTCCCGCGTCGCGCATCGCCCGCTCGATCATCGCTTTTTCCCAATGCGCCAAGTCCACGCCCTGCGGCGGGAGTGACGGTGATGAAGCGACCGCCGGCCGTTCGGCGGGTGTGCCGTGGTCCGGACTGGTGAGCGAAAGGTGCTCGACTTCGAGCTCGGGTCCCCGGCTCCAGAGGACCGCGCGCTCGATCACATGACTCAGCTCGCGCACGTTGCCCGGCCACGGGTAGGACAGCAACAGCTCGCGGGCGGGCGCGCTGATCTCTCGCACGGCGCGCCCGTACTTGGCATTGAGCACTCGGAGGAAGTGCTCGGTGAGGAGCAAGACGTCCTCACCCCGTTCGCGCAACGGCGGGACGTGGAGCACGATCACCGCGAGCCGAAAATACAGATCCGACCGGAATCGCTCCCGCTGGACCTCGCGCTCCAAGTCGCGATTGGTCGCAGCGATGATCCGGACGTCAATCTTCCGCTCGCGGACGCTGCCCACGCGGCGCACCGCTCGGTCCTCGATGGCACGCAGGAGCTTCCCCTGCATCGAAAGGTCCACGTCTCCAATCTCGTCCAGGAAGAGGAATCCCCCCTCTCCGGCTTCGAACAATCCTGGTTTGGACTCTTTGGCGTCGGTGAACGCGCCCCGCTCGTGGCCGAACAGCTCGGCCTCCATGAGGGTCGCAGGAATGGCGGTGCAGTTGACCTCGATGAACGGTTTCGCGGCCCGCACGCCCGACGCATGGATCGCCCGCGCGAGGAGGCCCTTGCCGGTGCCGGTCTCGCCGGTGAGCAGCACCGGTGGCGTGTCCTCCAGCTCGGCGATCTGGCGTGCCCGCTCGAGGATCGCCCGGACCGCGGACGACTGTCCCACCATGGTCGCGAACCCGCCGTCTTCCGTGGCACGACGCCGGTAGTAGGAGAGCTCCTGCTTCAGCTGACGGTTCTCGCGCGCGCGATCGGCCAGGAGCTTCAGCTCCTCCAGGTCCACCGGCTTCTTGACGTAGTCGAAGGCGCCGAGCTTCACGGCTTCGACCGCGCCTTCGATCGAGCCATAGGCGGTCAGCATGATCACTGGGAGCACGGGATCGAACTCGCGGATCCGTTTCAGGAGATCGATCCCGCTCATTCCCGGCAAGCGGACGTCCGCGAAGACGACGTCGGGTTGCAGGCGCTCGAGCAGCTCGAGCGCCTGCTCGCCCGAGCCGGCGACTTCGGCCTCGTACCCGTGATCCACGAGAAACGCCTTCGCCGAACGGGCGAGGGTCTGTTCGTCGTCAACGATGAGGACCGTCGAGCCGTTCATGCGAGCTGTCGTGCCGGTACGGCCGAGGATGCCTGCGCCGGCGTCGCGTCGCCCGCACTGGGCAGCCAGATGGACACCGTGGTGCCGCGGCCGACCACGCTGGTGATGCTGAGCCGCCCACCGGTCTCCTCGACGTAGCGTTTGGCGATCGCGAGCCCGAGGCCGGTGCCCTCGGCGCGCGTGGTGAAGAACGGCTCGCACACGTTCGCCAGGACCTCGGGCGCGATGCCGCGGCCCGAATCGGTGATCGTCAGAGTCACGCCATCCACGCCGCCATCGTTCGTCTCGCGCCGCCCCTCGATCGTGAGGCGCCCACCGTCGGGAGGGGGCATCGCGTCGAGCGCGTTGGAGACGATTTCGGTCAACGTCTGCTCCAGTCGCATCGGGTCCACCCGCACCTCGGGAAGCGAAGGCGCGAGGCTCACGATCAGCTCGACGCGACGCTCGTGGAGGAGCTGAGAGACGCCACTGACGGCCGCCTCAACCAGCACCCGCACGCTCTCCCGCAACGGATGGAACGGCGCGGGGCGCGAGAACGCCAGGAGGTGGGTGATGCGAAGATCGAGCCGATCCACCTGCTCGACGATCGCGTTCAACTGCTCACGAGCGGCGGGCGCGTCAACCCGGTGCCGCGCCAGCTGAGCCGCCGCGCGCAGGCTGGCCAGCGGGTTTCGCAGGCCGTGCGCCACCGCAGCCGCCATCTGTCCGATCGACGCCAGCTTCTCCGACTGGACGAGCTGCGTGTGGGATTGGCGCAGCCGTTCCGTCATCCGGGCGAAGGACCGCGCCAGCTCCCCGATTTCGTCTCGTGAGCGGGACTCGATCACATGGTCCAGGTCCCCGGCGCCTACGATAGCCATCGCCTGGCGCAGCTCGTTGAGGGGGCGCGCCAGGCTGCGTGAGATGAGCCACGACGCGATCAGGCCGGCGATCAGCGCGAGCGCAATGATCGACCACAGGACGCGACGCTCGCTCTCCACGATGCCCTCGACCTGTACGAGGGCCCGCTGGACGCTGAACTCCCGCGCCTTGCGATAGATATCCCGATTCACGGTCGCCAGGGCGGGCTGCAGCCGCTCGACGAGCTCGCGGCGCGCGGTGAGATACGCGGCCTCGTGGCGGCCGGAGTCATACAGTTTGAACACGCCGCCGGCCACGGATCGGATTTCGAGCTCGATCTTCCGGACGCCATCAGCGAGGGTGACCTCATCGGGGGGAAGCCCGGCGGTCCAGCGATCGAGCCAGTAGTCTACGACTTGCTCCGTGAGGGGGAACTCTCGCTTCGCCGCGGGATCGCCGCTCAGGTAGCGCCAGACCACCTGGGTCTGGTTGAACATCGCGTCTTCGACTTCGGCGTACGTGCGGGACTGGGCAAGGCGCCGCCCCAGGGCCTCGAGCGCTTCCTGCTCCCGCGCATTCGTACGGATTGCATGCAGGCCCACCAGGAGGGCCGGGAGGACCATGAGGGAGAAGCCGAGGAGGAGCTTGCGTTGGAGCGTCACGATGCCACCACGATTCCCGCGTCGCTCACCGAGCGCAAGCCCCCTGCCGTGAATGACTCACGCGATCGCTCCAAGAACGTCGGTGAGCACGTCCAATGTCCGATCCACGGTCTCCTCATCATGCGCCATCGACACGAAATTGTACGCCGTGCGCTTGAACAAGAGTCCCCGCCCCGCGCACCCGCGGGCTACGTCCGCCGAGATCTGGTCGCTCGCGAAGTGCAGGAAGCACATCTCCGCCACCCCGCCTACCCCGGTTACCAGGTCGGCATGTTTGCGGTGCAAGCGATGCAGCCCATGGAGCAAGCGGGTGCCCATGCGATGCAGGTGACCGCACACGTCCTGGTGGGCGAACACGTCCAGCGTCGCGCGCGCCGCGGCGAGCGCCACGCTTTCGGTAGCGAGCGTCGAAGAGATCCACGTACGCGCGATGGCCGACATCAGGTCCGCGCGCCCCCCCACGACCGCGAGCGGGAAACCGTTCGCTATGGCCTTGCCCAGCACCGCGAGGTCGGGCCGCACGCCGTAGCGCTCGGCTGCGCCGCCGATCGCCAACCGAAACGCCGTCTTGATCTCGTCGAACACGAGTACCGCCCCCGCGCGCGTAGTCTCCACCCGCAAAGTTTCGAGCCATTCGTGTGTCGGCTCGATCACGACCACCGGCTCGACGACCACCGCCGCCAAGCGGTCGCCGGCGTCGCGAATCAAGCGGCGGCTGCCCTCCACGTCGTTGAACGGAATCTCGGCATAGAGGGCCCGGGTCCCGGCGGGCACGCCCTCACCCGCCTGGCACCAGTCGAGCCATCCGTGGTAGCCGCACCCGAGCACGCGCTCCCGCCCCGTGGCGACCCGCGCCAGTCGCACCGCCGCCGCGACCGCCTCGGCGCCCGTCTTCAGGAAGCGCATCTGCTCGAGCCAGGGGATGCGCATCGCGAGCTCCTCGGCGAGCTCTTCTTCAATCACCGGTGGCAGCGGCCCGACCACGCCGGCGGCCATCGCCTGTTCGGCCGCGCGGTTTACGTCGGGGTGACCGTAGCCGAGGGCAACGGCACCGAGCGCCATGACGTAATCCGTGTACTCGCGGCCTTCCGCGTCCCACACGCGACATCCCGACGCGCGCGCCAGCCGCAGCGGGAGGCCCTCCACCTGTTCCAGCGCCGCCGCGCCGAACAGGGCGTCGGGCCGCTTACTACCGGTCGACGTGAAGCCCGGAACGCGCCAGTCGCTCACCGTATTTCACCACCTCGATCGCTATCGCCCGCAACAGTTTCGCTTCTCGCTCGTCGAGCGGTGCGCGGTGCAGCACTTCGCGCAACGTCCGCATCACGCCCTCGGCCTCGCGCGTCTTGAAGAAATCGATCACGGCGAGCGCGGCTTCGGCATCGGTGAACAACCGTTCCAGGTCCTCGACCGTCGCCGGCTGGCTCGCTCGACGCGGCGCCTTGAACGGCCGATCCTCGTCCCCGCGAGACAGCGCCAGCTCGTACATCATCAGCACCACGGCATGCCCGAGGTTGAGCGACGGGTATGCCGGGCTCGTGGGGATGGTAACGACGCGATGGCACCGATCCAGCGCGTTGTTCGAGAGGCCTTTGTCCTCGCGTCCGAACAAGAGCGCGACGGGACCAGCCTCGGCGTGGGCGAGAATCTCCGCCGCCGCTTCCCGCGGGCGCTGCTGGTTGCGCTTAGCGGTGCGGCCACGCGCCGTGAACCCGACCACGTGGACACAATCCGCTAATGCATCCTCGAGCCGATCGAAGCGTTGTACCCGCGCCAGTACGTCCTGGCTCTGGTGCGCAATGCCTTCGACGCGGTACGCATCGTATTCCCGGGGGTGCGCAAGCCGGAGGTCCGTCAACCCGAAGTTCTTCATCGCTCTGACCACGTGGGCGATGTTGACCAAGTCCTGAGGCTCGTGCAGCACGACAACGATCATCCGACCAGCTCCAATACCCCGAACCGCTCCGGTTCCTGACGGTCGCCGCGCAGGTAGACCCACCCGTTCCCCCCGCTCCAGACCAATTGGCCACTACGCCGCTCGCGGCCGGGCTCCATCTCGTTCACCAGGAGGTCGAACCGCACGTGCCCGCCGACGTGCGCGCGATGCCATTCCGGCCACGCGATCGCGACGGTCACGCGATAGCCCTGTGGCGTGCGTTGCCATCCCCCCCGCACCCCGTCCGGCAGGCCCGGTGATTGATCCGCTCCCAGCACGCGAATCGACCCGTTGTCCGGAGCGGCCGGCACGATGAGATATCCCACCGCATCTCCGCCCTCCGGGTTAGCGAGGTACACCTGAATACCATCTGAATGAATGTCGTCGGGCTCGTTGTCGAGATGGAGCGAGGCCGCACCCCGGGCCCGAAAGCACAGGTCGTGCTTCGTCACGTCGACCGCGAGGTACAGCGCCGCGTCGTCCCAGGCGGCGTAGGCGACAGCGCTCAAGTCGTCGGGTCCCGGATACGGCTCCTCACTGCGGCGGTACTGATCTTCGAGCTCGAGTCGAAGGGGCTCGCTCCGGTCGAAGCCGTCGAGCGAGCCGTCGAGCGGCGGCGGCCCATTGGTCCGCAGCGCGGCGCCCACCGCGGGCTTGGGCGTGTCCAGCTCGAGCAGGGGCTCAAGCGGCGGCTGGGGCGCGCGCGCTCCGGCCAGGCGCACACGCCCGGTCTCGGTCTCGACCTCCCAGCCGAGTGCCGTCGCCGCGTGGCGATGGACCCCCTGGGCGGTTTCGACTTCGATCACGCTCCCCTTCACCCGCACGCCGCGGACGGATGGACTCGACCCCCCCCCCGCGGGCTCGAGCACCGATACAAATCGTGCGGCGCGGCCGTTGGCGCGCAAGACGTAAAACATCCGCCGCCCCGCTCTTTCCCCCGGTCGGCCCGGCCCCTCCGCACGCACCAACTCACCCTCTCCGGCAAGGAAGGCGTTCAACGCGTGGCCATCGTCGGAGAACGTGAGGGCGATGGGTCCGGCGCCGTCCGGAGCGAACCGCTCGACCCGGCTGACGAACTCATCGGCCAACTCACCGGGTGCCCAGGTCCCCCGACCTACGTCACCAGCGCCGGTGAAATGCCAGGGCACCTCGAGCGTGTGGTCCGTCCGGCTCGCGAGCTCCACTACGTCGAGTACGTAGACGGGGCCAGAGACCACGGTGCGCGCGACCTCACCGTAGCGCCCCCGCACCCACGACCAGTCGCCCGTCGTACCGAACGAGTCGCACGTCGCATCGCCCTCGGGTTGGGATGCACGGTCCAACCGCGGTGCATTGTGCGCCAGCGTTGAGCGATACCAGAACAGATCGCGCGTGGTGTACGCACCCGTCCCGGGGTCGGCGAGCCACAGGGTGCCGCCCGCGTGCAGCGTCAGATGCAATCGGTCGGGGTGGCCGTGGCCCCCGCCGTACCGCCCGCACTCGAGGCTCACGTAGCGGTCTCCCGTTCGCAGCACCGCGAGGCCGTGCGACTCGAGGAGGACGCTGCCGGGCGACCAAGCCGGCGGCTGGGCGGGAAGCTCGGGAGACATGAACCAGAGGGCCCACCAGGAGAGCGTGCGTCGAGAAGGGGAGCGGGGAGCGGGGAGCGGTTCCAACGGTGCGTCGCTCAGATACGACTCGAACAGCTCGGGTTTCATCACGGCCTTGCCATACAGCGCCGCCAGCCAGCTTTCGAGCTGGACGGTACCGCTCCCCGCTCCCTGCTCCCCTGGCTTCGCTCCCTGCTCCCCAAGCTGCGCGAGCCCCACCTCCCACAGCTCGACGTACGACGGTTGCGCGAGCGACACCCCGAAGCGCGAATCTTTCCGCGCCGGGTAGGTGAAGTCGGGGAGTGCGGTCAGCGCGGGCGCGAGCAGCGCCGCCCGGATTCGCGTCGCGAGCTGCGGTGCGGCGAACACATCGACACCCGCGTGGCGCGCCCAACCGGCCCCCGTCAGGAACCCTCGCAGCGCGAACAAGTGATAGTTCTCCCCCTCATACCACATGCCGTCGTCTCCAAAGCCGCGGAGCAGGTGCTCGAGCAGCCCGGTCGGACCTTCGATCGCCCGCTTGGCGAGATCCTCGTCCTCGAACCACGTCGCAATCGCCGCCAAGCCTGCGTTGTTCCAGGTCTGGCGATTCGAGAAGCCTTCGTCGAAATCGCCGATCAGGTTCGCCGCCTCGTCGGCGACCTGGGTGACGCCGCGCGTCGTGTCGTCGTCGAGCATGCCCGCGGCGCGAAGCAAGAAGGCCGCCGCGAGGTAATGGCCGATCCAGATGGACTCGAGATAAGTCGAAAAGAACAGCCGGCTCGGGCCCAGCACGTTGTCCCGGTTGGGATACTGCCAGTAGCGCGCCGCGTAGGCGCGCAGGATCTCCGCGACGCGACCGGCGGCCCGCGCGTCGCCATCGAGGGCCGCGAGCGTCGCCAGATGCGCGGCGCGCTCCACCAGCCAGAGGTGTTGGAGGCGCGCCCAGTGACGATCATGCCGCTCGCCCGTCACGACCTTGCCGCAGCGCGGGCAGCGGTGCTCCCGCGGACGCCACGGGTCGAAGGTGAGGACCGTCCCGTCGTCGGGACACACGCCCCCGTCAGTCGAGAAAAGCGCTTTCGCGTCCGGGATGGCCGGCAGCCGCGCGAGCAGTGGCGCGGCCCGCTCGCGCAGGTGCGCGTGGAGGGCCGAGAGATCGGGTGAGCCCGCGATGACCTCCCGTCGCGCCTCGAGCTCTTCCGCGGTCACCACGCGCGCACCCCCTCGGTCGCCCATCGCACCGGGAGCACCGTCGCTCCCGCCGCGCGGGCCGCGTCCGATGCGGTCGCCGTGTCGTTCATGATGACGAAGAACATCGAGCCACCCGCACCTGCGCCGGCCGCCTTGCCACCCATCGCTCCGGCGGCGCGAACGCCGCGCTCGAGGCGGGCCATCTCCGGCGTGCACATTTCGGGATCGAGCGCTTGCTGGTGCTGCCAGTTGTCGGACAGGAGCGCCGCCACGCGGGCGAGGTCGGCCCCCCGCAGCGCTTCCGCCATGGCGGCGGCCACGTCCTTGAGCGCGCGCAGCGCTCCGGTGACTCGTAGGTCTCCCCGCTCGTACGCGCCCATCACGCGCGCGATGGTCGCCCCCGAAACGCGGGACGTGCCGGTGTAGCACAACAGGGTCTGCCGCTCGAGAGCGGCGGCGAACGCGGGATCGAGCGTGATCGGTTCGACGCCGACGTCCGGGTCGCGAAACGAGAGCCGCTGAACCCCGCCGAGCGCGGCCGCGAATTGATCCTGCTTGCCACCGGGGATCTTGGCCTCCACCGTCTCCAGATACCATGCCTGCTCGGCAATCTCACGCTCCGCGAGGTGCTCGCCGCGAGCGTGCGTGAGCGCGGCCACCAGCGCCACGTCCAGCGCTCCGGAGCTTCCGAGCCCGGACCCGGGCGGCGCGGCCGAGCGCGTAGTGAGCGTGCAGGAGGCCTGTACGGGGAACATGCGCAGGGCCGCCTTGAGGAGATCGAGCCGGCCGTCCAGCACCAATCCGCCGGCGTTTGCGCATTCGAGCTCCTGGCCCAGGTCCAGGGCGACGAGTCGAATCCGCGGCTCCGCGCCTCCGAGTTTGACGTCGACACGCGCCGGTAGCGCGAGCGCGGCGTTCACCACCACCCCACCCTCACGCGCGGAGAACGGTGGGACATCGGTCCAGCCGCCCGCGAAGTCGAGCCGCACCGGCGCCTCGGCGTGAAATTCGGTCGGGAGGTCGCGCCGTCTCACTGCGGCGCGGCCGTCTGCCAGCGTGTGATGGTCGGCAGCTCGCCCCGGAGATCCATGCGCACACCGCGGACCCGCCGGTTCATCCCCTGCACGCCCCGCGCGTGGTAGAGAAAGGCCACCGGGAGCGAGTCCCGGAACCAGCGCTGCACGCGCGCCGGGTCGGTCGGCATCCGCGACCCGGTCAAGTCGGCGAGGCTCGCGAGGTAGCCGAGGCCCAGATCACCCGGCGTCCCGAGGACCGCCGCCGTGAAGTCGTGCCGGCCCGCATTGACCCGCGCGAGGAACGCCGTGAGCTCGAGTTGGCGGATCGTCACGTCGAACCCCACGGCGGCCAGTCGCGCCTGGATCATCTGCTCGAGCGCCGCTTCCCCACTCCCGACGGTGAGGAGCTCGAAGGCGATCCGGCGGCCGCCCAGCAGCCGCCGCGCCGAGTCGGGATTCACGGGGACCGGGGGCACCGGCACATACCCCGGAACCCCGGGGGGCACCGGGCCGTCCGCCGCCGCTCCGAAGCCGTAGAGATAACCGTCCACGATCTCACGGCGATCGAGCGCGAGCGCGACGGCGAGGCGGACGCGAGCGTCGTCGAAGGGAGGCACACGGGTATTGAACGCGATCCCGTACGGCAACATCACCGGGTAGTCGAGCACGGCGAGCGCCGGGTTCTTGCGGACGAACGCGGCATGCGCCGGCTGAATGCCGGCGAAGTCCACCTCACCCGCCGTGAGGGCCGCGAGCTTCGTGGTCGGTTCGTCCACGACGACCACCACGAACCGTTCCAGCGCGGGCGGGCCGCCCAGCGCGGCTGGGAAATCCGGATTCGCGGCGAACACCCAGCGCCGGTTTGGCTCGTGCGCGACGAAGCGAAACGGCCCGTTGCCTACCGGGTGCTCGTTCCACGCCGCGCGGCGCAGCTCGGCGCGGGGGATCGAGTCGAGGAGATGTGCCGGCAGGATCGCGAGATCGGTGAACACGTCGGGCACACCCGGCTGTTCATGCGCGAAGCGCACCACGACGGTCGTGTCGTTGGGATCGTTCACGAAGGCCACGTCGGCAAAATCATTCAGGCGGGCATAGCCGGTGGCGGCATCACGGGCGGCGGAGACCGTCCACGCTACATCCCGCGCGGTCGTGGCCACACCATCGTCCCAACGCACGCCCGACTGCAGTCGGAACACCAGCGTCTTTCGATCCTCGGACCAGGTCCACGTGCGCGCCAGATACGGTTGCACGCCGAGCACCGAGTCGTACCGCACCAGCGTCGTGAGCAGAACGTATCGCTCGATCTGCTTGGCGAACGGATGCACCGTGAGCAGCGGGTTGACGCTCTGGAGGTCGGCGCCCGACGCATACACGACCGTTCGCGCGCGACGTGCCGCCGCTCCTCCCGGCGCACACGCCGCGACCAATGAGCCCGCCAACAAGAGACCGGGTGTCGGTGATCGCACGCCCGGATTCTAGCGGGGCCCGGAGGCTCGCGCGAGATTCGGTGCATGCTCGCGCACATCGGACGCCGCCTCGTCGCAGGAGCCGCTGTGGTGGCCGGGGTTCTGACCCTCACGTTCTTCCTGGTTCAACTCGCACCGGGGGATCCCGTAGAGCGGCTCCTCGGCCCCACGGCGACCCCTGCGCAGCTCGCCGCGCAGCGACACGCGCTCAGCCTCGACCGTCCGTTGCCGGTCCAGTTCGCGACGTGGATCGTTCGATTCGCCCGCGGTGACTGGGGCCGGAGCATCGCGAACGGTCGCCCCGTGCGTCGCGTGCTCGGTGAGGCCCTCCCCGCCACCCTCGTACTGGCGGGACTGTCGCTCATCGTCAGCTACGGATTGGGCTTCTTGATCGGTGTGTGGCAGGCCCGGGCTGACCGGCGCGTCGACACGGCGCTCTCGATCGTGACCGTCACCTTGTTCGCCCTGCCAGGGTACTGGCTCGGGCTCATGCTGATGATGGTCTTCACCTACTGGGCGCATTGGTTACCCGCGTTCGGCGCAACCGGAATCGACGTCGATGCGTTCACGGGCGGCAGTGGAGTGGCCGACCGCCTCCGGCACCTCGCGCTGCCAGTCGCCACACTCACGCTGGTCGGGGTCGGCGGAGCCGCACGCTTCGTGCGGGGCGCGATGCGGGACGTGCTGGGGCAGCCCTTTGTGACGACCGCCGAGGCCAAGGGCCTGTCGCCGTTCCAGGTCACACGGCGGCACATCGCGCGGAACGCCCTGGTCCCGGTGATCCTCCTGCTCGGGATGTCCCTCCCCGCCCTCCTCTCCGGCGCGGTGTTCGTGGAAGCGGTGTTCGCGTGGCCGGGCGTGGGGCGGCGGCTCGTCGAAGCGGTCCAGGCGCGCGACTACCCGGTCGTCATGGCGGCCACCGTGATGACGGCTGTCCTTGTGGTCATGGGGAACGTGCTCGCCGACCTGTGCGCCGCCTGGGTCGACCCACGCGTCCGGCACGGGAGGCGAGCGACGTGAGTCGGTTGCGGCGTGACCGGCGCGCGGTGTTCGGCGTCGCCGTCCTCGCCCTGGTCTGCGGGGCCGGCGCGGCGGCGCCGCTGATCACGACCGGCGCACCGGCCGCCCAGCATGATGTGGTCGCCACGCGATTTCAACCGCCCCTCTCGACCGACCATGCCGGCGCGTTTCACCCGCTCGGCACCGACCGCTTTGGGCGCGACGTGTGGACGCGTCTGGTGTACGGTGCCCGCGTGTCGCTCGTGGTCGGAGGCGTGGCCGTGTTGCTTTCAGTGGCGATCGGCCTGGTGGTCGGCGCCGCGGCCGGCTATTGGCCCGGCACGCCGCGGGTCGTGCTCCTCGCCGCTACAGACTTCACCATCGCCGTCCCGCGCGTGGTCCTGGTCCTGCTGCTCGCGGCCCTCGCGCGACCGAGCGCGGGGCTCGTCATCCTGGTGCTCGGCCTCACGGGCTGGATGTCCGTCGCCCGCCTGGTGCAGGGAGAGGTACGCTCGCTCGCCGCCCGCCCTTTTGTGGAGGGCGCAGTCGCGCTGGGCCTCTCCCAGGCCCGCGTCCTCGCACGCCACATCGTTCCCAACGCGCTGACGCCAGTCATCGTGTCCGCGGCCTTGGGACTCGGGCAAGCGATCATGCTCGAGGCAGGGCTCTCGTTCCTGGGCCTCGGCGTCCAGCCACCTACGCCATCGTGGGGGAACATGATCGCGTCAGGACGCGATACCCTCGTCAACGCACCGTGGGTGGCCACCGCGCCCGGTCTCGCCCTCGTGCTCGTCGTGGTCGCGTGCACGCTGTTGGGAGATGCGCTGCAAGATGCACTCAACCCGGCGACCAGAGGCGCCTAGATTTTCACGAACCACTTTTTCTCATACAGGACGGCCATTACCCCAAGGAACAGGGCGACGTACGCGAGCGCGAACGCCAGCGATCCGTTCATCGGCCCCGCCCAGCTCGCAAACCCGTGCTCGTAGATCCAGGTGTACAGGGACACGGTCGACCCGTCCGGTTGCGCCACCTTCGACACCAGCAGGATCCGGCCAAGCAGGCCCGACGCCGCGAACGCGAGGATCGAGTTCGTGCCGAAGACGTACCACGGCCACGCCCAGCGGTCGCTTCCCCGGATGTCAACCACGTAATAGATCGTCGCGAGCAGGACGAGGGCGAACCCGGCGGTGAAGAGCACGTAGGTGCTCGACCACAGGTTCTTGTTGATCGGGAACCATATGCTCCACGCCACGCCGGCCAGCATGGCGAGCACGCCCCACACGTACATCCCGAGGGCCTTCTCGACCTCCGTCCGGTCCGCCCGCAGCCAGCGACCCGCCATGACGCCGAGCAGGCACGTCGCGATCGCCGGAAACGTGCTCATGATCCCTTCGGGGTCCCAATCCGGCTTCCAGCGGTGCGCCCCGAGGACCACCTGGTCCACGTATTGGGCGAGGTTGCCTTGCCGCTCGAGGATCCCGGCGCCAAATCCCGGCACCGGGACGAGCGTCATCACTGCCCAGTAACCCACGAGCAGCCCGACGACGATCCACCGCTGCGACCGCTCTCCGGTGGTGACATACAAGATGCCCGTCGCGAGATAGACGAGGGCGATCCGCTGCAACACGCCCATGACCCGAATCGTCGCCAGGTCGTAGTGCGGAAACCCGTTCAGCAGCAACCCGAGCCCGAAGATGATGCCGGCGCGGCTTGCGACTTTGCGAAGCAGATCCCGAGGGCTGGCCCCCTGGTCCATGCGGCGTGAGAACGAGAGCGTGAGCGAGATGCCGACGATAAACAGGAAGAACGGGAAGATGAGATCGGTGGGCGTCCAGCCATTCCATTCCGCATGGTCGAGCGGGCGATACACGTACGACCAGCTGCCGGGGTCGTTCACGAGGAGCATGCCGGCGATGGTCAGCCCGCGAAACGCGTCGAGCGAGTGGAGGCGCGGCGTCATGAGGCGGCCAGCTCCGTCAGCACGGCGGGACTCAGCTCGTGCCCGCCGTCGAACGGGACTTCGCGGTACGGAATGTTGTGCTCCTCGAGACGCTGTTTCGTGGCCTTGACCACTTTCGGCGTGATGAACTCGTCCGAACGACCGTATACGAACGTGAGTCGACCGGCCCGCAGCCGCCCGGCGGCAGGCTCTTTGGAGAGATCGAGGTCCGGCGGCAACTCACCACCCCAGAGCACGACGCGCTCGACCCGGGCGGTGCCCATCGCCGCCCATCGACTGACTGTCGCCGCGCCCTGAGAGTAGCCGAGGGCGTGCACCGTCACGCCCTCGCGATCCAGCTCGGCGAAGACGGCGGCATACACGGCGTCGAGATACTGCACGTAGTCCTCGATCTCGGCTAGCCGGTCCTCGCGCGTCATCCAGCACGCACCCACGCGCCGCTCGGCGGGACTCTCGCTCACGTAGAACCGCGACAACCCCTCGGGAGCGACGAGCAGTCGGTGCCCGTCGTCGAGCACGCGCAGCTTCTCGAGGAAGCGGCCGGCCAGCTGCGCGTAACCATGGCACGCGAACCAGACTTCACGGGCCGATGAGTCCGCTGGGCCGAGCGTGTAGTAGCGCGCGCTTTTTCGGGTCGTGATGCGATGTTCGTTCATGTTCAGGTCACCAGGATCGTGACGATTTCATGCGGCTCCGCCGCGAACCGCACCGTTTTTCCTCGACCTTCCAGCACCAACGCCACCGACTCCCGCTCGTCCGCTCGCACGCGGTGCGCGCTCTTGACCCCCTCGCCGAATCGCCACGCGCCCGCCGCTTTGCGGTCGGTCGCGTTGTAGCAGCGCAGGACCATGGGCGATCCCTGTTGTGCCGGCTTCACCGCCGAGAGCACGAGCCCCGATCCCTCGAGCGCGATGTCGACCGGTGCCGGGGTCAAGTCCACGGCATCGCGCAGCCAGAATCCACGAAGCGGGAGGAACGAGTCTTCCCACAACGCCGGCAGCGCGTCGCCCCGGTCGATTTCGGTTCGGGACACGGGCACGAGCGCGAGCTCGATGCGACTGGTGCCCAGCGCCTGCGCCAGCGGCGCGGGGGTGGGCCAGGC
This sequence comes from Gemmatimonadales bacterium, assembly GCA_035943095.1. Classification (GTDB taxonomy): domain Bacteria; phylum Gemmatimonadota; class Gemmatimonadetes; order Gemmatimonadales; family GWC2-71-9; genus AG41. The sequence continues at coordinate 6,323 of DASZCN010000037.1, read as the reverse complement.
CGCGTGGCCGGGGCGCGTCGGCAAGTCTCCGCGGGACAGCTCGCCCACCGCGCGGAGCAGGGTCAGCACCAGGTCCCCGCGTGGCGTCCATTCGTACTCGAAGAAGCCCGGCGCGAGTATCGCCAGTCCGCGGGCTCCGCTCGCCGCGGCGACGAATCGGTGCGCTGGGGCGGTGCGCACCGGTGCCTCGAGCGGATACTCGTGCGGATCGGCGACCACCGGTGGCCGGGCGGCCGCCCCGAACGCGCCTCCCGCCACTGCCGTCGTCCCGGCGAGGCCCGTCGGAAACCGCGCGCGGAGCCGGTGCCAGCCAGCGCGGTTCTCGACCTCGACGATGCAGCGCACCACCGGGCTATCCGCGTGCACCATGGTGACCAGCCGAACCCCAACCCGCGCTCCGACCTGGAAGCGAGCCTCGAGAGCTGCGACGAGCGGTCCCGCCGCGAGCCGCCGGACTGCGACCGGCCCGTTCGCCTTGAGGAGCCGATCGCCCGCCGGCGGGCAGTACGTGTACGCGTCGCCGGCATCGCCTGAGTCCTCGATGCGCAGCAGGTCGGCGAATCGCTGCCCGCTACGCCGGTCGCGCAGCGCGAGCGCTCCGGTCGATTCGAGAGAGACCTCGATCCAATGGTTCACGAGGGAGCGTCCCCCCTTCCCTCCTCGCACCGAGGCGCCCTCGCCCGAAGGTTCAGCACGCGTGGCGCCCCTTCCCCCTATCGGCACCGACAGTCCCAATCGGGCGAGCCCGAGCCCCGGCACGCTTGGCGCCCGGAACGCGATCCGTACCTGATCGACCTCGTCTTGATCCGGGTAGTGGCGCGCTGCATCGAGTCGCTCCGTTCCCACGCGACGGTCCAGGACCTGGACCGCCACGGGGCGGCCATCCGCGGACACGAGGGTGAAGGGACGGTACCCAGGTCCCTCCCGCGGCGCCTGGTTCCCAGGAGGACCGACGGGCACGTCGCGCCGGAACAGCGTGACGTCGGCGATCGTCACGCCACGGCGCGGACGCGACGCGGCGTTCCACAGGACCAGCGTCGGCGTGGCCGCCGCGGCGCGCTCGCGCGCCACGTCGGGATCGTGGCGCACGAGATCGTACACGCTGCCGCGAACCAGCTCCGCGGCCAACGCTTCGACATTCGCGAGGCGCTCCTCGACGGCCCGCGCGACCGCGTCGCTCGTACAGCCGGCGATGGTATCGTGAAACTGGCAGTGTACGAGCGCTCGCCAGGCGAGCTCGAGCACGGGCCGCCGGTCACGGCCCCCCCAGCGACGCGCCAGCGCCGCCAGCGGCTCCGCCACACGCGCGAGGGTGAGCTCGGCCGCGCTATAGCGCCGCTTGAGCGGCGCGCGCGTGCCGTGCACCCCCTGAAGCGTCCAGGCATAGCGATAGGACCAGCGCAGCTCCCCGTCGAGCAGCGCGGGCTTCGCGCCTTCCGTGGCTGCCTGGAAGAATTCGTCGAGCCGTGAGACGCGAAACGCGCTCTGCGGGTCGAGCTCCGCGAGCAAGTCGCGCAACCGCGGGACATCGGGGTGCGGAGCGTGGTGGTCGGCACCGATGAACACGGGGATGTGTTTCCCGGCGGCACGCTGGACGAGCGCCCGGCGGATCGGAGCCCAGGCCGTGAACAGGCGCTCGCCGTCCGCTGGAAGCGCGGCCCCGATTTCGTAACCCGCTGGAGGGAGATGCCACAGGAGAATCTCTTTGCGATCCGGCCCGGTCCAGCGGTACAGATCGCGCTCTTGCCCCGGCTCGCCACCGAGCCCACGCCACACGACGCCGTATCGGATGCCGAACTCGCGCGCCAAGGTCGGCGCCACCGCCGGATGACCGAACGCGTCGGGAGAATAGAACACGTCGAGACGGCCGCCGAGGCGGTCGGCATCGGCCGCGCCGAGCAGCAGGTTCCGGATCAGGCCCTCGCCCGAAGGGATTTGCTCGTCGGGGAGCACGTACCACGGTCCAAGCTGCAAGCGACCGGTCTTGACGAGCGCCCGCACATCCGGCTCGCGTTCGGGTCGAGCGCGCAGGTAGTCCTCCACCAGCACCGTCTGGCCGTCGAGCAGGAAACTGCGATACGCCGACGCGCCCTGCAGCCGCTCGATCACCTCGTCCAGCGCCGCCACGAGCCGTGCCTGGAATGCGGCGCGCGGCAGATACCACTCACGGTCCCAATGGGTATGGGGAATGAGATGAAAGATCAGGCCGGTCATGCCGCCTAAAGGCTAAGGGGATGACGCCGCTCCCGCGAGCCGGATATCTTGCGGCATGCGCGCTCGATCCCTCTTCGCCCTGCCGGCTCTCGCCGGTCTCGCGCTCGTCGCGAGCCGCCTCGTTCCCGGTCCGTTGCGAGATGGTAGTACGCTGCTCCCTTCGGGTTGGCGGATCCGACCGGCGGGGAAGTCCGTGCCCGTCGGGACGCTGCCGCTCGGCCTCGTCACACTATCCGACGGCTCCGCGTTGGTGAGCTACAACGGCCACGGTGAGAATGGCCTCGCGCGCATCGACGCCGCGCAGGCGCGAGTGGTGTGGAGGGCGCCCTTGCCTGCCGCGTGGCTCGGCTTGGCGCGATCGGGCCGCGACTGGCGCGACACGGTCTGGGCGAGCGGCGGCGCGACCAACCGCGTGTACCGCTTCACCTGGCAGGGTGGCGCCACCTGGAAGGCGGACAGCGTCGCGCTGGCCGACTCCGGCGCCAAGCTGTTTCCCGCCGGCATCGCGCTGCTGCCCCGCCAGGGGTGGGTCGCCGTGGTCGGCAATCTGAGTGACTCGGTCTACTTCGTCGACGCCGCGTCGCTCGAGCGGCGCGCCGCCGTGGCAGTCGGGCACCGTCCATATACGGCGGTGGCCGACTCGGCGCATGTGTACGTGAGTAACTGGGGCGACTCGACCGTCTCGGTCATCGATCTGTCCGACCATCCGACGGTCCGACTCTCCCTTTCCGTGGGCCCACATCCCTCGGCGCTCGCGCTCTCGGGCTCGGAGCTGTTCGCCGCGCTGGCCGGCGCGAACGGAGTGGCCCGCGTGGAGCTCGCGACCGGAGAGGTGCGCGAGCAGCTCACCGTCGCTCTGGCCCCACATGCACCCGTCGGGAGCGATCCCAACGCCCTCGCGCTCTCCCCTGATCGCCGGACGCTCTACGTCGCCATGGCGGGCAACAACGCCGTCGCGGTGGTCCGGATCGAGCGTCGGGAGATGCGGGTCGCCGGGCTCATCCCGGTCGGCTGGTATCCCACGGCGGTCGCCGCCTCGACGGACGGGCGCACGCTCTTCGTGGCGAACGGCAAAGGCAACGGCTCCGGCGCCAACGCCGATGGGAAATACATCGCGGATGTCGTCGCCGGCTCGGTGTCGATCGTGCCGGTCCCCGACGCGGCCACCCTCGCACGGTACACGCGCCAGGTGTACGCGCTGAGCCCGTTTTCGAACGCGCAGATCCGGCCGGCGGTGCGGTTGGCCGACCGTGCGCCGGAGTTGAAGCACGTGGTCTACATCATCCGGGAGAACCGGACGTACGATCAGGTGTTCGGCGACGAGGCGCGCGGGAACGGCGACCCGGGTCTGGCGATCTTCAACGATTCGGTCACCCCGAACGCGCACCTGATCGCCCGCCGGTGGGTCCTGTTCGACAACTTCTATGTGAACGGCGAGGTGTCCGCCAACGGCCACGAGTGGACCGACCGCGCGTTTGCGGGCGAGTACAACGAGAAGACCTGGCCGCAGATCTATTCCGATCGCCGCCAGTGGGACCTGAACTCGGGCGAGGACCTCGTGAACCCGCACGGCTCATACCTCTGGGACGCCGCCCTGCGGAAGGGGCTCCGGGTGGTGAACTTCGGGGAGAAGACGGAATCAGACGAGCAGGACTCGACCGCCGACGAACCCGCCCGCACCAACATCGCTAGCCTCCGGGACATCACGGTCAAGAACTTTCCCGGGTTCGTCCTCACGATCTCCGACACGACCCGCGCGCGCCTCTTCGCCGACTCGGTCGGGAGCTGGGACGCGCAGGATCTCTTTCCGGACCTGGTGATCATGTGGCTGCCACGCGATCACACCTACGGTCGCCGCGGCAGCCGCCCCACGCCGCGGGCCATGGTCGCGGACAACGACCTCGCCCTTGGCCAGATCGTGGAGCGCCTGTCTCGGTCGCCCACCTGGCCGTCCCTGGCGGTCTTCGTGCTGGAGGACGACGCGCAGAACGGCCCGGACCACGTCGATGCCCATCGCTCGGTGCTGCTCGTCGCGTCGCCGTACGCCCAGCGCGGCGTCGTGGACAGCACGTTCTACACGACCGCATCCGTGGTGCTTTCCATCGAGCAGATTCTCGGACTCGCCCCGCTCAGCCAGTACGACGCTGCGGCGACGCCCCTCTGGAATGCATTCTCGAGACGACCCGACACCACGTCTTTCACCCACCTGCCCAGTGTGTGGCCGCTGGGCGAGCTCAATCCCCGCGCGTTTCGCTCGCGCATTCCCGAGGCCGATCTCGCCGAGGCGGACGCCGCGGATGAGGTAGAGCTGAACCGAGAGATCTGGGAAAGCGTGCGCCCGCGCCAGCGCGTGCCCGCGGCGCGCCGGGCCATCCTGCACGCCCGCTAGCCCCGGGCCCGGGACGAATACCCTCGCGACCCGACGCGCCCGCCGTTAGGTTAGCGCGAAGGCCGCCCGTGCCACCCCTCGACCGGCAGACGCGTGCGCTGGTGTCGATCGCCGCTGGCTCGTTCGTGGCGATGGCCCTGGCGTATCTCCTCTCCCCCGAGGACCGAGCGACGCGTGGGGCGATCGCCGACGTGTCGTGGACCTGGGCGGCGCTCTACGGGGCCGTGTGCTGCGCCATCGCGGCGCGTCGCCATCCAGCACCCGATCAACGCCGCGCCTGGCAGTGGATGGGCGCCGGCTGCGGGCTCTTTTTGGCAGGCCAGCTAGTGCGGGATTTCTACGAGCTCGTGGCCCGCGCTCCCCTGCCCTATCCGTCGCTCGCGGATGCCGGCTACCTGAGCGTGTACGTCTGCTTCCTCGTCGCGGTGACCAAGCTGGTGGGCGCGGAGCCGCGACGCCGTTTCGACGCCGGTCTATTGATCGATACGGTGCTGGTCACGCTCACGGCCGCCGCGCTCGCCTACGAGTTCCTCCTCAAGCCGTTCTTCGAGACTGGGAGCCGCCTTTCCCCCCTTCTGACGAGCATCGCGTGGTCTGTTGGCGGGATCGCGGTGCTGTGGGCGATTCTGGTCGAGACGGTGCGCCACACGCGCGTCCAGACGCGGACCATTGGTGTCGTGTCCGCCCTCGCCGTGCTGTGCGTGACGAACGCGGTGTACGCAATGGCGACGTTGCGAGGAACCTTCCACCCCGGAGGACTGGTCGACCTGGGATGGGACGCCGGGTTGCTGCTCCTCGCCAGTGCCGCGGCACTCGCGCCGGCCCGCTCCTCGGCCGCCGAGGCCGGCGCCCCAGCCGTTTCCGGCCACGTCGCGCGGGTCACGGCGGTGGTGATCGGGCTGGCCGGCATCGCCGCGGTCGCGGTGTCGCGGTCCGTTTCGCCCGAGGCCGACGCGGGGGCCGCGATCCTGATCGCCCTCGCCGTCATGGTCATCGCCTGGCGGTTCACGCACTCGCTCCGCGCGGACTGGCGGTACACGCAGCTCCTCGAGGACGAAGTCGCCGCCCAAACCCGCTCGCTGATGAACTCCCTCGCCGCCACCGCCGCGGCGGAGCGCAATCTGCGTTTGCTGATGGACTCCGTGCCCGACGCGATCGTCGTGGTGGATCGCGAGGGACGTATCCTCGAGGCGAACGGGCCGACGCGCACGATCGGCGCACTGGTCGGGCCGGCGGAGCATCGCAACCTGTTCGACTTTCTCGCGCCGGGTGCGGCGGCGACGGTCCGAGAAAAGCTCGCGGCGGCGTTCCACGGCGACGTGCAACGGCTCGACGTTCCGTTCGTGCGTGCGGACGGCAGCCAGGGGGTCGCGGCCGCTCACTACGCCCCAATTCGGGAAAGCAGTGGTATCACGCGTGTGCTCGTGCTCGTTCGCGACGTCACCGACCAGCGACGCAGCGAGTCCCAATTTCAACAGGCCGAGAAGCTCGCGGCCATGGGCCAGCTCGTGAGCGGGGTGGCGCACGAGATCAACAACCCGGCGGCGATCATCTCCGGCTTCGCCCAAACCCTGCTGTTGGAGGAGCTGAAGCCGGATCAGAGTGAGATGCTGCAGATGATCTACGATGAAGCGACCCGCATCGGGCGCATCACGGCGAACCTGCTCGCGTTCGCTCGAGCCGGCGGGAAGCGGCGCGCGTTCGTCGACGTGAACGACAT
>DASZCN010000036.1:0-3019 GCA_035943095.1 Gemmatimonadales bacterium | reverse complement strand
GGTCTTGAAGTTGTGCTGCCAGACGCGCTTGCCTGTATTCAAGTCCCAGGCTTGCAGCTCGCCGAGATGATCGGCGGCACCCGCGCTGGTGCGAACCGACCCGAAGATGCTTTCCACTTCGTATCCGACATAGAATCCGCGCGCGTCAAGCTTCGGCACGACACCCTTCGGGAGAAAGCCGCAGAGGTTGTTGTTGGCGGGGACGTAGAGGAGTTTCGTTTGCGGGCTCCACGCCTCGGGGACCCAGTCCTTGCCACCGCCGATGCTGGGGCAGAACGCGCCGTCTTGCGTCGCACCGGGACGCTTCGATTCATCGATGACCGGTCTCCCCGTCGTCCTGTCGATCGATGTGAACACGTTGTTATTCGAGAACGGATATGCGTGCAGAAACGTGAGCCGTCCCTGATCGCGATCGAGAATCCAGAGGTACCCGTTGCGGCCGGCATGGGTCGCCGTCTTGACCGGCTTGCCGTCGACTTCCGTGTCGATCAACAGCGGCGCCGACACTTCGTCCCAATCCCACGAATCGTGCGGCGTGTACTGGTGATAGCCCTTCAGCGTGCCGGTCTCGATGTCGAGCGCCAGCGTGGCGTCCGAATACAGGTTGTCGCCCGGACGATCGTCGGCAATCCACGGCGCCGGATTGCCGGTGCCCCAGTAGGTGATGTTCGCAGCGGGATCGAACACGCCGGTGATCCATATCGAGGCGCCGCCGCGCTTGTAGGCATCGGTCGGCCACGTCGACCCGCCCGGCTCATCGGTCGCGGGCACGGTGTAGGTGCGCCAGATGCGCCTGCCGGTCTCGGCGTCGAAGGCGCTTACGGAGCCGCGGACGCCGAATTCTCCCCCTGAGTACCCGACGAGGATCTTGCCGCGCGCCGCGAGCGGTGCCAGCGTCGCGTAGCAGCCAGTCTTGTAATCATCGATCTGGACCGTCCAGGCCTCTTTGCCCGTGGCGGCATCCAGAGCTACGAGTTCGCAATCGGTGGTTGCCATGTAAACCCGGTCACCGTAGAGCGCCACCCCGCGATTGGTCGGGTGCAGCTGAAACAGACCGTCGGGATACTTCTTCACATAGCGCCACAGCTGAGTGCCGGTCGTGGCATCCAGTGCGATGACGTTATTGCCGGGCGTAGTGATGAACATCCGCCCGTGGTTTACGATTGGCGTCGTTTCATGGGCCTCGACCTGATCCGTATTGAGCGACCAGGCAAGGGATAGCTTCGCGACATTGCGCCCGGTGATTTGTCTCAGCGGACTGAAGCCGGAGCCATCGTAGGTACGCCGATACATCAGCCAGTCGCCCGCATCCGGATGCTGGAGCCGTTCGTCCGTCACCGTTGGGTAAGGCGTGGACCCGACCTGCACGCCTTGTGCGGCGACGGGAATGGGCAGGCTCAGCCAAAACGTCAGAGACGACACGCGTTGCAGCCTCATTTCGTGTCTTCCTTGGCTGACGACGGAGGCCAAATCATCGGGCCGCGCTCCTCAGTCGCTCGGTTAGAAATGCTCCGCTTGCCGTGAGCGCCCGGGTAGCGGCGTCGAATCCGCCGACATTGGTGACGAACCCGTGCGGCATTCCCATCCAAATGTCCAGCTTGGCATCGACGCCGGCCGCGACGGCATTCTCTGCATAGCGGCGCGAGTCGTCGAGTAACACTTCGTCGTCTCCAACGTGAATGCGGATTGGAGGCAGACCCGTCAAATCAGCGTAGAGAGGCGAGGCCAGGGGATTCGTCGCGTCGGTTCCGCCCAGATAGGACCGGACGAGCCCGGCCACCTGGACTCTGGTGAAGTACAGCTCCGCTTCCGCTCGCGTATCAAAGCTCTCGCTTGTAAGCGCGAGGTCAGTTATCGGAGAGAATACCACCGCGCCCACCGGGGCGACGGCGTGGCTGGAAGCGTCCGCGGATGCGGTTGACAGAAGCACCAGAGCCAGGTCGCCTCCAGCCGAGTCGCCTGTAAGGGCGACATTGGTGATTCCCTGGTCAAGCAGGCCGCGATAGCATGCTTCGAGGTCCCGAACAGCCGCAGGAAACGGATGCTCGGGAGCGAGCCGGTACTCAGGTATGAAAGCATCGGTGCCGGCGCTCAAAGCAACATGGCCGACGAAGTTCCGGTACGCCCGGGCCGTTCCCAGGTTGAACCAACCGCCATGGACGTGAACGATCGCGGCCCTCGTTGTGCCCTGCGGCGGCTTGGCCCACCACCCCGATATCCTTCCAACGGTCGCGGCTTCAAAGGTTACACCTTGTGGGACAGCGACCCGTTCCATGATCTCATTGAACGGACCGCGGCCAGCCGTGCCCTCGAGCTTGCCTTTGAAGGGTGCCACAGCCGCTCGCAAAGCGGCTGCCGCGACCGAATCTCCCTCGCTGAGCGGATGTATCTCCAACCAAGGGGATTTGGCGACCCGGTCCTTGAGGAGGTCAGGGTGCGTTCTATTCTCGGGTGTCGGAGTCACAGGTCTCTCGCTTTCGTGATCTATTCATGCGCGGCGGCGCGCCCAGTCGGGGAGCTTCGTGAGCGCGCGGCCGAACTCGCGTTCCAGGGCAGGGATGTCGGCGCTGTAGCCCACGCGCTCGAACCACTGGATCATCAAGGCCGTATCCTCGCTGTACTGCCGGACCTGTTCGATTGGGGTCTGCGCGTACGTAATCGGCCGACGCAGCGCCTGCGTCAGGATCTCCGCCGCCTCCGGCATCGTTCGTAGGTCACCGGCGAGATCGATCTCGCGGCGGTTCAAGGCCGCGGCGTCGGTGAACGCGCGCGCACCGAACCAGCCGATGTCGTCCACCGCAATCATCTGTAGCTTCGTGGCTGGCCCGAGCGCCCAGGCGAGAGTGGAGCCCCGGAGACTGAAGGGCGCCACCAGGTTCTCCATGAAGAAGACCGGACGCAGGATCACATGCGACGGGAAGCGGAGGCCGCGCACGGTTTCCTCGATACGCCACTTGTTGTCGAAATGCGGGACACCCGTTTGCTTGTCCGCCGATCCCACGGATGTGTAGACATAGTG
>DASZCN010000035.1:0-20437 GCA_035943095.1 Gemmatimonadales bacterium | reverse complement strand
GAGCAGCGCGGCCCCGAGCAGCAGCACCACCAGGGCGGCGCGCCCGTGATTCGTGTCGATCAGCGGCATGCACTACGGTAGGACGAACCGGGCGAGAGCGCCAGAGTGGCGCCGGCGACGTCGAGCTACAGGCGACCCGGCGGCGTCAGGGGGACGGGGGGAGCCGCGGTCTCGGGCTCGGGCGTGAAGTCTTCGCCGGGGTTCACGAATCGGTCCTGCTCGAAGCGGTACTGTTTGTCGTACAGCTGGCGGTAGCGGCCGTGCCGGGCGAGGAGCTCGGCGTGTGTGCCGCGCTCGACGATCTGGCCGCCCTCGATGACGAGGATCTGATCGGCGCTGCGGATCGTGGAGAGACGGTGCGCGATCACGAACGTCGTGCGACCGTGCCGTAGCGTGCGCAGGCCGTCCTGGATGGCCGCCTCGCTCTCGGAATCCAGGCTGGACGTGGCCTCGTCGAGGATCAGAATGCGCGGATTGGCAAGGATCGCGCGGGCGATCGAGACGCGCTGGCGCTCACCGCCGGACAGCTTCACGCCCCGCTCCCCCACGACCGTGTCGTAGCCCTTCTCGAAGCGGCGCACGAACTCGTCGCAGTGGGCGATGCGGGCGGCATCTTCGATTTCCCGGCGCGTCGCGTGCGGCTTGGCGAACGCGATGTTCTCGGCGACCGTCCCGTCGAACAGAAAATTGTCCTGGAGCACGACGCCGAGCTGGCGGCGGTAGTCGCCGAGCCGGAGCCCGGCGAGGTCCCGGCCGTCGACCAGGATCCGGCCCGTTTTCGGCCGGTTGAACGTCAGGACCAGGCTGATGAGCGTGCTCTTGCCCGCGCCGGACGAGCCGACCAGCGCGGTGGTCGAGCCGGCGGCTGCGTGGAACGAGACACCCTTCAGCACGTCGGTCCCCGGCGTGTACTCGAAGGTGACATTCTCGAAGGCGACCTCCCCCCGCACGCCGTCGAGCGCCGCGCGCTCACCGTCCTCGGCATCTTCGGTCACCAGCCGGCGGATCTCGCGAATGCGGTCGAGTCCCGCGAAGGCCTCCGTGATCTGCGTCCCGATCGACGCGATGTTGATCAGCGGGAGGGCTACCATACCGATGAACACCCCGTACATGAAGAAATCACCCAGGGTCATCGCGCCCGAGATGATCGCATGCCCGCCCTCGACGATCATCAGGATGCCGATGGCGCCGATGATGACCGTGGCGAAGGCCCCGACCGCTGAGATGCCGGTCATGGTCGTAGCGATGTTCCGGAACAGGGTGTTGGCCCCGCGTGTGAACACGAGGCGCTCGCTCCGCTCCGCCCGGTATGCCTTCACGATCCGGATGCCCCCCAGCGTCTCTCCCAGCCGGCCCGTGACGTCGGCGTTTAGTTTGCCCCGCTCCCGAAACAGCGGCCTGAGCTTGGTGAACGCGTAGGCCATCCCGCCTCCAAAGCAGGCGAGGATGAGGATGGCGATCACCGTGAGCCGCCAATTGAGGTAGAAGAGCACGCCCAGCGCGAGCGCCGCCGTCAGGAGCCCACCCACGAGCTGCACGAGACCCGTGCCGACCAGGTTCCGGATACCCTCAGCGTCCGTCATGATGCGCGAGATGAGAATCCCGCTCTTGGTCGAGTCGAAGTAGCTGATCGGCAGGCGTAGCACGTAGGCCTGCACGGTCCGCCGCATGTCGGTGATGGCCCGCTGCGCGGCGACGCCGAGGATCTGCGACAGGCCGAATCCGGTGATCGCCTGGACCAAGGTGGCCCCGGCCACCGCGAGCGCGAGACGCGGGAGCAGCTCCGGCTGGTGCTTGGTGATCACGGTATCGATCAGCCACTTGGACGAGGAGGGGAGTACGAGGCCCGCCAGCCGGTTCACCAGCAACAGCACGAGCCCGAGCGAAAGCCGGTGCCGGTGCGCATACACCAGGCCCCGGGCCTCCTGCCACGCACCCGGTGAGATCGTCTTCCGGGGCGGCCGGCCGGGGGCGGGGGTGGGGGTGGGGGTAGGGGGCGCGTGGTCGGCCATGTGCGTGAGCGGGAATCTAAACAGGTCGCGGGGCCAATGAAGTACTTGACAGAGTCAAGTATATTCGGGACATTGGCGCGATGGCGACGCACGGGTTGGAACGGCGCGTGGGAGCCGTCCGCCGCTTCAATCGGTTCTACACGAGCAAGATCGGCGTGCTGCGCGAGGGCGTCTATCACAGCCCGTTCTCGCTCACCGAAGTCCGGGTGCTGTACGAGCTGGCGCACCGCGACCGGCCGACCGCCACGGAGCTGGGACGCGACTTGGGGCTCGACGCCGGGTACCTGAGTCGGATCCTGCGCGGGTTCGAGAAGCGCGGTCTGGTGGTCAAGACGCGCTCCCCGACCGACGGTCGGCGGAGTCACCTCGCCCTCACGGCACACGGCAAGAAAGCGTTCGCGCCGCTCGACGCCCGCTCGCACGAAGAGGTCGCGGCGATGCTCGCCGGGCTCTCGGGCGGCGAGCAGGGCCGCGTCGTCGGGGCGATGCAAACCATCCAGCAGCTCTTGGGCGAGCGGGACCCTCGGCCGAGCCCCTACGTCGTCCGTCCGCCGCAGCCGGGAGACCTTGGATGGATCGTGCACCGCCACGGAGCGCTGTACGCGCGGGAGTACGGCTACGACGCGGAGTTCGAGGGCCTCGTGGCCGAGATCGTCGGACGCTTCGTCCGACGCTACGACGCGAGGCGCGAGCGGTGCTGGATCGCCGAGCGAGACGGAGACATCCTCGGCTGCGTGTTCCTGGCAAAGAAATCCCCGACCGTGGCGCAGCTCCGCCTGCTCCTGGTCGAGCCGGCCGCGCGCGGAGCGGGAGTCGGAAGCCGGCTGGTGGGTGAATGCGTGCGCTTCGCTCGCCAGGCGGGCTACCGGAAGGTCGTGCTGTGGACCCAAAGCGAGCTCGAGGCGGCGCGGCGGCTGTACCGGGTCGCCGGATTCCGTCTGGGCCGCACCGAGCGCCATCACAGCTTCGGGAAATCGCTCGTCGCCGAGATCTGGGAGCTCGTGTTGTGACTGCCCCGGAGGGGAGGAGCGGTTTCAGGGATCACTTCTCGGAGGTCGCGGCCGAGTACGCGGCGCATCGTCCGTCCTACCCATCGGCGCTGGTGGACCATCTCGCGGGACTCGCGCCCGCGCGCCGCCTTGCATGGGACTCGGGTTGCGGCTCAGGGCAGCTCTCCGTTCTCCTGGCCGGCCAGTTCGAGCGCGTATGGGCTACGGATGCGAGCGGCGAGCAGATCGCGCGTGCGACCGCCCATCCGGGGGTTTCCTACAGTTGCGCGCCCGCACAATCGAGCGGCCTCGCGGATCGCGTCGTGGACTTGGCGACCGCGGCCCAGGCCGCTCACTGGTTCGATCTCCCGTCGTACTACGGCGAGGTCCGCCGCGTGGCGCGGCCCGGCGGCATCGTCGCACTCATCAGTTATGGCGTGATGACCGTGGACCCCGGTGTGGACGCGATCATCCGACCGTTCTATCACGATGTGCTCGGCGCGCACTGGCCCCCCGAGCGGCGGCAGGTGGATGAGGGCTACCGCTCCTTGTACTTCCCGTTCGAGGAGCTCCCCCCGCCCCCCGCGCCCAACCTCGAGATCCGGCTCGACTGGCGCTTCGCGGACGTGATCGGATACGTGGGGACGTGGTCCGCGGTCTGGGCGCTTCAGCAGGCAGCCGGGAAGGGGCCGGTCGAGACATTCCGCCGGGCGCTCGCCCACGCGTGGGGGCCAGCGGAGCGGGTGCGCACCGTCCGCTGGCCCCTCGCCCTGCGCGTGGGTCGGGTCTGACGCTCAGGGATCGTCCGATTCCCCGCTGTTCAGTCCTTGGTCGTGTCCTTCGCGGCGGCGTGCTGGAACAGCGGGAGGTACTGTCCGTACCCTTCCGCGGCCAGGCGATCGACCGGAATGAAGCGGAGCGAGGCGGAGTTCATGCAGTATCGCAACCCGCTCGGGGGCGGGCCATCGTCGAACACGTGCCCGAGGTGAGAGTCGCCGTGCGCCGACCGCACTTCCGTGCGCGACATGAACGACGAGCGATCGACCTTCTCGCGCACGTTGCCGGCGTCGAGCGGCTTGGTGAAGCTCGGCCAGCCCGTGCCGGACTCGTACTTGTCGAGCGAGCTGAAGAGCGGCTCGCCGGAAACGACGTCTACGTAAATGCCCGCACGGTGGTTGTCCCAGTACTCGTTCCGGAACGGGGGCTCCGTCCCCTCGTGCTGGGTGACATCGTATTGGAGTGGCGTGAGCGTCTTCTTGAGCTCGGCGTCACTCAGCTTCTTGAAGTGCATCGGATTCCATCCTTTCGACGCGTCTTGCGCGACGCCCACGCGCGGCACCGACGCCAGCACACCGATCAGCGCTAACGCGAGTGTAGTCCTCGTGGATGGGAGATTCATAGCCTCAAGGTGACGGCGCCATCAGCGCCCGGGGTAGGGTCCGCATGCACAATAATACGTCCTGACAGCGCTTTACGGATGCATCGCGGCGTCCGGACGACCGGTGTAGAACAGGCCGCCACATGGCGGTGGCGCAACGCTCACCGCTGGCGCTCACGCGTGAGCTGGTCGGCCGTCCGACGCCCGGCCCGCTCCATGCTCCTCGATCTCGGGAATCTCCCGTGCGCCATGAGCGACCCTGACCCCTCCCATTTGCGCATCCTGCTACTCGGGGACGCGAACGACATGCCCGAACTGGCGGACGCGTTGCCGGCTCTCGTCCCCGACGCCACGGTGATGCCGGTGGCAGAGGAAGCGCCCTTCGAGAAGGCGCTCGACGAGTTCGCGCCCGACGTGATCCTGTGCCTTCCGCCGAGCGGGTTCGGGGTGCTGGCCGCGCTGCGCATGACGCAGGCCCGCCGACCGGAGACGCCCCTGCTGCTCGTCGCGCGCGCGTGGGGAGAGCCGGCGTCGGAGGCGGTCAAGGCGGGAGCCGCCGACTTCGTGGCGACGTCGGATCTCGCGCGCCTCCGCCCGGCGATCGACGCGGCCCTGAAGCAGCGGGATGCGCTGCGAAAGCTGTCCCAGCGCCAGCGGCAGGTGTTGCAGCTGATCGCCGCCGGAAACTCGACGCGCGAAGTGGCGCGGCGGCTCGGCCTGTCGGTCAAGACCGTGGAAACGCACCGCGCGCAGGTGATGAAACGGCTCGACATTCACGAGCTCGCCGGGCTGGTGCGTTACGCCGTGCGGGTGGGGATCGTCTCCGTCGCACAATAGCGTTAGCGTTGCGAGCATGAGCGACGTACTCGCCGTGCTCGTGCTCGCCGCGAGCGCGGCGATCGGCGCCGTACCCGACTCCATCGCCGCTCAGGGCTCGGCCGGCCGACTCGAAGAGCGCGTCACGGCGGCAAGCGATACGTCGCAAGCCTACGCGCTATACTTGCCGCCGGGCTACACGACCGCGCGCACCTGGCCGGTGCTCTTCGTGCTCGACCCCCGCGGCCGGGCGCTCCTCGCGGAGAAGCTGTTCGAGGACGCGGCCGGGAGACTCGGCTGGCTCGTGATGAGCTCTTACAACACGCTCAGCGACGGACCGCCGGAACCGAACGTCAACGCCATGAACGCGATGCTCGCGTCCGCGCAGGGACTGGCGATCGATCCCGCACGCGTGTATCTCGCTGGCTTCTCGGGCACCGCGCGAGTGTCGTTGCAGTTCGCCGTCAGGCTGCGGGGGCATGTAGCGGGCGTCATCGCGGACGGGGGCGCGCTCGGGTTCGAGCTCGGAGGTCCGGAAATCGCGTTCGCGGGCGATTCGACGTTCGCGGTGTTCGGCGCGGCCGGGACGCGGGACTTCAACTACGAGGAAGTCTTCGCCATGGGGGATCGGTTTCGAACCACGCGGGTGCCGTATCGCGTCGCCGCGTTCGATGGACCCCACAGCTGGCCCCCGGCGAGCATGTGTGGCGATGCCCTGGACTGGTTCGAGCTGCGGGCGATGGTGGGTGGGCTGCGCGCGCTCGATTCCGGCTGGGTGCGCACGCGCCTCGCCGCGGAGCTCACCCGCGCGGCGGAGCTGGAGGCGCAGGGTCACGCGGCGGAGGCGATGCGCCTGAACGACGCCATTTCGCGCGACTACGCCCGTTGGCCCGAGGCACGCGCCGCCCTCGAGCGGGCCGCGGCGCTGCACGGCGACCCCAGGGTCGCCCGGTACGAGACCGAAGCCCATCGACTGGCGGAGCGGGATCAGCGCCAGGGGCTCGACCTCCAGAAAACGCTCGAGCGCGAGCGGTCACGGCGCGATCCGTCGACGCCGGAGGCCCTCGCGAAGCAACTTCGCATCCCGGAGCTGCAGAAGGTGGTGGAGCCGGGGGGGGGGGACAGCCTGGAAGCCGCGAGCGCACGCCGTCAGCTGGCTCGGATCTTCGTGTGGCTCGCGTTCTACGAGCCGCGGGCGTACCTCGCGAGCGGCGCGCCGGCCCGCGCCCTCCGCATGTTCGAGATGGCTGTGACCATCGGACCGATTCAGGGGGAGGGATGTGGACTGTTGCGTGAAGCGCGATCGGTCGCGACCGCCGAGCAGCGGGAGCGCCTCGCGGGGCAGTGCGGTGAATAGCTCACTCTTTCGCTCGCTTCCCCCATTGCCACATTCCAGACATCGTCTCGATGCTCACCGGATGACCGAGCAAGCGCGCCAGCGTGAGAATCTGGCCGCGGTGATGGCCGTCATGCACCATGTAGTACGCGAGAAAGCCGACGGCGTCGTACTGGAAGCCGTCGATCCGGCCGGCTCCATCGAGCGCCGCCGCGGCGATCGTGAGTACCGCTTTCCGTTTCGCGCCGAGCGCGCGGGCCGCTTGGGCCCGCGTGACGTGGAAACGATCGAGCTCAGCGGGAACGCGCCCGCCCGAGGCCGCCCGCCGCAGATAGACCAATCCGCAGTTGTGGAGATGGGCAACGAGCGCCGCGATGGGGCGGACCCGCGGCGCCGGCGGGTCGGCCCGCCACACGGCGGGGTGGAGCCGCTCGACGAGGTATTGATTGACGCGCGCGCTGGCGGAATACGCCCGGAGCAACGCCGCGCCGACGTCGAGCGATGGAGAGCGTCGGGTCGGACTCATGGGCGGGCTCGGATGTGAAGACCGACTGGAATATGCCGCATTCCCACCCGTTCGTGCCGCAAAAACGCCCTATCGAAGGGCGCCTGCGGCCACTAACCTAGAGGCGGAGTGCAGAATGTGCAGCTTTGGGCGTGCGCGTTCTGCTCCCCCTCTGATGGAGACCCTTACGGTTCCCGATTCGGTGCAAGCGCGCCGTAGCGAAGTGTTACGCCAGGCCAGCGTCGCCCTGCAGGGACGCACGGTCACGCTGTGGCAGGTCTCCGCACGGGCAGAAGTCGCCCCCGTCCTCACCAGCGCGGCCAGCCCGGTGCCGGAGGAGACGGCCCTGGACGTGGACCGCACGCTGCACCACTGGGGCGCGCCGATTATCGAGGGGAGCAGCTGGGTGGGGTGCCGGCTGGATGGGGGCGGGGGGGGGGGCGGACAATGGTGTGTGGCCCCGGTGCGCAAGCAGCCGGCCGCGCCACCGCCCGACGGTGTGGAGCGCCGCAGTCGCGAACGGATCACGCTGGAGCTGGCGGGTCTCTGCCTCGGCCTCGTGGACCAGTCTCCCTCGAGCCCTCCGACCCGTCCGCGTCTTGCGGAGCCGGACGCGCTCGCCGAGCTGATCCGCCAGCCGAGTGTGATCGCACACGAAGTGGCCAACCCGCTCACGGCGGCGCTCGCGAGCCTGGACCTGTCCGTGGAGCTGGTGCGGGCGGCCGAGTCGCTCGACGCCACGTTCCGAGGTGAACTCCTGGAGGAGCTGGGCGGCGTGGGGGAGGGAATGGAGCAGGCGATCGAGTTCCTGCGCTCCATCCAGGACCGGGCCCGCGGCGGGCTGGCGCGCTCGGAGCGCTTCGATGCGGCGCAGGTCGCGCGCTCCTGTGTGGCGCTGGAGCGGCCGCTCGCCCGCAAGCGCGGTGTCGCCCTCCAGGGCATCATCACCGTGAGCGGCGTCTTCCTCCAGGGCGACCCGAACGCCCTTTATCAGGTGCTCACCAACCTGATTCGCAACGCCGTGTCCGCGTCGCAGGAGCGGAAGACGCCGGTCGTCGTCACCCTCGGGCAGACTGGCGAGGCCCTGCGCCTCGCCGTGCGCGACAACGGCGTCGGGATCGCCCCCGAGCTGCTGGAGCGGATCTTCGAGCCCGGCTTCACGACCCGCGAGTTCGGCTCGGGGTCGGGCACGGGACTCACGGTGGTCCGTCAGATTACCGAAGAGATGTTCAGCGGCACGGTGGACGTGGATTCGGCCGTGCGTCGCGGCACCACGTTCACCGTGAACCTGCCGATTCCCCGGCAGCGGACCCCGCGCTCACGCTGAGGTGTTGCATGAGTGATCTGCGTTACCCGATCGGTCCTTTCCAGCCGGCAACCTCGCTCACTCCCGCCCAGCGCGTCGCGGGCATCGAGCAGATCGCCGCCGCGCCGGAGCGACTCCGCCGCGCGGTGCAGGGACTCGACGATCGTCAGCTCGATACACCCTATCGTCCCGGCGGCTGGACCGTGCGTCAGGTGGTCCACCACGTGCCGGACAGCCATCTCAACGCGTATGCGCGCTTCAAGCTGGCCTGCACGGAAGAGTCCCCCGCCATCACGACGTACGACGAGACGCTTTGGGCCGAGCTCCCGGAAGCTCGTAGCGCGCCGATCGACGTCTCGCTCGACCTGCTTGCGTCGCTGCACCGCCGCTGGGTGCTGTTCCTCGAGACCCTCGGCCCGACCGACTTTGCTCGCACGGTGCGACACCCGGATTGGGGCAGTCCCACGGTCGACTTCCTGCTGGCCCAGTACGCATGGCACGGACGGCATCACACGGCGCACATCACGACGCTCCGGGAACGGATGGGCTGGGGATAGGGATCCGGCAGCAAGATGACCGTCACGCGGTCGCAGCAGGCTCTCGGCGTCCTCGTCGTGGTCGCCGCCGTAGCCGGTGGCCTCCTCGGCTGTTCCCGCCAGCAAACCTGCCAGGAGAGGCACGACCCGTCGTTCGGATGCTACGAGGCGTACTACAGCGCCGTCGTCGCCCGTGCCGGCGTGGCCGCGGCGTTCGCCGACTTGAAGGCGCATTACCCTACGGATCCGCGCGTGGAGACGCTGTGCCACGCCATCACACACCACATCGGCCAGGCGGCGTTCACCAAGTATTCCGGTATCGCGGAAGCGTTCGCGCACGGCGACGACTTCTGCGCCTCGGGATATTATCACGGCGTGCTTCAGGGATTCACCTCGGGAGCCGGGCGCGCGTCGTTACTCGCAAACCTGGACGCGGTGTGCGCCGCCGTGCCCGGCAAGGAGCGTCACTCACTCGAGTATTACAACTGCGTGCACGGCCTGGGACACGGCATCATGGCGATGACCGACGACTCCCTGTTCGCAGCGCTCAAGGATTGCGACGGTCTCACGGGCACGGTGGAGCAGGACGCCTGCCACAACGGCGTCTTCATGGAGAACCTGATCGTGGACGGCGAGCACGGCGGGCACTTCAGCCGGTACTTGAAACCCGATGACCCGCTCTATCCGTGCACCGCGGTGGACCGGCGATACAAGGTCTCGTGCTTCGAGATTCAGACGTCCTATGCGCTAGGCGCGACGCGCGGTGATTTCGCCAAGGTGTTCGCCCTCTGCAGCGGTGTCGAGCCATCGTTCCGCGCCACCTGCTACCAAAGCCTGGGGCGGGACGCCGCGGCGATCAGCTTGAACCGAGTGCCGGGTACGGTCGCGACCTGCAACCTGGGGATCGGCCGCGAAGAGCGGTCGAATTGCGTCAAGGGCGCGACTCTCGACTTTCTCTATTTCTACCACTCGGATACCCAGGCACTCGAGCTCTGCGCCACGCTCGAGCCCGTCCTTCAAAACGACTGCCGGGCGACGGTCACGACGGCGTTCCGGCGGTTCTAGCATCCCCGCTACGGCACCACCGGCAGCACGAGGTGCGAGGGTTGCGCCGGCGCGCAGTAGACGCGCTGTGTCGCCTTGATGAAGTCGGCGGCCGTCGCGGCATAGATGCTCGGGACAAACTTCTGCGGGTTACGGTCGATCAGCGGAAACCAGGTGGATTGCACCTGCACCATGAGGCGGTGCCCCTTCAGGAAGACGTGGTCCCGGTCGCGTAACGGGATCTTCCACTCGAGGGGCGTGTTCGGGGCGAGGGGCTGGGGATGCTCGTAACTCCTGAGGTACCGGCCACGTCGCACCTCCATCGCGATCGGTAGCTCATACCCGTTCACGGAGCGCGCAAACTGCCCGGGCGCGGGCCCGGCCTCGGCGTCCCATGCGCTCGGCTGCGCATTCTCCGGATAGACGTCGATCAGTTTGACCACGATGTCCGCATCGGTACCGGAGGTGGACACGAACAGGTCGGCCGCGACTTCGCCCGTGATCGTGAGGTCGTGATCGAGCGGCGCGCTCACGAACGTCAGGACGTCCGGTCGCTGGTCGACGAACCGCTGGTCCTGCACTTCCCAGGTTCGCCAGTCACCGGCGGGGTAGGTCGGGGTGATCGGGCGCTGGCGATAGGGAATGGGATTCGCCGGATCGGAGGTGTACTCCCGGTAGGCTCGGGCGCTTCGCGGAGCCTCGAACGAGAGCGTGCCGTCGACATGCAGATACAGGTTGGTCGGTTTCGATTCCTTGGGCGGCCATTCCGCGTAGGTCCGCCAGCGGTTGGCGCCCGACTGGAACGTGGTTGCGCGCCAGCTCGGTTTCTCGCCCTGCCCGTGGAGGTAGTACCGGAAGAAGGGCGCCTCGATCGTCTCGCGGAACTCGCGTGACGTCTCGTGGCCGCCTAGCGCGATCAGCCCGATGCTGTCGCCCTTGGGTGCCTGCCATTCGCCGTGATACCACGGGCCCGCGACCATGAAGTTCGTGTGGTCGGGGTCGTGCTCCGCGGCATGGCGAAAGATCTGCCAGGGTCCCCATGGGTCTTCCTGGTCCCAGAACCCGGCGACGTTCAGGTTCGGGACCGTCGAGGCATGCAGCTGGCTGACCCACGCCTCCTTTTTCCAGAATTCGTCGTCATCCGGGTGTGCGACCACATCATTCCAGAACGGGATGGCGCCGTGCAGGTACCGCGCGTTGATGTTCGCGAGTGGCCCGAGCGCCAGGTACCAGGAGTAGGTGTCGTAGGTCTCGAAGACGAAGTTCGTGTTCTTGTTCTTGTCCGCCTGCTCGAGCACCGAGTACTCGACCGCGTAGCTTTCGCGCAGCGCCCCGTAGCGGTGCATGTCGTCGTTCATCCACTGGTCCACCGGAGACGCCTGCTCGCTGATCGCCTTGAGCGCGGGGTGCGGATGCAGGAGCGTCATCGCGGTCGTCAGCCCGTCGTACGACACGCCGAACATGCCCACGTTGCCGTTGTTCGGCACATGTTTCACGAGCCATTCGATGCTGTCGTACGCATCCGTCGTCTCGTTGCTGGATGTCGAGTCCGCCAGATCCACCTGCGACGTGAGCTTGAAGACGCCCTCCGATTTGAACCGGCCGCGCAGGTTCTGGAACACGAGGATGTAGCCGTCTTGCGCCAGCTCCTTGAAGCTCCGCGGCACCGTCGCCAGGGGCCCGTCCGGCACGCCGTACGGCGTACGACGGAACAGGATCGGCAACGGCCCGGTCTTGTCTGTCGGCGTGAGGATCACCGTCTGGAGGTGAACGCCGTCGCGCACCGGGATCATCACTTCCTGGAACGTGAACGCGGGCTGCGAAGTCGGCTGCTGCGCCGGCGCGTTGGCGGCGAGGAGCAGTGCGACGACTGGGAATCGGTGGCGCATCACTCCTCCTAGACGGGGTTCTGGGGCGGTCGCGCTTACGGCATCAGGCCGATGGCGGCGAGCTGTGTGAGGATCCCGAGCGCCACGCCGATGCTGCCGGCCACCTCCGCGGTGCCGAGAAATACGGTGAAGGCGGCGCTTGCGCCAATGCTCTTGGAGCGCTCGATGGGGTTCCCGAGGTGGTTCCATCCGCTATCGAGGAACACGACGGCGACTATAAGCCGCAGGAGCAGCTACGACGCGACCGGGCACGCGTCAAATCCCCTTGCGGACGGTGAGGCCGGCCCTGCGGCTCAACCTGCGCTACTGAGGCTCCTTGTAGTCGAACAGCTCGCTCGGCTTCACACGGAGCGCGCCGCAGAGCCGCTCGATCGTATCGGCCCGAATGAGGCGGAACCGCCCCGTCGGCCTGGTAAGCCGGTAGATGGTATTCAGGCTGAGGCCGGTAAACTTGCTCAGTCCATACGGCGACACCTTTTGCGTCTCGAGCAGCTCACGCAACCGTAAGCGCAGCACACCCCTACGGCGGAAGCGGACGATCTGACCCTGATACCGAGGCATGCACCCCTCCTTGCGGGGAGACCCAGGACGAGTGTATTATACCAACTAGAGCTGTGATATGGTATATATGGGTTATAACACCCATATGTTGCATAATGCGCCCTCGAGAAACCGCTCGAACCGCACGTTAGGAGGAGGATCGCATGGGCCGGAAGCTGGACCTGATGGGACGCAAGGTGATTGAAGTGCTGGACGGGGTGGCTGTCGAAGGACAGGACCCGCAAGTGAGACCGGACCCCGTCGCCAAAGAGCGCGTGGTCTTTACCGGTCCGGCGGACTGGACCCCGGACCAGGCGGAGCAGTACATCGACTGGAGAATCCAGCTCGTCGATGCCGACGTGGCAAGGCTCCGTCAGCAGCTCGACGACCTGACGGCCATGCGCCGGCGCTGGCTCGCCGTGACCGGTGGACGCTCCAAGGTGTTCGCCAACGGCAATGGCAATGGCAA
The DNA here is from genome assembly GCA_035943095.1 of Gemmatimonadales bacterium. GTDB lineage: Bacteria > Gemmatimonadota > Gemmatimonadetes > Gemmatimonadales > GWC2-71-9 > AG41. The sequence continues at coordinate 7,617 of DASZCN010000035.1, read as the reverse complement.
TGGCAACGGGCACGAGGGCGACGGCATCTAGGGCATCGCAGCGGGGGAGTGTAGACGACGAGGGGCCGAGGTTTCGGCCCCTCGTTTCATATCAGGGGTGCTTGATGAACGTCCCGTCGCGCAGCTCGGCGTACGCCTTCCTGAGCTCCGTCTCCGTGTTCATCACGATCGGTCCCGCCCACGCGACCGGCTCCTCGAGCGGGCGCCCCGAGACGAGCAGGAACCGGATCCCCTGATCGCCCGCCCGGACCGTGATCTCATCACCCGAGTCGAACAGGATGAGCGACCGGTTGCCGGTGTCATCGCGCACCACGGCGTCATCACCCCCTTGCCCCTCTCCCACCCGCTCCGTCAGCACACCGCGGGGGACCGAAGCATCCCGGAAGTCGCCACTCCCCTCGAAGACGTAGGCGAATGCGTGACGCGACGACTCCACGGGCAGCGTCTTGCGCACGCCCGGCGGAACCCATACGTCGAGGTAACGAGGGTCGGCCGCGATTCCTTCGACGGGGCCGGTCTTGCCCCAGAAGCTCCCGGCGACCACCCGTACCCGCGTCCCGTCGTCGTCCACGACCTCCGGGATATCCTTCCCGAGGATGTCCTGGTAGCGCGGATCGGTCATCTTGAGCGATCGCGGCAGGTTGGCCCAGAGCTGGAACCCGTGCATCCGGCCGCGCTCGTCGCCGCGCGGCATCTCCTGGTGCAGGATCCCGGAACCCGCCGTCATCCACTGGACGTCCCCGGAGCCGAGCGAGCCGCGGTTGCCCAGGCTGTCGCCGTGTTGCACGGTCCCGCTCAGCACGTAGGTGATCGTTTCGATGCCCCGATGCGGATGCCACGGGAACCCGGCGAGGTAGTCCTCGGGATGCTCGTTGCGAAAGTCGTCGAGCAGCAGGAAGGGATCGAACTCGCTCGTCTTTCCGAAGCCGAACGCCCGGCGCAGCTTCACGCCTGCGCCCTCGACGGTCGGCTGTGATTGCACTATCGATTTTATCGGCCTGATGGACATAACTCTCCTTGCAGTTCCTGCCACGATAACAATACCGAGTTCCCGGAAACGACGAAGGGCCAGCCGGACTGCGCTGGCCCCTGTCGACGCCGCGACGAATCAGGCGCTCTTCACCACCCGCGGCGTGGTGCCGCCCGCCTGGGGCCGCTCGGAAACCCCGTGCTCCCGCAGCATGTCCGCGAGTATCGCTTCCACTCGCGCGAGCCGAGCCCCTGTCTCGGTCACCTGCTCCTTGGCCCCGGCGATCGAGCGCACGTGATCGACCGTGTGCTCGGCTACTTCGAACAGGCGATACAGGTCGGCCTGAAGCGCGTCCACGGCCGCCTGCCGCTGCGCGGCCTGCTCCAGCGCTCGCATGAGCTGCTCTTCGGTCGCGTGCCACTTGGCGAGGCGCTCCTCGAACTGCGACATGCGCTTCTGGACGAACCGGAGATTGCCGGCGCGACTCTCCAGGTCGTCGAGGGTCGTGGTGAGCGCGGCGGTGCGGTCCGTGGCGCCGCTGAGGACGCCGCTCAGCTGGCCGGCGCGCTCCTGCAGCTGCTGCGCGATGGTCGCCGCCTCCGCGCGCAGCTGCGATGCCCGCTCGAGATGCTCGGTCGCCGACTTGAGCGTGGTCCGACGCAGCTCGAGCTCCTGCCCCAACGCCCGCGTCTGCTCGGCGAGGCCCTCGAGGCTCTGCGCCCGCGTCTCGAGCGCCGTTACGGCAGCGTCGATCTGGCTCATACGCCGTTCGCTGCGCTCGACGGTCCCCACCACAGTCGGTACCAGTTTCTCGATGCGCCCCGCCTCCTCGGCGTGTGCCACCACCGCCTGGAACTTTTCGTCGGTCGCGTCCATGCGGGCCATGAGGCCGCCACTGCGCTGGTCGAGCCGCTCCGTCACGGTCGTGAGCTCGGACAGCCGGGCGTTCAGCTGTTCCGCGAGCTGACGGCGCGACTCGATCTGCGCCATGGCTTCCGACAGGTGGTCCGCCTCGTTTCGCACCGACTGGACCGTCGGCTTGATCTCTTCCACCGCGGCCAGATCGCCCCGCAACGACTCGACGGATTGGGTTACCTCTCCGAGCCAGGTTTTCGTGTCCGCCTGCGCCTCACGCACGCGGGCGATCTCGCCATCCGCCACGCGCATCCGCTCCAGGGCGTCCTTCACTTCCTCGTGCGCTCCCTTCAAGCTCGAGAAGTCGCGCAGGGCGGCGTCCACCGCGGGCTGCGCCTTCTCGAGGCGTGCCACGCGCTGCGTCATCTCCCCCACCGTCTTCCCGAGCCGCTCGGCCTCCGCCTGCACGGTGCCGAACTGCTCCATTTGGGTCTCGAGGTGGGACACGCTCTCGGTAATTCCGCCGAGCCGCGTCACGAGCCCGTCGGCCTGCGACCGCACGTCGCCCATGGCGCGTGTCGCCTGGTCGAGCGAGCGACAGCGCGTCTCGACGTCCGTGAGATTTCCGCGCAAGTCGAGGATGCGCTGTCCCACGGCGTCGAGCCCCTGATTCTCGAGCTCGAACCGTGTGAAGGCGCGCTCCACTTCATCACGCAGGCCGTTCAGCCGGCCGTGGAGCTCCTGGTCCGCCTGAGTGATCTGATCTTGGCGCGCGCTCGCTTCTTTCGACCGTGCCAACAAATCGCTATGGAGCGTCCGCAGCTCGACCACGCGGGCCTCGAGCGCGCCCAGGCTCTCGGCGCTCTCTTCGTGCCGGGTGATCTTGGCGTCGATGTCCTGCATGACATCTCCGAGCTGGGTCGCCTGCCCGATGGCGCGATCCACGAAGTCGCGCTGTTGCTCGAGCACGCCCACCTTCCGCGTGACGAAATCGGCGAGCGACGAGAGCGCGTTCAACTGCCGCTTCGTTTCGGCGGCATCGGCCGCGGCCTGGCCGAGATGGGCGAGGGCCTGTTCCAGGCCGCTCACGCGCGTCTGCGCCGCCGCGACACCTCCCTGGACCTGCTGTTGCCGCTGTTCGAACGCCTGCATCCGCGCCGCCGCCGCCTCGCCGGAGCGGTGCAGCTCGTCCTGCCGCTGCCGCGCGCGCTCGAACGTATTCGACAGGTCGCGCACCTGGTCGACGAGCGCGTCGGCGTCCACTCGGAGCGATTTGAGGCCGCTCGCCGAGTCGAGCAGGGTCTTGAGATCCGCCTTCAAGGCCAGCGCCGCGTCGAAGCTGGCGCGCAGCTGCTGGATGTCTCCGTGCAGGCGCTTGACCTCTTCCGCGCTGGTGTCCACCTGCGTTTCCGTGCGCCGCTGCGTACGAGACACCGCTTCCGTTTGCTCGTCGAGCGTCGCGAGGACCGGCACGAGGCGCTCGAGCGACTTGACGCGCCCCTGAAGCTCGGTGACCACCTTGTGCGCTTCGGCGATCGGCTGGGAAATCTGGGTGAGATGCTGAGCGGACTCACGCGCCCCGGTAACGAGCGCTTCGAACGCCACTCGCTCGCGCTGCATCTGGGCCAGAATGGAACGCAGCTCGGCGGGGAGGTGCGCCGGGGTCGTCTCGTGCCCGAAAACTTTCCAGCCCATGTCGGTCCTCGGGAAGGGTAAGAAGAAGGGTCTCGGAAGACGTCGCGGCAGCGACGGATCGTGTTTGCGGCAAGCGTTGTGCCCCGGCTCACGTTTTCGACTAGTGCCGATGGGACCGTGAGTTATCGCCTGTGCCACCCGTAGCCGTCGGGTACGGCGGTCTCGTCAAGCGCGGGATCGAGTGCAGAATCCCGTGACCACACGCGACCCGACGCGGCGTGACCGGGGTCACCCGGCGCAACGGCCCCATCATGATCCTTCATCATTCAGCGCCGCCGGACGTGATTCCTTCACCTACGCCGTCACGCGGCTCGTCGGCGCGCCGGTGCTCGCTAACTCTGTGCCCGCCCGCTCCTTCAAGGGACTGGGGAGGTCCCTCCTCAGGGGTCCCGGACTTGCGCGAACCGGGGGAACGTGAATTTTGCGGCATCCCGAAAGGACTACGGTCGTGACCCCTTGGCAGGAAACCGTCGCACGCCGGCTGCGCGCAATGCACCTGGACAGCATCAGGCGACAGGTCCTGGTGCTGGGCGTGGCGGCCGCGGTGGTCCCTGCCCTTACGATCCTCGTTCTCGCCTCGCGCCAAAACCACGGGTCTCCTGGGGACCGCGTCGCCCGCGAGCTGCGGGGCGTGAGCGCTGAGGCGGCGTGGGATGTGGGGCAGTGGCTCGACGAGCGGTTGCACGACCTGCGGGTGGGGGCGAGCTCGTACACCGTTTCGGAGAACCTCTCTCGGGTGCAGGGGCGGGCCGGGGCGGCCGCACTCGGCCGGTTGCGCGACTACCTCAACTCGGTGCGGGAGCGGTCGGCGGATTGCGACGCGCTGGTGCTGCTCGACGCCCGCGGCCACGTGGTGGCCGGCAGCGGGAGCCGGATGAGCGGCGTGCAGTTCGCGCTCGACAAACTGAACGGCCTCCGGACCGGCGAGGCGCTCGTCGGCGACGCGTACTGGGACCTAGGGCTTTCCAAAGCAGCGATCACGCTTGCTGTGCCGATCCGCGACGCGGATGGACGGTTCCTGGGCGCGCTCACGGCGAAGATCAACCTGCGTGGTGTGGCGGATATTCTCGAGCGTCTGTCGGCGGGGGACGGGGACACTGCTGTCCCGGCCCAGAAGAATGACGTGTACGTGACGACCGACCAGGGCCGCCTGATCCTCAAGTCCCGGCTCAGCTCGGCGGAGCTGATGCGGACCAAGCTTCCCGCCGTAGCGACGCAAGCCCTCCTTGATAAGGAAGGGACGCTCGCCACCTACGAGCGGGCGGATCGGCAGGAGGTGGTCGGTACGCTGCGACGTCTCCCGGCGCTCCACTGGGCGGCGGTGGTCGAGAGGCCCAGGGCGGCGCTCCAGGAGGAGGGTGGGCTCGGGGCCGGGACCGTGGCGTCGCTCGTGTTGTTGCTCGCGGCGGTCGGCACGATAACGGGACTCCTGGCGCTCCTCATTGTGCGACCGCTCCGGCGCCTCACAGTCATCGCGGAGCGAGTGGCAGCAGGGGATCTGTCCATGGAGGTTCCGGTGGGCGGTAGCGGCGAGGTGGGCTTGCTGTCCCAGGTGTTCAAGACCCTGCTCACCCGCGTCCGGGAGCGCGACAGCCAGGGAGAGCTGGAGCGGCTCTCGGTCACCGACGCACTCACCGGGCTGTACAACCGGCGGCACCTGATGGGGACGCTCGCGAACGAGGTGCAGCGGTCGCGGCGCCTGCGGCGGACGTTCTCCGTGCTGCTCGGAGACGTGGATCGCTTCAAGCAGTACAACGACACGCATGGACATCTCGCCGGAGACGCCGCGTTGGTGAAGATCGCCGAGATTCTGCGTAAGACCACGCGCGGCGTGGATAGCGTGGCCCGCTACGGGGGCGAGGAGTTCGTGGTGATGCTCATCGAAGCGCCGATCGCGACCGCGCTCACGGTGGCCGAGCGCATTCGGGCCCGTGTTGCGGCCGAGCAATTCGAAGGTGGCGCCATGACGGTGAGCATCGGCGCCGCGGAGTATCCGGCCCACGGCGACACGCCGGAGGAGCTGATCGCGAGCGCCGACGCCGCGATGTACGACGCGAAGGGCGCCGGGCGCGACCGCGTGGTGGCCGCACGCCTGGGGGACCTGCACCAGGGGAAGGGGAGAAAGGCGCGAAAGGAAGCTGACGGCTAAAGTGCGCGCCGCAGCGCGGCGGCGAGCGTCCTGACATCTCCCGGCTCGTCGTGCGGCCGGCCGTTGATGAAAAACCTCGGCGTGCCGCTCACGCCACTCTGTGCCCCGCTCACGACGTCTCGTTCCACTCGAGACCGGTGCGCGTGGTCGGTCAGCTCGCGCCGCACGCGCGGCACGTCGAGCCCGAGCTCCCCCGCGTATTTCATGAGATCGTCGTCCTCGAGCGCGTTCTGATGCTGGTACAGGAGATCGTGCAGCTCCCAGAACTTGCCCTGCGCCGCGGCCGCTTCGGCGACCTCGGCGGCGCGCTGGGCGTGCGGGTGCTCTTCGGTCAGGGGAAAGTGCCGGAACACGAACCGGACCTTGGGGCCGAGCTCCTTGAGAAGGCGCTTCAGCTGGGGATAGGCCCGGCCGCAAAACGGACACTCAAAGTCGGCATACTCGACGAGCGTCACGCGAGCGTCCGGGGGTCCGACCGTGTGGTCGCCGGCGCCGACGGGTTGCGCGAGCATTGCCCCTCCTAGGCGGGTCGCTCGAGCGCGGCGCGGTCCCAATGCGCCAGATCGGCCGCGGCCTCATAGGCCGATTGCACGAAGGCGAGCAGAGCGTCGTCCGGTGCGGGGGAGCGGCGCAGGACGTCGTACGGCAGAATGAACTCGCGCATCTCCCGATTGTAGTACGCACCGTCGGGGCGCACGGGGTGATCCGCGAACCCCTCGGGTTCCGGATACGCGTACGCATAGAACGCGGGCTCCTGGAGCCAACCCCCCCCTTCTCTGCTCCCTGGCCAGAACCCGCAGCTCGCGCATTCGTGGGAGTAGGCCTCGACCATCACGTAGTTCGGGCAGTTTGGGATGCCGCCCGGGTGGGGCGGCGCTCGCCGTCCCGAGAATCGCGTCGCGGCGAGGTCGAAGCCGCCCCAGAAGAAATGCACCGGACTCGCCTTGCCCTGGAAGCGGCCGCGGAATCGCTTGAGCACCCGATCGGCCTGGACCAACACGCGCCAGCAGCGGCGCGCGGCGTCCGCGTCGTACGACGCGTGCTCTTTATCCTGCGCGAAGGGAATCGCCGCCACGACCTCGACGGGGCAAGGCATGATATGCACGTCCACGTCGAGCGCGCGAAGGGCTGCCCGGTAGGTGGCATAGAAATCGGCCACCGATTGCGCGACCAGAGGGATGGAACGGGTCGTGCCGTCGCTCGTTCGCAGGTACAATTGGTGGTCGAGGAAGTCGAAGTCCACGGCGACGGTACGCGTCCCGGACGGCATCGCCGAGGTGGTGAGGCCGCGCGGCGTGACGTAGAGCGCGACCTGCCACCAATGGTTCTCCATGGGCGCGAGCGCGAGACGCGTCTTCCCGACGATCTGCGTCCACATGTGGAGCGTGGCGTACGTATCCAGCCACGCATCGAGCGGGAGCGCTGGCCAGACCTCGTTCGTCATCGGCGCGCGGGTGTCGGGGCGGGCTCCATCATGAGCTCGTCCACGTAGCACCACCCCCAATCCTCCCGGGGCTCGAAGCTGCGGATGATCGCGTGGTGCGAGCCGTGGTAGTGCTTGGTCGCGTGCTTGTTCGGCGACTGGTCGCAGCAGCCGACGTGCCCGCACGCGAGGCACAGGCGCAGGTGCACCCACCAGCTCCCCATCTTGAGGCACTCCTCACACCCGTCCGGCGTGCGCGGTTTCACGTCTTTCACTTGGTCGAGATGTGTGCAGGTCGGGGTCATGTTCATCCTCGTCATAAACCTACACCTGGTTTCGGACTGACGCCCTGTAGCCGGCCTCTTGCGTTCCCGGTCGCGCCGGGGGGATATAGGGGCCGACCGTCACCCCCGTCCGCGGAAGGATCGCGATGGCCGCCGTGTCCGCTCGTCTCACCCTCCTGCCGCTCTGCTTGGTCATGACGCTGTACACGACCGCGGTTGCCCAAAGCCGCGCGCCGGGGGG
>DASZCN010000034.1:0-18560 GCA_035943095.1 Gemmatimonadales bacterium | reverse complement strand
GTACCGCTCCCTGCTCCCCGCTCCCTGAGAACCGCGCCACGCCCTTCACGAGCGGGTACTCCCGCCCGCACACCGGACACCCCAACACGCCGGACCGTACCATCCGGCCGCGCATTTCCCCGGTGGACATCACGAGGAACGCCTCCCGGTGCGGCTCCGGGCAGCGCAGCATCTCGGTCAGGTCAATGTGCACGGGAGCCAAACTCCACCCAGGCGACCCGATCGGCTTCGACACGCACCCGTCGCGTCATCCTTCGCCCATCGACGACGACCGCGAGCGTGTAGTCGCCGGGCTCGACGTCGGAAACCGCGAAGTGCTCTTGGTAATCCGGGTCGGGGTGATTGTGCTCGCCGTAGGTCTCGGCGTACGAGTACGGGGTCTCCTGCGGCTCCGCCTTGATCAGGCCGTACACGCGTACCTGCTGGGCAGGCTGGCCCTGGGCGTTCCAGACCCGGCCCGCAAGGATGCCCGTTCCCGGCAGCGGACGGATCCAGAGCTCCGGATTCACGGTGTAGCGCGGGAACCGCTCGTTCGGATCGACGACGAGGGGTGTCGAGTCGCTGGGCGTGACGTGAATCTCGAGGTGCAGATGGTCGTTCGTAGCGCGACCGGTATTGCCGACGAGCGCAATCACGTCGCCCGCCTTCACGCGCTGGCCCGGGGACACGAGGAGCTTGGAGTTGTGGTAGTACGTCGAGTACACAAACAACCCCTTGAGCTTGCGGTCGTGACGGATCGCCACCGTGTTGGAGCCCCGCTCCGCCAGACCGGCGAATACGACCGTGCCGTCACCGATCGCGTGGACCGGCGTACCGTCGGGGTTGTTGAACTCGACGCCCTGGTGCTGCTGGAAGGTGCCGCCCATGGTCGATCCGTACCGGTACGTCTGGTCGATGTACGGCTGATCGGTCAGGGCGATCGGTCGCTCGAACCACGTGTGCCGGGTCCCGCGGGTATCGGTATCGGGCCATTCGCGGTAGCTCACCCCGACCAGACTGAGCCCCTGGTTGATGCGGCAGGTCGAGAGTCCAGTCGGACGTCCCGCGGCGTACGTGCCCGGCGCGAGCAGCAGGAGTGCCGTGACGGTGGGCGTGATGTCGCACACGCTCAGTGCGTCGCCATCCTCGGCATATGCCCCTTCCCGCGTGCCGGCGAATGCCCGACCCGCGCCTGCCCCAGCGATCGCCTGCACCGCAGGTATGTCGGCCCGGCAGCCTTTCACCACGGGAGCGACCGGGCAATCCGGGCGCCCCTTCTTGTCGAGCCACATGCCTCCCCCCGCCTCCCCCGTCCCCCCCACCCCCCCCACGGCAGTGAGGCGGTACAGGCCGCGCTCGGTTCCAACCCAGACGACGCTACCCGTGTCGGGCGCGAGGGCGCGCACCCGGTCCGCGCACTCGACACCCGAGCAGCGCACGGGGGTCGGATACTCGGTCCAGGAGCGTCCGCCGTCCGTCGAGCGGGCGAGACCGCGCAAGTGGCCGGCCCACAGGCTGCCGTCGGACCCGCGGGCGAGCGCCAGTACGTACTGGGAGCGGATCCGGCCCCACACGTGGGCGGCGCTCGTCGCGCCGATCGAGTCCGTGATCTCCGCCCACGTTGCCCCGCGATCCCCGCTCAGCTTGATGCCGTCCGCGGTGGCGACATAGACGGTGTCCCCGCGCGTGACGATGCCGTTCGGCGCGACGTACTGCCACTCGGGACCGAGCTGGTCGCCCGTCCAGTTGGTCCAGGTCTTGCCACCATCGGTCGAGAATCCCCAGCCGTTGCCCACGGTCCCGTACCAGACCTCCCCCGCCGGGCCGAACGCAAAGGCGTTGACGAAGTCGAACGAGATCGACCGCGCGGTCGTGTCAGCGGAATGACGCAGCCGCTCCCAGCCGCCGGCGCCCGAGCGTAACACGAAGATGCCCTGCCCGTACGAGCCCACCCAGACGGCGTTGTCGGGCGCGCGGGCGATCGCGAGCACGTGGACGCCGAAGCCGGTGGTGTCGGGGAGGGGGGGAAGGAGTGACTGGGCCACAGTCGGGACCGGTGCCCAAAGGATGAGTGTGGCAAAGAGTGCGGAGTGCGGAATGCGGAGTGCAGAGTGGGAAGACTGGGTCCGATGCCGGCGCTCGGGATCGACGCCCGTCCTGCAATTCCCCACTCCGCATTCCACACTCCGCATTGTCTCTCAGCCTCTCGCCGTATAAACCGTCGGCATCAGCCGGATTTCCGTGACGTCCACGCGCTGCGGCTGGGTAACGGCGTAGAGCGCGGCGGCGGCAACGTCTTCGGCGCACAACATGTCGCGACGCTTGGTGAAGCCGGGCTTCGAGTCCGGGTCGATCGGGTCCCAGATGTCGGTGTCGACCGGGCCCGGCGACAGCAGCGTGGTGCGCACTCCCGTCCGGGACAGCTCGACGCGCAGGACCTCGTGCAGCCCTCGCAGGCCGTACTTGCTCGCGGCGTACGCCGCCGAGCCGGAGTAGGCCACGTGATCGGAGACGGAGCCGACGGTCACGATATGTCCGCTGCCCCGGCCCACCATATGAGGCACCAACGCCCGCGCCAGCAGAAACGCTCCCCCGAGATTGATGGTGAGCGTGCGCTGGAAGTCGCGCGGCTCGATCTCGTGGGCGGGCTTGATGAAGAACACGCCTGCGTTATTGACCAGGATGTGGGGGATGCCGAGCTGATCCAGGACGCGGGCCACCGTGCGGGAAACGGCTTCCGGGTCCGAGACATCGCAGCGGAGATCCGTGCGCCGGTCGGCGGACGCATCGACGAGGCTGCGGGCGAGCCGCACCACGTGCGCACCCGCGCCGTGGAGCGCCCCGGCCACCGCGAGGCCGATGCCCCGCGAAGCCCCGCTCACGACGGCGATCTTCCCGGCGAGCGGCGCTTCGCTCACTCCGAGCCCCGACCGCTGTACACGAGGCGGAGGAACTCGTCGCGGGTCTTGGCGTCCTGAAGGAGGGCGCCGCGCAACGCGCTCGTCACGGTCTTGGAGTTTTGCTTCTCGACGCCGCGCATCATCATGCAGAGGTGGTACGCCTCGATGACGACCCCCACGCCGCGCGGATCCAGCACCTCCATGAGCGCGTCGGCAACCTGATCCGTCAGGCGTTCTTGCACTTGCAGCCGCCGGGCGAACACCTCGATCACCCGAGGGATCTTCGACAGGCCGACGAGTCTGCCGTTCGGCAGATAGGCCACGTGCGCCCGGCCGAAGAATGGGAGCATGTGATGCTCGCACAACGAGTAGATCTCGATGTCGCGGACGCACACGAGATTCTCGTGACGCTCGTGGTAGAGCGCGTCGCCGATCACGTCGGCGACCGACATCTGATAGCCGCGCGTGAGCCACCGGAGCGAGGCCTCGACCCGATCGGGCGTCTGGCGCAGCCCTTCACGCGCGGGGTCCTCGCCGAGCTGCACGAGCATCTCCCGCACGAGCGTCTCGAAGGGCGTCGGCTCATCGAGCCGGGGCGCGTGCACCGGCGGCGCCGACGGCTGAGTGTGCCCGTCGTGAAAGCCATGACGGCTGGCGGACTTCATCTTGTCGCGTCCCATGATCGCTTGTTGGGCCTCCGGGGCAGGACTATCTTCGGCGCACGTGAAGCTAAAGGTACTCGCTTTTCTGTCCGGGGCGGGAGGCTCGGCGCTCTCCGCACTGTGGACCTTCCCGAGCATGCTCGGGTCCGCGTTTCTCGTCACCTGGGGCGCGGAAGCGGCGCAGTTCCTCATGTCCCAGGGCCTCGCTCTCGCGATTCTCGCGTGGCTCCAGACGCTGCCCGAATTCGGCGTCGAGGCCGTGATCGCGTGGGATGCCGGGCGCGACCCGCAGCGCGCGCATCTCGCGATCGCAAACCTCACCGGAGCGATCCGGCTGCTGCTGGGACTCGGCTGGCCCATGATCTACGTCGTCTTTGCGACCGCCGGTCGCAAGTCGGCCACCCAACGCCTGCCGGCGATCCACCTGGCGCGCGAGCACGCCGTGGAGATCATCGGCCTCGTCCCGCCGCTGCTCTATTTCGGCGTCATCCTCATGAAGAGCAGCTTCACCTGGGTCGATGCGGTCGTGCTGCTCGCGCTCTACCTCGTGTACTTGTGGGTGCTGCTTCAGAATCCTCCCCACGCGGTGGAGAACATCGGCGACGCCCCGGTGGTGTCCCGCTGGGCGTTCGGCCAGCGCGGCTGGCGCCGGCCCCTCGCCATCGGCGGCCTGTTCGGCGCGGGTGGACTGCTGCTCTACGTCACCGCGCATCCGTTCCTCGAGTCGATGCTCGCGGTGGCCGGCCTGCTCGGCGTGAGTCAATTCGTGCTCGTCCAGTGGGTCGCCCCGTTCCTGTCCGAGTTTCCCGAAAAGGTCTCAGCGTTCTACTGGGCCCGACGCGTCACCCACGCGCCGCTGGCGCTGATGAACATGGTGTCGAGCAACATCAACCAGTGGACCGTGCTCGCGGCCATGATCCCGCTCGTGTACGGCTATTCCAGCCTACGTCACCATGGGATGTGGTTGGACTTTCACTTCGACGAAGCGCAGCGGCTGGAAATCCTGCTCACCCTGCTGCAGTCGGGCCTCGGGCTCATGGTGCTCGCGAACATGGAGTTCGACGCGCGCGACGCCGGCGTCTTGTTCGTCCTGTGGCTCGCGCAGTTCCTCCGACCCACCCTGCGCGACGAGGTGGCGGTCATCTACGCGGTATGGATGGTATTTCTCGCGGTCGAGTTCGCGATTGGGCGGAAGGCGTTACTGGCGCCGAAGCATTTCTGGGAAACGCTCAGAGCGGCTCGGAAAAGCGATCGGCCGGCACCGCCATAACGCGGCCCGGCCGACCGATACGACAGGAACGGAGAGGATTATTGAAGCCCGAAGTAATGACTGGTCCCTCACCATGGCGTCTGCCTTCCCCACGCGGGGGCCTGACATCGGTCACAGTATCTGGGTCCACAATCGAGCATGTTGGCTCAATAATTCTTCTCCCCGTCCCTGGTACTAGAATACTGCGCGTACGGCAAACGTCAATCTCGAGGAAGGGACATGAATGTGACGCTCGTCGCAGCGGTAGCCCTGCTCGTACTGTGGGGGATCTTAGTGTTTGGCGTGCATATCGGGAACGGCCCGGTGCACCTCTTGTACGCGGTCGCAGCGGTCCTGTTCGCGCGCCGTGTGATCGTGGGTGCGCCGAGGTTCCTGTCCTAAGGACCGGACGACTACGAGCCGAACGAAAGGCCGGCCGTCACCGGCACGAACCGGATTGCGGTGCCGGGCAAATGAATACTGATGTAACGAGCCTCCACGAATCCGTGGATCGGGCCCACCGCGATCGACGCTCCTAACCCCGCCCCCCACGAGAACTTGGTCGTCGAGCCACCGCCGGGGTTGTAGTTGTACACACCCGCGCCACCCACCACGTACGGTTTGACGCCCGGCGCGGCCGTCGGGACATGCCAGACGAGATCCGCGGTTCCACCGGCCAGCTTCGTGGTGCCAGTCGACGGAGCTCTCTGACTGGTCTGGCTGTACATGGCGTCCACTCGAACGTCGAGCGGCGACTCGGGGACGACGATGTCCACCTTCCCAAGCACGTGCCACCCGGCTTGGTCGGATTCGTGGTAATCCCGCAACGGGAGTGTGAGGCCTGCGCCGAAGCCGACGTGCACGCTTTGAGCCACCACGCCCGACACACCGATGAACGTCGCAACGCAGAGCGAGAGAGTGGACTGCAGGACCCGCTTCATGAAACCGCCTCCGAGGATGTTCGAGTCGAGCGCGCTTCATGATTGGCGAATTGCGCTCCGCGGCGCAAGCGCGAGGGCTATGGGGCCACCTTGAACACATCTGGCTGGGACGGGGGTGACCAGCGTCACGGGCAGCGGACGAGACGTGGCGTAGTGATTGTCCATGCATGACTCGCGGCGCCGCCGCTACGTCCTCCAATGGAGGCTCGTGTGGGCAACCCTGTTTCTGCTCGTCGCCTGCCGCAGTGCCAACGGACCTCCCCCGCCCCCGCCGCCGACGGGGTCGCAATTTCTGTCTGACCGCTATCCCTGCGACGCGGGGATCGCGAGCGATCCGGCGGTGGTTTGGGCGGAGAACTTCGAGGAGGGCTCGGTGTCGGCGGTGACGTCGCGCTACAACGATTACCAGAACCCTTCCGGCATGGCATTGGTCGCCGACCGGCCTGCGGGGAGCTGCGGCACCTCCGCCATGCAGTTCACCGCAGCCGGTAGCAGCGCCGCCACGGACCTCTACAAGCACCTGCCCACGAGTCAGGACGAGCTCTACGTGCGGTGGTACGCCAAGTACGAGGCCGGCGTGCACTGGCACCATAGCGGCGTATGGTTCGGCGGCTATAACCCCGCCACGAATTGGCCGAACCCCCAGGCGGGGACGAGGCCCACGGGAAGCGACCGGATCTCAATCGCCCTTGAGCCCGTGTGGGGCGTCGGCGCTCCCAACCCCGTGCTCGATTTCTACAACTACTGGTTGCAAATGCAGACCTGCTCGAGTTGCGGGGGCGCATACTGGGGCAACGCGCTCATCAGTCGGAACAGCTTCATCGCCCCGGACGACACGTGGGCCTGCCTGGAGGTCCACGCCAAGCTCAACAGCGACCCAGCGTCCGACGCGGGGGCGGAGCTCGAAGTGTGGAGGAACGACACCCTCATCCAACACTTCCCAGAGAACACTGGAGTGGGATACTGGGTGCAGGACCACTTCTGCCCGGCCGGCGCCGACGGCTCGCAATGCGCGTACTCGCCCAGCGCGTCAGGCCCGCTCGACCTACAGTTCCGGACCACCACGGCATTGCAGCTGAACTACTTCTGGCCGCAGAACTACATTACGGACTCGACGGCAGGGAGCGTGTGGTTCGACGATATGGTCGTCGCGACGGTCCGCGTCGGCTGCCGGCGCTGAACACTCGGTCCTCGTCAAGCAGTCACGACCAGCACCACGATCCCCCACCCCAAGGTCAACAGCGTCACCGGCACGCCTACACGGGCGTACGTCCCGAACCCGATGCGCACGCCGCGGGTCTCCGCCCGCTCGGCGACGATCAGGTTCGCCATCGACCCGATGAGGAGCAGGTTCCCGGCGAACGTGGAGCTCATCGCCAACACCCGCCACACGAGGTCGGGGTTGGGCAGGTTGGGGACGGTACCACGCCACAGGATGACGGCTGGGACGTTTGAAATGAGGTTCGAGAGCGTCGCCATCACGCCGCTCACGGCTGCAGCGGCACGCCAGGGCGACCCGTCCTGCACCAGGGCCAGCGCGTGGCGATCGATCCACGTGACCGCCCCGGTGTGCTCGAAGCCCCGCATCACAACGAAGAGGGAGGCGAAGAAGAGGAGGAGCGACCACTCGACGCGCTCGATCGCGTAGGCAGGGTCCCGCTGTGCGATCACGACCATTGCGGCACCAGCCGTTATCGCGACGAGCGGCAGTGAGCCACCCGCGAGCCACGCGACCACGGCCACCCCAAACAGGGCGAGACCTTTGAAAACCAAGGGCCGGTCCAGGGTCACGGGGACGGCCTCGAGGCGCTCGCGAAACGGCTCTCGCAGCTCGGCGCGATACGCCCATCGCAGGTAGCCGTACGTGATCGCCAGGCCGCCCACGCCCACGGGCAGCATATGCACCAGGAAGGCCCCGAAGGACGTGCCGCTCCAAATGCCGACCAGCATGTTCTGCGGATTGCCGGTGACCGACAGCACGGAGCCCACGTTGGCGCCCATGGCGAGGCCGATCAGATACGGCGTGGGCCTCACCCGAAGCGGTCCGAGCGCGGCCAGCAGCACGGGGGTGACGACGAGGCACACCGTGTCGTTCACGAACAGCGCCGACAGGAGGCCGCCGCCGACCACGACGCCGAGCAGGAGCCGTTCGGGCGTCCGGGCGCGCCGCAGCACCCACTCCGCCGCCCACTCGAAGAACTTCCCCACCTCGAGATAGCCGACGATGAGCATGAGACCGAGGAGGAAAACGATCACGTCGAAGTCGATTGCGGCATACGCGTCCGCGAGCGACAGGACGCCGAAGACCACCATGGCAACGGCGCCGAGCAGGCTCGCGGCCGGCCGATTAAGGCGCACCAACGGCAGCCGCTGAACCGCGATGAGCAGGTACGTCGCGGCGAAGATGAGAAGGCCGGTGGCCGTCAGATCTCCCAGTTCGAGAACAGCACGCCGCGCGCCGGGTGGGACTCGGGATAGCCCTCGTAGCTCATGCGCAGGTCGGTCCAGCGAACGCGGTAGCCTCTGGCCACGAGACGGCGGAAGGCGTCGTCGTAGCGCGTCTGGCAGCGGACCGCCACGCGGCGGATCCCTGCCCGCGCGGCGGCGGCGTGGGTCGCCGCGATCGCCGCGTCGAAGGCGCGCTCATCCCGTGCCGCGAGCTTGAGCACCCGCACTTCGTCCTTGGGGCGCCCTTCGGCGAGCGGCGCCGAGTGCCACAGCACGAGCGCCGCCAGTCCGTCCTCGCCGTCGACCAGGCAGGTGTCGCCCAGGCCGAGCTCCGTCGTGAGCAAGATCTCGCGCGTGAAGTCGTAGCCCGGGGCGAGCGACCCGACGAGGCGGCGTGCGGCCTCGAGCGCCTGACCGCCGGCCGTCCCCTTGCGCTGCGACAACAGCGCCGCGGGTTGGTGCCCGCGCGTCGGGATGTCGTTCGTGAGGGTCACGGTCAGATGGCCAGGCGAGAAACCGAGCCGGGCGTAGAAGCCGATGTTTTCCACCGTTCGGGGCATGGTCTCGAGGCCGAGCGTCGTCACACCCTGCGCGAGCAGCCAGTCCACCGCCGTCTGCACGACCGCCTTGCCGACACCGGCACCCTGGCGGTCCGGCCGCACGGCCAGCGGGCCCATCCAGCCTTCCGCGCCGGAGCGGTGCGCGACGTTGAACGCCACCACCTCTCCCGCTTCGTCGCGCCACAGCATGGCGCCCGCACCCGCATCGAGCAGCGCGTAGCGCCACACCTGGGGGTTCAAGTGCGGCACGCGGACCCCTACCAGTCCGTCGCGGCGGTAGCGATCCGTGAAGGCATCAGCAAAGACGCGGTTCAGCCCCTCGGTATCTCGCTCGCTCGGGGGTTCCGGACCGTAGACCTGGCGGTCAGGCAGCCACGCCCGCATCGGTCGCTCCCAGGGTTGCCGTGTCGTCCCGCACCACGCTCGTTCCCCGCACCGGGTCAAAGTCCACGCGGATCACCCGGTCGAGCCCCTCGCGCACCTGCTCGATGTGCGTGATGAGCACGACCTGCGGAAAGCGATCCGCCAGCCGGCGCAACAACCCGACCACGTGCTGGCGCCGGCCTTCATCGAGTGATCCGAAGATCTCATCGAGGACGAGCAGCGACAGTGGCTGCCCCGCCCGCTCGGCGATCATCTGGGAGATCGCGAGGCGCAGGACCAGGCTGGCGATGTCTTCCTCGCCCCCGGAGATGACCGGCTTGGGCACGCCGCCTTCCAAGACCGCCACCGAATAGTCCTCGGTGAGCTCGAGCTCGTCGTAGCGGCCGTCGGTCAGGTCCGAGAGGAATCCCGAGGCGAGCTCGGCGATCTCGGGGCGCATGCGCGCGTTCAGCTCGCCGCGCAGGTCCGAGAAGGCCCGGTCGAGCTCGTTGTGGATTCGCTGGCGGGTCTTGAGCGCGCCGATTTGACGCTCGCGCTGCGCGCGCTCGGCTTCGCGCCGCTTCCCGTCCCGGACGTCGTCTTCGGCGCGGTTCAGCTCGCCCCGCGCCTCGACCACGGCCAGCTCGGCCTCACGGAGCGCGCCTACCGCCCGGTTGTAACGGTCCTTCGCCTGACCGTATTGAGCGTCCGAAAATCCCTCGGCCCGTACGGCGGCGGTCAGCTCGGCCACGCGACGCTCGCCCGCCGAGAGCTGGTGCTCCGCTTGTTCGGCGTCCCGCACCAGGCTTTCCGCCCGGCGGGCCCGCTCTTCCAGGGCCGCCGCCTCGAGCGCGATCGGCTCGAGCTTCGCCAGCTCGCCGCGTACAGCATCGTGACGTGCCGGTTCGTAGCCCACGGGCCGGCCGGTGAGCCGGCGTTCCAGCTCCTTCATCCGGCGGCGGGCGTCCGCGAGCTCCGCGCCGGCACGCTCTCGCTCCTCCACCTGCGCCTGCAGCTCGCCGGCACGGCCGCTGGCCCGGCGGCTCTCCTCGAGCACGCGGTCCCGCTCGGCTTCGGCATCGAGCACCTTGGCGGGGGGCTGTGCGAGCTGCTCGAGCCGTTGGCGGAAGTACTTCCCATCCCCGGTGATCACCTCGAGCTGGGCGTCGAGCAGTGCGAGCACCGCCGCGTACTCCGTGCCGAGCGGCCGCTTGCACGTGGGACACGTGCCTTCGGGACCGAGCTGCACGATCTGATCGCGCTGCTCCTTGACTTCCTCGTACAGCTTGAGGAGCTCGGTGCGCTTCGTCTCGGCGTACTGGCGATCGCGGACCCACGCGGTGCGCTCCTCTTCCACCACGCGCTCGACCGCCTCGAGCCGCTCATGCAACTCGCGCGCGGCCGCCGTCGCTCGTGCCAGGGAATCGGCGACGTCACCGAGCGCGGTCACGCGGCGCTCCAGGACGCCGGCGGCCCGTCGCAGCTCCGCCAGCTGCGCTTCATCCGCGCGCCGCGCCGCGGCCTCCCCCTGCAGCCGCTCCAGCTCGCCGACCTCCTTTTTCAAGCGGGTGATCGGGGCGAGCTCGGTCTCGAGCCGCCGCAGCTGCTCCCGCGCGGCGAGCGCATCGGCGAGCTCCTTGTCGAGGCGCTGGAACTCCTGGCGTGACGTCGTCACCGCCTGCTCCGCCATGCGTCGCTCGCCGTCGAGGGACAGGGTGCGCTCGCGCCGGGCCACCCAATCACTCCACCGCGGCTCCTCCCGTTTGAGCCCTTCTTCGGCCGCCTTGCGCGTCGCATCGGCCCGCTGGGCCGCCGTTCGCGTCGCGGTCAGCCGCTTCTCGGTGGCCTGCCGCTCGGCCGCGACCGCCGCGTCGTCGGGAAGCCCTGCCTCGAGGCCCCGCACCTCCGCCGCCACGGCGTTCCGCACCTCGCGCACCTGTTCCTGCGCCTCCCGCAGGCGCTCGTACCCGAGGACGCGCGACAGGAAGGCCGCGCGCTCGGTCTTGCCGAGCGCGGACATGACGGCGAGCTCTTTCTGGCCGGTGAAGTACGTGTTGAAGAACTCGTCGTGCGTCATGCCGATCGTCCGCTCGAGCTTCTCGGTCACCGCCTTGAGGGAATTCGCGACGAGCTGCCCGTCCTGATGCAGTGCGGCCGTCGTCAGGCCGCGCGTCACGCGGTACTCATGCGCCCCGAGCCGGAATTCGAGATCCACCTCGACGCCGGAACGGCCCGTGGCACCGAGCCGGCGGATCGAGTCCTTGTCACCACGCACGGCCTGCGTCCCGTAGATCGCCCACGCGATCGCTTCGAGAATCGTGGTCTTGCCGGATCCGTTGGGACCCACGATCCCGGTGATCCCGGGGCCGAATTCGAGCTCGGTATCCGCATGCTGGCGGAAGTTCACGAGGCGGAGCCGCAGGAGCTGCATCAGCCCCCGCCCTCGTCGCCACCTTGCCCCACGTATTCGACGCCGAGCCGCACGAATTCCGCGCGGTCCAGATCGGCGTCGAGCGGGCGATGCTCGAGAAAGGCACGCACGGTCTCGGGGAGCGCCTGCCGGCGCCCCCCCTCCTCCAGAACGCCCGCTCCTTCCACCCGTTGCACCTCCGGGCGCCGAAGGTCCAACTGGTAATGGAGCGCGCGCGACTTGAACGCGCGGATCGCGGCATGGTCCAGGTCGCGCGCCGTGGCGCGCGACACGTCGAACACGAGCTGGCGCACGATCTGGTCATCGATCGGCGGCTTGGCGCGGCTCACCGCATCCTTGATGCGCTCGTCCAGCTCCTTCGGCGTGAGTCCTTTACCTTCGATCGAGGGGAGGTCGATGTGGCGACGCGCGGGCGCGATCTGTCTGAAAGCCACCCGAGACCCTGGTAGATCGACTAGCAAGTAACCTTTCCCCCGCCGGCCTTGCTCCTCCTCGTCCTGCAGCTGGCCCCACGGATTGGGGGGCAGATATTCCAGGCTACCGGAATACCAAGCGTTGGTTGCGACTTGATTAGCCACGTTGTAGTGACCAAGTGCAACGTAGTCCCATTGCGCGGGAGCAATATCCCGTTCGTCAAGTAACGCGCCGCCATACTCGGAGGTCCCGCGCTTCTCCCCAAGCCCGGGCAAAAGACCGTGGACCAGGAGGACGTTGAGCGTCGCGCCGCGCTGCGGTCGAAGTGCAGGACGGTCTGGCTGCATAACAGCCTGGTGCGGCACAGCGAGAACGGAGCAGTCCAGCCCCGGGAACGACAGGTATCGCGCTTCCTCGACGACGACGTGGACCCCCAGCGCCTCGTACAGCCGCAGGATCGTTCCGGTCTCCGTCGTTCGTGGTGTATCGTGGTTACCGGCGATCATTACGATGGGAGAATCTGGAAGACCGGCGCGCACGCGATGGAGCTGGTTGAACAGGTGTAGAATCGCGGGATTAGTCGGTCGAACGGAATGGAAGATGTCGCCCGCGAGCAGGATCAGTTGGGGCCGCTGCACCAAGAGATCGTCCACCGCCCGCCGGAAGGCGTCCGCGACGTCCGCCTCGCGCTGGTTCCCGCCCCGGGGGGTCTGCCGTTCGTATTGGCGGAAGCCCAGATGGAGGTCGGCGAGGTGGGCGAGCTTCATCTGCGTCATTTCGCTCCGGTGAGTTGGAGCGAAAATTGGCGCGACAGGGTGGTCACCTGCGAGGCGCCGCCAGGGCCGCGATCCTCCACGCGCATGCTGCCGCCCATCGTGGAGCGCAGCGGGATGCCCTTCGAGAGCGAATACGCGCGCTCGCCGTTCAGCGCCCCGGACACCCGAACGGTATGGTTTTCCGCTCCACCGCGGCTCTGCTCTTTGACCGAGACCGGGTCGCCGGGAAACGTGCTCTCGACGGCGACAACCACTATGGTATCGGGTCCCTCCGCCTGAATGTCCTTGACCGTGAATCGCGTCCGCGTCGGGATCGACGAGACTACTCCGACGGCCGGACTCGCCGACTCCGCGTCGGCCGTCCAGGAATCGCCTACGCCCACCGGGGTCTCGGGCAACGGAAGCGCGGTCCCCTTCATGCTCCGTTCCAGCTGATCGGCGATGGGCGACGGTTCGCCGTCGATCCCGGCGAACGCCGCGCTGACGACGCGTCCGCGCTCGTCGAACACGACACGGCTCTTGAGCCCCCGCATCCGGTCGAGGGCGGCCGCGTACCCGCTGGGAAGAATCGACACCGAATCATACGAGACCGTGACCGCGGTACCGCCCGCGGTGGGTCCTCCTACGGTCTGCGTATAATGGATCTGAAGTGTGATATCCTGTCCGGGCATCGGTCCCGTGGCACTCTCCATGCTCCAGGACGTGCGTTGCTCGAGTGCGTAGTGGTACTCTGCGCCCGCCGGCGGACGGAACCGCAACGTCACCTTCGCGCCGCTCGTGCGCCGGCAGCCCGTCATGGCGACGACCGCGGTCGCGACGAGAACGATGTAGCGGCAACCGGTCATCACGGACTCCCGTCTGTCAGTAGGGTTCGTCGGAGATGGGATTGAGCGGCGGCACGCTCTCGCGCACGGGGACGGGCGTGGCCGCGACTCGAGCACCCAGCAGCTTTTTGAAATGCGCGAACGCGTCCTGGGGTCGCGCCTGCCGCGTGAGGGCCAGGGCCCGCCGCACGTCGTCCTCCCGCCGGTCGGCGATCACGTCCTTCACCACGTTCGGTCGCACGCGGGCGTCGAGCTTCACGAGCTGGCGGACGACCGCGGTTTCGAACGGCAAGTCCGCGCCAGGCGGGAATCGGTCGACGCCGTCCCGGCCTCGGAGCACGGCGGGTCGCGGGAAGCGGACGAAGATCGGCTGGGTGAAGTGCGGGTGCCGAACCATGAGCTCACCGATGGGCAGCGTGGCGAGCTTGATCTTCGTGGCGGGCGACAGCACCTGGTAGCCGGGTGTCGCGAGCTCGTCCGAGTCCATGCGGCCGAACACCATCGTCCCCGCGTTCCCCACCACGCGCCGATGCACCTGCGAGCGAAATTGCTCGGCACCGAACAGCACGAGGCCAAGGTAACGCCCGCGCTCGGAGATATCGAGCAGCATTTTCTTGACGTATGTATCGGGCCCGTCCGCGGGCGCGTACTTGTTCAGCTCGTCGACGAACACGACCACCGCGTCGACGCCTAGATCGCGGCGCTCGAGATGCTCGCGTAGCTTGGAGACCACGCGGGCGAACACGAGGTCCTGGCCGAGCGGATCGACATTGGCGACGTCGACGACGTACACGGCCCGGTCCTCGAATCGACTCCAGGGCAGGTCGCTCGAAGGGCCATCGTCGGTCACGAGCCCCTTGGCGCGCGTCGAAATGTTCGAGAGGCGGTTGCGCACCTTGCGGATGGTCGCGATGTGGTGCGTGCGCCAGGTGTCACTTCGCCCGCCGGCGAGCTCGAGGCCGTCGAAGATGGCGCGAAACAGCCGCTCCAGGTCTGAAAACGTCACCACGCGGTGCGTTCCCCCAAAGCCGTCGTCGAACGGCTTGTCGACCACGCGGTCGGACAGGAAATCGATGAAGGCGTCGGCTTTGGCGTCGATATCGTCGCGATTGAGCAGGACCTCGGCATAGTCGAGTACCTCGCGCAATCCCCACACGAGCGGCTCCACGGCGCCCACGAGGTCGGGGTGCGTGCGGAGCGTGTTCAGGTTCACGCCGTCGGACTTGAACGGCGCGTAGTACCGCACCCGCTCGAACGGCTTCGCGTCCACGCCCAGCCGCTCGTAGCGACGCCGGTCTTCCTCCTCCAGGGTGCCGGCCTGATCGAGGAAGCACAGATCGGGCCCCTTCACGTTGAAGCACACCGCGGCGATGCGACCCTTGTGTCGCGGGAAATGCTCGAAGATGGACGCAAGCAGGAACTCGACCGCGCTCGTCTTCGTGGCGAGTCCCGAGATGCCGGAGATGTTCAAGTGGGCCGCCTCGGGACCGAGCAGGAAGTCGGCATCCAGATAGACCGGCGCCTCGAGGCCGCCCGACGTATACAGGCCGACGGGGATCCCGCGGGGGTCCGCGCCGCTCAGGTAGGTGTCCATCCGCAGCGCCTGTGCCACGTCGGCGTCGGTGGCCAGGTGCACGCAGCCCAGCGGCACGGGTTGAAGGGGCTCCTCGGGTCGCTGACGGAGCACCGCCGCGGTCCAAAGGCGAATCTCCTGACGAGCGGTAGGACTCTCCGCGGCGCGCACCGGATCTCCCTCGGCGCCGACGACATCATGTAAGGGTGTCGCCAGATCGGAATACGCACATCCGTCGGTGACTACCCCATACACGATGCGTCCTGCTCCCTGCTCCCCGCTCCCTGCTCCCTCCTCCACGCGCACGATCGCCCCGATACCGATGCTGGTTTCGTTCGCAGTCCAGAAATGGAATTGGTGCGGGGTCGCCGGCTTCTGCTCTGTCGCGACGACGCGGCCGATCGGCTCAGGGTCGCGCCGGTCAATCAAGAGGCAACCCTGCGATGGGGGAGGCGTACGGCCTGGCGCGAAACGAGGTCGCGCGGGGCGCGCGCTCTCAAATAGGTCTCCACGTCATGGATGGGGTAAAGTAACCGATCCCACCGCCGGTCGGGGGTGGCGAGCGGCGCCCGCTCGTGCAGGAGCCACGCCGAGACGGCCGACGCGAGCGCCACCGCGTCGGGATGGGCGCGCGCTTCCAGCCGCACGAGCCCGTACAGCAGATCATTGCCCTCCCAGGGCCAGAGCCGGAGATACCAGGAGTGGATCTCCCGGCGCGCTCCACGGCTCTTGGGGCGGAACACGCTGGTGCGATGATCCGCCGGCAACGTGAGCGCGCGCTCGAGCTCCGCGCCCTCGAAGTATTGCGCTCCGTGACTCTTAACCACACCGAGGGCGCGGGGGTGGGCGGACAACGCGGGAGAATCGGAAATGACGCCGTCGACGACGAGCCATTCGTCCGCACCGACTGCAGCGAGACCGCGCTCCGCCACGCGGCGCTCGAGCGTCGCCCGCGCCTTCTGCACCTCCACGCGTGCGGCCGGGAGCGCGCGGGCAGGCTGTCCTGCGTCTTCCGGGGGGATCTCGACCACACGCACGCCCGCCTCGTCGAGGGCGCGGCGCACTGCGCTGGGCAGGTGCTCGAGCCGTGTGATGGCGAGCTCCTCCGCTTCGTGGGCCACCGTGCACGGCCGGCGGTCGGGGCCGGGGGGGCCACGGCGACGGATCGCTGTCGCGACGTAGGCCCGGACGATGGGCGTGACCCCGGCGTATCCTACCACGCGCCAGAGCTCGATGCCATCCAGAAATGAGACCGCTCGGGGCGCGAGGGCCTGAGCCCCCGCCAGGGCATGGACCTGCAGCTCGCGGTCCTCGACGGGATCGGCACCGGTGAACTCTTCGATGTCGCTACGACCGAGGCTCGCCTCCGGGATGGACGAGGCTGGAACGGCGCCTGCTGCGAGCACCGCATCGACCCAGGAGCGCGACACGGTCAACGGGTCCGGAGCGCCCAGCCCAGGTAGGTGATGCTCAGATCGTCGCAGAGCACCCGGCGGCCGGTGCCGTCCCCGGCGCGCTCCACTCCTTTCATCTCCTGCACGACCATGGCGTTTCCGGCGAGCTTGTCGTTGAGCTCCCCCGGCGTGATGAACCGGGCGAAGTCATGGAACCCTTCGGGCATGGTATGCTGCACATATTCCTCCTCCCAGATCACCTGGAGGAATCCGGCGATCGTGCGGTTGTGGGTGAGGAAGCCCAGCCCGCCGCCGGGCGCGAGTACTCGCGCGATGGCGGCGACCGTGCGGTCGAGATTGTCGACGTGCTCGAGCACGTCCACTGCAAACACCAGGTCGAATGTCCCCTCGAGACCGGCGCCGCTCAGCTCCTCGGCGGTGCCGCGGCGGTAGTCGATCGCGAGCCCGGCGCGGCGGGCGTGGTCTCGAGCGACGGCGAGCGACTTCTCGGAGGGGTCGATGCCGGTGACGACCGCCCCTTCGGCCGCGAGGGTCTCGGCGAGGATGCCACCGCCGCAGCCCACATCGAGTGCCCGTTTGCCGCCGAATCCGCCAAACACGTCCCGCAGGTAGTCCACGCGTGCGACGTTCAGCTCGTGCAGCCCGGCGAACGGCCCCGCGTCGCTCCACCACACGCCCGGCACTCGCTCTACCAGGCGCTCGTACTTCTCGGGCTCCGTGAGCCCGCCCAGGCGGGGAAGCTGGTCGGACATGGGAGAGAAATCTACGGCGTTGGGGAGGACGGTGGAGGATGGTGGAGGATGGTGGAGGATGGTGGAGGCAGGCTGCTAACGGGCCAGGGATCGGTACAGCTGCCAGGTGAGAAACCGTGCACGACATTGCTTATCGTTTAGGGTCGACCAGTCCTCGTCTGGAAGCAAGCCAACCTCTCGAGAGAACCGCAGTGCATACCCAACCTCAGTCAGCGAGGAGAGCGCTATGTCCAGAAAACGGCGAAACTCCTTAGCGCTTCGACGTGAAGAACCTTCGACGATGTTCACCGCGGCCGAGAAGGCCGCCCGTCGCGCCTGGGACGTGAGTCCGTAGCGCTCGTCAGAAGGGAAGTGTGTGCTTACTCGGTAGACGGCGAGTGCGAGTCCATGACACTCGCGCCAAGCGAGCAGCTTTTCGTAGGGCGCCACGGGGACGAAGCTATGGAGAACGCCGGAATGACTCGTACCCTTCCCATCCGCGACGACTCAATCTACCGCAACCGACCTCCACCAACCTCCACTCACCTCCACCAACCTCCATAACCTCCCAGTCAGGCCGTCGCTTCCACATTCGGAAACGGCGGCACGTCCAGGAACCACAGCCCCGCCAGGCGCGAGTTCTTGTCCACTTCCACGAGCAGCCGGTCGCCAACCCGCACGACCATCGCGGCCCGCTGGCGGCCGACGCGAATATGGAGCAACGACTCCGACTGGTTTTTCTCGACCGTGAGCGCGGTGTCCACTTCGACCGCGGCGACACCGGGGTTGGACTTGCGGCTCGGGAATACGACGCGCCCATCTTTCGCCGCCTCGGGAATGGCGAGATCGTCGCGCGTCCGGATATCGTCGGGCCAGGTGACCACGTCCACGCCGCGGAGACACCCGCCGGCGACGTCGATGACCACGAACGACCCGTCGCCACCCTCCAAGTCCACGGTGCCGTTCAGGCCGCTGGACTTCCCGGCACCCTTGCATGCGACCGAGAGAATGTCCGTCTCCGGGTCCCAACGATAGGTGACCTTGGGGAGCTTGCCGTCGAGCGGCTCGATCCGCGCTTCGAATTGCATCGGCAGACCGCACCTTCCAACGTCCCAGGGGGGCGGGTAATATAGGCCGCACGTTCAGGAGGGGCTAGGACAATGGAGCGGCGAGAGTTTGTGGCGGCTGGCGCCGCCGTGATTGCGGATTGGCGATTGCGGATTGCGGATTACCCACCGCTCAATCCGCAATCCACAATCCGCAATTCGCAATCCGGGCAGGAGCCCTCCCTGCC
>DASZCN010000033.1:0-20871 GCA_035943095.1 Gemmatimonadales bacterium | reverse complement strand
GACATGGGCGGGGAGGTCGTACGGGCGCTGCGGGGCGTGAGCCTGCAGATCAAGAAGAACGAGTATGTGGCGGTGATGGGGCCCTCGGGCTCGGGAAAATCGACGCTGATGAACCTGATCGGCTGCCTCGACACGCCCAGCGCCGGCGAGTACTGGCTCAACGGCCAGCAGGTCTCCGATCTGGACGACGACGAGCTGGCGCGGATCCGCAACAAGGAGATCGGGTTCGTCTTCCAGACGTTCAACCTGCTGCCCCGCGCGACCGCCCTGCACAACGTGGAGCTCCCGCTGATCTACGCGGGGCTGGGCGCCCGGGAGCGACGCGCGCAGGCGGCCCGGGCGCTCGAGCGGGTCGGGCTGGGCGATCGCATGGAGCACCGGCCGAACGAGCTCTCCGGCGGGCAGCGCCAGCGCGTCGCGATCGCGCGCGCGCTCGTGAACGAGCCGTCGATCGTGCTCGCCGACGAGCCCACGGGCAACCTCGACTCGACCACCAGCGCCGAGATCATGGCCGTGTTCCGCGATCTGCACGACCAGGGCCAGACCGTCGTCATGGTCACCCACGAGCACGACATCGCCTCCCAGGCCGCGCGGGTGGTGACACTGCGCGACGGCGTGGTCGCGACCGACCAGCCCCAGGCGGCGTAGCATGCCGGTGTGGGAGTCGGTCCGGCTCGCACTGCAGGCCATCCGGGCACAGAAACTCAAGAGCGGCTTCTCCCTGATCGGCGTATTCATCGGCGTGGCGTCCCTCATCGGGGCATGGTCGATCGTGAACGGCGTGAATCGCTACATGACGGAGAAGTTCGCCCAGACGCTGTTCGGCGTGAACACGTTTCAGCTGCGCCGCCGCCCGATCTTCGCCGCCAACGTGCCGGATTCCATGTGGCGCGCGTGGAGGCGGAGGCCGCGCATTCAGTTCAGCGATGCGGAGGCGGTAACGGCCGCGATCACGGTGCCGGTGGTCACGGCCTGGGCGTCGAGCGAGAACGTCTCGGTATTTTATGCCGACAAGGAAGCGCGAGACATCGAGCTCACAGCCGCGAGCGAGCGCTACTTCGACATCAAGAATCTCCGGATCGCGATCGGGCGGGCGTTCACCGCCCAAGAGAACCGCTCGGGCGTGCCGGTGGCCGTCCTCGGCGAAGCGGTCGCCAAGCGCCTGTTCGTGGATCGGACGCCCCTCGACCGCAATGTGCGCATCGGCGGGGCGGCGTATCGCGTGATCGGAGTGGTCGAGAAGCAAGGGAGCGTCCTCGGCTTTCCGCTCGACCGTTTCGTCGTGGTGCCCGCCCACTCCGCCGCGCAAAACCTCGTCAATCCACCGGGGATCCTTGACGCCTTATTAGTGAAGGCGTCCTCCGAGGTCGACATGCGCGAGGCGATGGAGCAGGCCGAGGGGGTCATGCGCGGTCGGCGCCACCTGCGCCCTCGGCAGGACGACAACTTCGTCCTCGACACCTCGGAAGGCGTCCAGCAATTCTGGGCCGGCATCAGCCGGATTCTCATCGTCGTCCTCCCCGGCGTGGTCATCGTATCGCTCGTGATCGGCGGCATCGTCATCATGAACATCATGCTCATGGCGGTGACGGAGCGCACGCGGGAGATCGGGCTCCGGAAGTCGCTGGGCGCGCGGCGCCGCGACGTGTTGCGGCAGTTCCTGGCGGAGGCGGCCGCCATCGCCTCGGTCGGTGCGGCGTTCGGCATCGTGGCTGGGATCGGCCTCACGGTGCTCATCAACGCCATCAGTCCGCTTCCCGCCACCATTTCGCCGGCGTCCATTCTCCTGGGCGTCATCATGGGCACGGGCGTGGGGGTGATTGCAGGCGTGTACCCCGCCAGCCGGGCGGCGCGCCTCGATCCCATCACGGCGCTGCGCCAGGAATAGCCCGTGACCGCCCTGTTCGAAGGCGTCGGTATCGCCCTGTTCTCGCTGCGCGCACACAAGCTCCGCGCCGGGCTCACGATTCTCGGTGTCGCGATCGGCGTCGCGGTCGTGATGGTCATCGGGGCGTTGATCGGCGGCTTCAACAAGGACATCTCGGACATGCTCGCGTCGCTCGGTCCCAAGACGTTCTGGGTCGGGCGTTACTGGGGAGGCCAGGACGACGATCCGGAGGATCCCGACCCATGGCGGCGCAGGCCTCCGATGAAGATCGAGGAAGCGCGTCGCCTGGAGCAGCTACCGAGTATCGCCTTTGTCGTCGTCGATGAAAACACGCTCGCCGACATTCAATTCGAGGGACACCGGCTCGCCGCCATCAATATCAGGGGCCGTGACGCCAATTGGCCCATGATCGAGGGCGGGCATATTCAGCCGGGGCGTTCATTCAGCCACCTCGAGGACGCCGCCAACAGCCATGTGGTGGTCGTAAACACGAAGCTTGCGGAGAATCTGTTCGGGCAGCGCGATCCCCTCAACCGACGCATCAAGATCGGCGACGTGCCCTACGACGTGGTCGGCGTCTACGACCCTCCGCCGCGCCTGTTCGGCGGCGGCGACCGCCCCGAGGCGATGATCCCTCACGGGACATTCGTCAAAGACCTGCCGTACTTCCACGGCTGGATGGAAATGTTCGTCGTGCCTCAGGACTCGGTGCGCACGGAGCGCGCGATCGACGACGTCACGATGGCGCTACGCACGATGCGGGGCCTGAGGCCGGGACAGCGCAATAACTTCGACGCCGTCACGCAGCAAGTGTACACGCAAGCAGTCGACAGTTTTACCCTGGTCGCCCGGGTCCTCATGATCGTCCTCTCGATGGTCGGCTTGCTGGTCGGCGGCATCGGGGTCATCGCGATCATGATGATCTCGGTGACGGAGCGCACCCGGGAGATCGGCGTGCGCAAGGCGCTGGGTGCCACGCGCCGCGAGATCCTCTGGCAGTTCCTGGTGGAAGCGGCCACCCTGACGCTGGTAGGCGGCATCATCGGCATGGCGGTGGGCTGGCTGGTGTCCCTGGTGCTCGCCCGCGCCACGCCCGTGCCGACGTACGTCCCCATCGGCTCCGTGATCCTGGCCCTCGCCTTGGCGGCCTTCACCGGGCTGTTATTCGGCATCTATCCCGCCAGCAAGGCGGCGCGACTCGATCCGGTCGAGGCGCTCCGTTACGAATAGATGGCCTTCCTCGAGGCGGTGCGTCTCGCCCTGCAGACCATCCGGGCCCAGAAGTTGAAGAGCGCCTTCTCGATCATCGGTGTGTTCATCGGCGTGATGTTCCTCATCGCCGTGGTCTCGGTCGTGCAAGGGATGAACAGCTACATGACCGACAAGTTCGCCGGGACCATCCTCGGCGTGAATACGTTCCGGCTGCGGCAGTTCCCCGACGTGCAGCTCGGCAACGTGACCGACTCGATGTGGCGGGTGTGGCGCCGGCGGCCGCGCGTGAGCTACGACGATGCCCAGGCGGTCATGAGCGGCGTGACGGTCCCGGTGCTCGCGGCGTGGGAGTCGAGCACCCGTACCAGCCTCGTGGCCGGGCGTAAGCAGGCCAAGGACGTACAGGTCACGGCGGCGACCGAGCTCTACTTCGACATCCGCTCGCTCGGTATCGAGCGGGGCCGTCCCTTCACGGGACAGGAGGTTCAAGCCGGAGTGCCTGTGGTCGTGCTCGGGTTCGAGCTGGCCGACAAGCTGTTCGAGGGCCAGGATCCGATCGGCCGCGAGGTGAAGATCTACGACCTCCCTTACCGGGTGATCGGGGTGGTCGAAAAACAGGGCAACCTGTTCGGCCTGTCGCTCGACAAGTTCGCGGTTGCGCCGGCGAGCGCTCCGCTCAAGAGCTACGTCAGCGAGCCGCGCGTGGTGGACGCCGTGGCGATGAAGGCGACCTCGCAGTCCGAGATGCGCGAGGCGATGGCACAGGCCGAGGCCATCATGCGTAACCGGCGCCATCTGCGGCCGCGCCAGCCCGACGACTTCACGCTGGAAACCGCGGACGAAGTACTGGACTTCTGGAAGAAGATCAGCGTGGTCCTGTTCTGGGCGCTGCCCGGCCTCGTGGCGGTGTCGCTCGTGGTGGGAGGAATCGTCATCATGAACATCATGCTGATGGCGGTGGCCGAGCGAACCCGCGAGGTCGGCATCCGCAAGTCGCTGGGCGCCCGGCGACGCGACATCCTGCGCCAGTTCCTGGTCGAGGCCACGACGCTCGCCACGGTAGGGGCCACGGCCGGCGTCGCGCTGGGCATCGGACTGGCGGGCGCAGTCGCCGCGTTCACCCCACTCCCGGCCGCCGTGGCACCGTGGTCGATCGTGCTGGGCGTCGTTTTGGGCGGCGGCGTCGGGATTCTCGCCGGAGTGATCCCGGCGAGCCGCGCCGCGCGGCTCGACCCGATCGCCGCCCTGCGGCACGAGACATGACCGCGGCCGGCCTGTTTGATGGTGTGGGCATTGCCCTCGATTCGCTGCGCGCGAACAAGTGGCGCGCGGCCCTCACGATCCTCGGCGTGGCCATCGGAGTCACGGTCGTCATGGTGATGGCCGCGCTGATCGGCGGGATCAACCAGAGCGTCTCGAGTACGATCGAGTCAATCGCGCCGCGGACATTTCTGGTGTGGCGGTTCTTTCAGGCGGGCGTGAACGTCTCGGACGGTTCTGACGAATCCAGCCCGTGGCGGCGGAATCCGACGATCACGGAGCTCGAGGCCGACCGCATCTCCGTGCTGCCATCGGTCCGTTACGTCACGCGGCGTGATGAAAGCTCCGTGACCGTGGAGTACGGCGACCGGCGACTCGAGTCGATCAACGCTTCGGGAGTGTCCGCGCAGTGGGTCGAGGTGAACGGCGGAGATGTGCAGCCCGGACGCACGTTCACCCGACTGGAGGATCTGGCCAACGATGCCGTCGCGGTCATCAACACGAAGCTCGAGGAACAGCTGTTCCGCGGGCGCGACCCGATCGGCCAGACCGTCCACGTGGCCGGCGCCTCGTTCAAGGTGATCGGCGTTTACGTACCCCCGCCGAACCTGTTCAGCGGTGCGACGCCTCCGTGGGTCGGTATCCCGCACGGCGCGTTCGTCAAGCACGTACCCTACACCAAGGGATGGATGCGGCTGGCGGTGGCGCCGGCACCCGCCTACACCCAGCAGGAATCGATGGACGAGGTGGTGGCGACGCTCCGATCGCTCCGGGGGCTCAAGCCGTGGCAGGAGAACAACTTCTCCATCGTCACCCAGGACAAGCTGTTGGATGCCTGGAACAAGGTCACCGGCATGTTCTTCCTGGTGATGCTGGTGTTGTCGTCGATCGCGCTCATGGTCGGTGGCGTCGGCGTGGTGGCGATCATGATGATCTCGGTCACGGAGCGCACCCGGGAGATTGGCGTGCGCAAGGCCCTCGGCGCGACGCGGCGCGCGATCCAGTGGCAGTTTCTGGTCGAGGCCTCGACCCTGACACTGGTTGGGGGTGCCGTGGGGTTGCTCGCCGGTGGCGGCGTCGCGTTCGCGGTCGCGAGCCTCTCGCCGATCCCGGCGCACGTGCCGCTCTGGTCCATATTCGCGGCCCTCGCCGCCTCCGCCCTCACCGGCGTCGGCTTCGGCTTGTATCCCGCCAACAAGGCGGCGCGGCTGGATCCGGTAGAGGCGTTGAGATACGAATAGCCGGTAAGAAGCCGGGGAAAGGTGAAGAGCCGGGGAAGAGTGCTCACGGGCCCCCTTCCCCGGCCGTTTACCCTTCTCCGGCAGTTCACGGTTAGTTTACCCGCCGTATGCGGCTCTCCGAAGCCATCCTCCAGGCGCTGCGAACGGTGTGGAGCCATAAGCTCCGCTCGTTCTTCACGCTCCTCGGGATCATCGTATCGGTCGGGTTCCTCGTGGCCGTCGTGGCCGTGATCCAAGGCATGAACGCCTACGTGCGCGAGCGCATCGCGGGGGCGATCGTGGGGATCAACGCCTTTCAGATCCGCCGCGATCCTATCCAGGTCGGGTTCATCGACGAAGAAGAGTGGAAACGGATCCAGCGTCGACCCATCATTGCGCCGGAGGACGTCGCCTTCGTGGAACGCGCCCTGCCCGACGCGCAGGCGATCTCCCTCCAGTCCGGCTGGCCGACCCCGATGGCGGACGTGCAGTGGCGGAACCGAACCGTGGGCGACGTCCTGGTCTTCGGGGTCACCCCTCCGTTCGTCGTCGTGCAGGACTACGCGTTCGCCGCCGGGACGCCGTTCACCGACGTGGACGAGCGCCAGCAGCGGCTCGTGGCCGTGCTCGGCTTCGACGTCGCGGAGAAGCTGTTCGGCAGTCCGGCGCTCGCCGTCGGCCGTGCCGTTCGGGTTCGGGGCGCGCAGCTCACGGTCACTGGCGTGATCGCGAAGAAGGGCACCGTGCTGGGGCAAAGCTGGGATGGGTTCGTCATGCTTCCCCTTACCACGTTCGAGGCCCTCTACGGGCGTCGCCAGACTACGGTGATCTCGGTCAAGATGGCGGCGGCCGCCGGCGTGCCCGAAGGCATGCTCCGCGCCGAGGAGGCGATGCGGATTGCGCACCGCTTGCGCCCCGGACAAGACGACGATTTCACCGTGGATACGGGTGAGGGACTCATCGCCTTCTGGGCCAAGCTGACCCGCGTGATCTTCACGGTCGTGCCCGCCGTCGTGGGCATCGGTATCGTGGTCGGCGGCATCGTGATCATGAACATCATGCTGATGAGCGTCAGTGAGCGCACCCGTGAGATCGGCATCCGGAAGTCGCTCGGCGCTTCCCGCCGCGACATTCGCCGCCAGTTCCTCGCCGAGTCGGCCATGCTGTCCCTTCTGGGCGGTGTGGCGGGTCTCCTCGCGGGCGCCGGCCTCGCGGCGCTGGTCGAGCTCGCCTCACCCCTGCCCGCCCGCGTGACCGCGTGGTCGGTGGCCGTGGCGCTAGGCCTGGGCGTCACCGTAGGCATCGTGTTCGGCGTCTATCCCGCGCATCGGGCCGCCCGCCTCGACCCGATCGAAGCGCTGCGCTCTGAGTAGCATGGCCCTCCACTCCATTCGCGAAGGCTGGCTCATCGCCGTGGATCAGCTGCGGGCCAACAAGCTCCGCTCGGGCCTCACCATCCTCGGCGTGGTCATCGGGATCGCCACGGTCATGGCCATGGCGTCGATCGTGGCGGGCTTTCGAGAGCAAATCGTCAACACGCTCGAGGTCGTGGGGCCCACGACCTTCCGCGTCCTGCGCTTTTTCTCCTCCACACCGCTCAACCCGGATGCACTGCCCCGTGAGGTCCGGATCCGGCCCGCCCTCTCACCCAAGGAAGCCGAAGCGATCGCTCGCTTGCCCGAGATCCATTACGCGGCGATCTGGACGCAGGTGTTCCACCGCTTCGAGTATGCAGGCACCCGAACGCAGGTCCTCGGTGTGTTCGGCGCCGACGATCGCTACATGGAGATCCTGGGCGGCGGGCTGGCAAGTGGCCGGGTCTTCACGACGGCGGAGCTGCGGGGCGGGGCTCCGGTGGCGGTCGTCGAGCAACGAACGGTGGACCGGCTGTTCGGAGCCCGCGAGCCGATCGGACAGATCGTGCGCATCGGCGGCAGCCCGTTCCGCGTGGTGGGGGTGTGGCAGCGCCCGACCAACATCTTCGAGGTGCCGGGCGCGCCCGAGATCGCCGGGATTGTGCCGTTCGAAACCGTGCGCGAGCGCTTTCAGATCGACCCGGTGAACGGCCTGATCATCCTGGTGAAGCCCCAGCCTGACGTGAGCGTGGCGCGAGCGATGGACGCCGCCACGGTGCAGCTGCGACGGCTGCGCGGGCTGCGGGTCGGCGACCCCAACAGCTTCGACCTGCTGACCTCCGATCAGGTGCTCGGGATTTTCGACAGCCTCACAGCCGCGTTCTTCTTCGTGATGCTCGTGCTCTCGAGCATCGCGCTGCTGGTCGGCGGCATCGGGGTAATGGCGATCATGATGGTGTCGGTCACCAGCCGGACGCGGGAGATCGGTCTGCGTAAGGCGATGGGGGCGACTCGCCGCGAAGTCCTGTGGCAATTTCTCGTGGAGGCCGCGACGCTGACCCTGATGGGGGGCATCCTCGGCGTCGTGCTGGGGATCGGCACCGGGGAGTTCCTCAAGCGGCTGCTCGACTTCACCACGACCGTACCGGTATGGAGCGCCGCGATTGCAACCGTGGTGTCGATCGGGGTCGGCCTCATCTTCGGCATCGCGCCAGCGGCGAGGGCCGCGCGCCTAGATCCCGTGGAAGCGTTGAGGTACGAATGAAATCAGGGAGCAGGTGACGATGCCCGACCAGCGAGTCGATCTGCTTGCCATCGCCGCCCACCGCGACGACG
Source organism: Gemmatimonadales bacterium (assembly GCA_035943095.1). Lineage (GTDB taxonomy): Bacteria > Gemmatimonadota > Gemmatimonadetes > Gemmatimonadales > GWC2-71-9 > AG41. The sequence goes on along the minus strand of DASZCN010000033.1, from coordinate 12,601 downwards.
TCGAGCTGACGTGCGGCGGCACGCTCGCGAAGGCCGTGCAGGCGGGTCATCGTGTGGGCATCCTCGACCTCACAGAGGGCGAGAGCGGCACGCGCGGCGACGCCGCGACGCGGGCCGCTGAAGGCGACAGCGCCGCGAAGGTCCTCGGCGTCGCCGTGCGCCTCAACGCCGGGCTCCCCGACGCACATCTCCAGAACGACGAGCCGTCGCGCGCCCGAGTGGTCGACCTGATTCGGGCCACCCGCCCGCGCGTGGTCATCCTGCCCTTCCCCGTCGGCCGCCACCCCGACCATCGCATCGCGTCCGAGCTTGGCCGGGACGCGTGCTACCTGGCTGGGCTGGCGAAATACAAGGTCGCCGGCGGAGAAGCGCCGCACCGCCCATTCAAGGTCCTCTACTCGCTCGCGTATCGTGAAGACCCCGTGAAGCCGTCGTTCGTCGTGGACATCTCCGAGGTGTTCGAGACCAAGATGTCCGCCATTCGCTGCTATAGATCACAATTCGACGGAGCCAAGGCCGCGGGTGAGATCCATCCCACCGGGCAGGACCTCTACGAGCTGATCCGCGTGCAGTCGGCGCATTACGGCTCACTCATCCGCACCCGCTATGGTGAGCCGTTCTTCTGCTATGAGACGCTCGAAGTGCGGGACGTGCTCCAGCTTGGCGTGCAGTCCCTGTAGCTTCTAGATTTCCCGCATGCCCAAGCGCCTGGTTTACCTCGACAACGCGGCGACGACGCCGGTACGGCCGGAGGTGCTGGAGGCGATGCTGCCCTACCTGGGGCGCGACGCCTTCGGCAACCCCTCCTCGGCGCACCGCTTTGGGCGCACCGCTCGCGCGGGCGTGGAAGAGGCAAAGCGGGCCATCGCCGACGTGCTCGGCACCGAGCCCGGACAGGTGATCTTCACCTCCGGCGGCACCGAAGCCGACAACCTGGCGGTGATCGGCGCCGCGCTCGCGGCGCGCGACCGCGGCGGACCGTTCCGCGTCGCGGTGTCGGCCATCGAGCACAAGGCCGTGCTCGCCGCGGCCCACGCCGTGGTCCATCTCGGGGGGGAGGAGATCATCCTGCCCGTCGATGGGGCGGGCGCCGTGTCGGTCGAAGCGTTGGACGACGCGCTGGCGCGGGGGGGGGGCGTCGCCGTCGTTTGCGTCATGTGGGTGAATAACGAAGTCGGCGCCGTGCAGGCGGTCGGGCAGCTTGGCGGACGATGTCGCGAGGCCGGCGTCCCGTTCCACGTGGACGCCGTACAGGCCTTCGGGAAGATCCCCGTCTCGCTCCGCGACGTTCCCTGCACGCTGCTCACGCTGTCCGGCCACAAGATCGGCGCCCCGAAAGGTATCGGCGCGCTCATCGTGCGCGATCGCCACGTCGTCGAGGCGATCATTCACGGGGGTGGCCAACAGTTCGGCATCCGGCCGGGGACGGAAAACGTGCCCGGGATCGTGGGGCTCGGGAAGGCGGTCGAGCTCGCCGCGCGTGAGCAGGCCGAATTCGCCGCCCGCGTGGCGGCCCTGCGCGACGAGCTCGAGCGCCGGCTGCTCGCCCTGGTGCCCGACGCGGTGATCAACGCCGCTCGGGCCCCTAGGGCCCCGCATGTCTCCAACGTGTCGATTCCCGGGACGGACAGCGAGGCGTTGCTGATGCACCTCGATCTGGCGGGGATCGCGTGCTCGTCCGGCTCGGCGTGCTCGACTGGAGCGGTCGAGCCGTCGCACGTGCTCACGGCCATGGGCGTGCCGCGCGAGCTGGGGGTCGCCGCGCTGCGCTTCTCGTTTGGGAAGGACAACACGATGGAGGACGTGGACATGGTGGCGACCGCATTCCCGAAGATCGTGGAGAAGGTGCGGGCGCTGTCCGCGGTCCTCCACCGATGACCGACCGCGTTCTCGTCGCGATGTCGGGCGGCGTGGATTCGTCCGTGGCAGCCGCGAATCTCGTGGAGGAAGGGTACGACGTCGTCGGCGCCACCATGAAGCTGTTCTGCTACGGCGACAACGTACCCGACCGTCCGTGCTGCTCCCTCGATTCGATCACCGACGCGCGGCTCGTCGCGCACAAGCTCGGGATCCCGCACTACGTCCTGAATCTGGAAGATCGGTTCGGCCGTGATGTGATCGCGGATTTCGTGTCGGAGTACGCGCGTGGCCGCACGCCGATCCCGTGCGTCCGGTGCAACTCGTTCACGAAGTTTCGTGACTTTCTCTATCACGCCGACGCCCTCGACTGCGCATACATCGCTACCGGTCACTACGCGATCGCCCGAGATGGCGCGCTGTTCCGCGGACGCGATGCCCGGAAAGACCAGTCGTATTTTCTCTGGGGCATCGACCGTTCGGTGGTGGCTCGGATGCTCACGCCCGTGGGAGCGCTCACCAAACAGGAGACGCGGGCCGCGGCGCGGCGGCTGGGTCTCGTCACGGCCGAAAAGCGGGAGTCCGTGGAGATTTGCTTCGTCCCCGACGACGACTACGTGGGCGTGCTCGAGCGCCATCTTGGCGCCGATGCCCCGGCCCTGACGCCCGGACCGCTGGTCACGGTGGGCGGTGAAGTAGTGGGAGAGCACAGCGGTTTCGCGCGCTACACCGTCGGACAGCGCCGCGGGTTGCCCGGCGGATTTCCCGAGCCGATGTACGTCGTCGAAATCCGGCCCGACACACGGGAAGTGGTGATCGGCTCGGGCGACGCGCTGTTCGGCCACGCGGTCACGCTCGCCGAGGTGAACTGGCTCGCCGAGCCGCTCGCGCCCGGCGACGCCGTCTTCGTGCAGTGCCGGTACCGCTCCCGGGCGGTCCCGGGCCGCGTCTCGGAGATCGGGGAGGGCACGCTCGCGCTCGACCTCACACAGCCGGTGCGCGCTATCACGCCGGGACAGTCCGGCGCGCTCTACGACGCCGACAGCCGCCTCCTCGGCGGGGGCATCATCTCCTAAGCTCGCCTCATCGGCCATCGCTCCTCCGCAACCGGCCAAGCCGTGCGCCCCGTCACGGTCCATTTCATTCGAGCTGGGGTACGTTGCCCATGCACTCGGCCGTGCACCCCGGCGCCCGTGGTCGCCACATTCGGAGGTGTCGTATGACAGGGTATCGTCGTTTCTGGTGGGCCCCCATGGCCGCCGCCGCGTTCGTTGCGGTCGCTTGCAAGGGGAGCACTGGCCCCCAGGCGCAGCTGAACAATCCCGCACAGCTCAGCGCCGATCTCCAGACGGTGGCCGGCGTGTTCACGTCCCCCACGTTCCAGAGTTTCGGGGCGCTGGGTGTCGCGACAGGTTCACCCGTCGCCGTGGCCACACCCGCAGGCGCCCTGCTACGCGCGGTGCCGATTGTGCCGCCCCGGACGTCAAGCCAGGCGTATGCGAATGCACCGGCGAGACTCCAGGCGCTCCGAACGGCCGCCGGCGCTCTCGGCGGGGGGATCAGCGCCAGCATCATCCCGCCGGCGGTGCTCGGGGAGACCTTCGTCTGGGACGTGACCACCCATCAATACGTCGCAGATCCCAGCGCTACGCCTCCGGCGCCGGCCAATGGTGTCCGAATCATCCTCTATGCCGTCGACCCCGTCACGGAGAACGTAGTTGAGCCTCCTGTCGCCACGGGCTACGTCGATCTCATCGACCTGAGCAGCGGGAACACGAACTCACTCCAGGTGATCGTCAACGGTGGGACCCCCGCGAGCCCCGGCACGACATACGCCAATTACACGGTGGCCGCGACGGTGACGGGAAGTCCCGTGACCGCGTTTAGCGCGACTGCGGTGGGCTTCGTGAGTGACGGGACGCATACGCTCACCTTCAACGCCTCCTTTGCGGCGACGAATCTCAACACTACCAACCCCGATGCCCAGATCGACGTCACCTGGAGCCTCGACAATCCGGCGGTGAGCTTAGCCCTGCACGAGACGCTGACGTCCCCGGACGCAAACGATGCCACGCTGACGATCGATTTCAGCGTGACGAGCGGAACGGAGACGGTGAGGGTCCAGGGAACCGTCACGGTTGTCGTGTCGCCGGCGACGGTGACGGCCGACCTGACGGTTACCGTCAATGGGGTGCCGTTTGCGACCATCACCGGTACCGCGACCGCGACGAGTAACAACATTCAGGCGCGTCATGCCGACGGGAGCGCTCTCTCGTCCGACGAGCTGAGCGCGCTTCAGAACCTTTTCGTCTTGCCGGATAGTCTGGAAACCGCCATCGAGGCGTTGTTCCACCCGTGTGAGCGTCTCATGGGCGCCTGAAGGCCTCGGGAAGACAAGACCCCCGCCGGATCTCTGGTCCGGTGGGGGTTTTCGTCGTATATGGGACGCTTGAAAATGGTGTACCGCCTGCTCGCCGATTGCGTCGTGCTCGTGCACGTCGCGTTCGTCGCCTTCGTGGTGCTCGGAGGCTTTCTCACGTGGCGGTGGCACGGCCTCGTCTGGGTGCACGTGCCGTGCGCGTTGTGGGGGATCGCCATCGAGTTCGGGGGATGGGTCTGCCCGCTCACGCCGCTCGAGAACGCGCTCTCCGCGCGCGCCGGACTCGAGGGATACGCCGGCGGCTTCGTGGAGCACTACGTCATTCCGGTGCTCTACCCGGCGGGCCTGACCCGGCCGAGCCAGGCGGTGCTCGGGACGCTGGTGGTCTTGGTGAACCTCGTCGCGTACGGGGTGCTCGTGCGGCGCACCCTGGGTCGCTAGAATGAGGGGTATGACTCGCTCACTGATCGCCGTTCTCTTCCTGCTCTCCGCCTGCGGCGGCCGCTCGGGCGGAGCAGCCGACCGGGACACGCTGACCGAGCGCCAGCGCGACTCTATCCTCGCGAAATCTCAAATTCCCGGCGCCTCGGGTGTCGGCAGCGCCATGCGCGCCGCCGACTCCGCGAGCGCCCGGATCCGGGCCACCGACAGCGTCTCCCCGTGAAGGCGGCCGCGTGTTGCGCGCTGCTCGCCGCGCTCGGCGCGGGGGGGGGCGCGTGCTGGCCCTCCAATCCGTGCGCGTCTCCGCAGATGCACCTGACGTCCCGGTTCGCCCATCGCTACGTGGGCCACTGGCGCGTCGCGCGCGGCGACACGCTCACCCTGCCCGAGCTCGGCGATCGGTTCAAGCTCGCCATCGTCGACCTCGACACGGGGCGCGTCACGGTGGGGCGGACGTGTCGCTTCCGCGGGACCCTGATTTTCTCCGTGCCCCGCGCGGAAACGCTCGCGGTGACGTGGGAAGGGCTGCCCGAGCAGGCGCTGATTCACGGCTGGCCCGTCGACCTCGGGCCGTTCGCCGGTATCGGCGCCACACGGGTGGGTGACTCTTTGGTGGGCTCCGTCCTGTTCGACTCACGACTGGGGGTCGAAGTACGCCCGGGCGTCACAGCGCGCTTCGTCGCGGGGCGGGCGCGGGATTGAGGAGCGCCGTTATCTTTCGGTCATGAAGGGGTTCTTCTTCCGCCTCCTGATCACGGCCCTCGGTCTCTGGGCGGCGGCGAAGATCGTTCCCGGCGTTCAAATCGACGGCTGGGGCAACCTGCTCATCGCGGCGCTGCTCCTGGGCGTCGTGAACGCGGTGATCCGACCCGTGATCCTCATTCTGACGTTGCCGTTGACCGTGCTCACGCTCGGCCTGTTCATCCTCGTGGTCAACGGCATCTCGCTCGAGGTCGTCGCGTGGCTCATCCCGGGCCTCAAGCTGAGCGGGCTTGGCGCCGCCATCCTCGGGTCCATCATCGTCGGGATGACGAGCTGGTTCGCCTCGACGTTCGTGGGCGGGTCGGGCCGGATCGAGCGGTACCGTCGCATCGAAGTGACGGGGCGGAGCCGCCGGCTCGATTGATGGACAGGCTCTTCGCCGCGCTCGGCGCGACGTCGGCGCTCGTGGCCGTCGCGGCGGGCGCGTTCGGCGCTCACGCCCTGCGCGCGCGTCTCGCTCCGGACCTCCTCGCCGCGTTCGAGACCGGCGTCCGGTATCAGATGTATCACGCCCTCGCGCTGCTCTTCGTCGCCTGGGCCATCACCCGCTGGCCGGCGCCGCCCGTGCGCGCGGCGGGATGGCTCTTCGTGGCCGGGACGATCGTGTTCTCGGGCTCGCTATACCTGTACGCGTGGACCGGTGCGCGATTCTTTGGGGCCGTGACGCCGCTCGGCGGGCTCGCGTTTCTGGGAGGATGGCTCGCACTCGCGGTGGGTGTGTGGAAGGGCTGAGCGCGAGCGAGCGTCGCTGGTTGCTCGGGATCGGTGTCTTTTACGCGGCCGTCGTCATTCCCATCGGGGTGCACAAGGGCGGCGACTTCGTCGCCGAGCTGAGCCAGAGCGAGCGCCTGCTGCACGGCGTCCCCCTCTACGATGCCCTTCCGGGTAGCGGCATCTGGTGGCCTCCGTTCACTGCGCTCGGCCTCGTCCCATTCGCGCTCGTCGCGCGCGCGAGCATGGTCGTGGCGAAGGCGCTCTGGGCGATTCTCAATGTCTCCTGCCTCGGCTGGAGCCTCGCGCTCGCCCGACGTTGGACCAGCGGGTGGGGGCCCGTCGCCATCGCGGTCGCGGCCGTCGGCAAGCCGCTCCAGAGCAACTTCGAGCACCTCAATATCACGCCGATTCTTCTCGTGCTCGTCGTCGCGACGGCCGCCGAGCTCCGAGCCGGGCGCGAGACCCGGGCGGGCGTGTGGCTCGGCCTGGCGGCCGCGATCAAGGCGTTCCCCGCCCTCATGTTTCTGTACTTCATCTGCACGGGACGCTGGCGCGGACTCATCGCCGGTATGGCCGTCGCCGGCGGCCTCACGGTCGGGGCCATGCTGCCGTACGGGCCCGCCGGGGCGGTGCACGCCGTCGTTGCCTGGATCCGCCTCGGGAGCGAGGCGGCGACGCTTGGCAGGGCGGGATCCCAGTCCATCCCCGGCTTTTCGGTGTTCTTCGGCTGGCCTGCCGCAGCCATCGGGGCCCTATCGGTCGCATGTCTTGGCGCCGGCGTCGTGGCCATGCGCCGATCGATCTCCGCACATCTCGACGGCATCGCCGTCGCGGCGCTCGTCGCCGTGCTGTTATCGCCGATCGCGTGGCTGTACTATCACACGCTCGCCATGCCCGCGTGGCTCGTCACGCTCGCCCGACCGGCGAACGGTTCGACGCTGCGCCGCATTGCGTTGTGGGCCGCGGGATTGCTCACGTCCGGCATCCTGACCTTCGGCCTCTATCCGCGCTGGCTGGGCTTCATCAGCGCCGCCAACTACACGTGGGGCAGCCTATTGCTCCTCGCCGTCCTCGTGCTCGATCGTCTCCGTCCACCCCAACCGGTACCTCGCTCGCTATGACCTTCGCCGCGTTCGCGCTCTCGACCATTCTTCTGCAGGGGCCCCCCCCGTCGCTGACATCCACGCCGATGCGGCCGCTCGGCACGCTACGTGAGCAGGCGGCGGTCCAGCAGGAGTGGTTGCGCTACCGGCTCGACTCTGTGTTGCCTCGTCTGATGCGACAATATCACGTGGCGATGTGGGTGGTTCCGATGCGCGAGTACAACGAGGACCCCGTGTTCTCGTCCCTCGTTTCGGCGACCACGTTCTTCGCCCGGCGGCGCACGATCTACGTCTTCTACGATCGCGGGCCCGGACAGGCCCTCGAGCGGCTGGCGCTCGGCGGCACGTCCCAGGGCGGGCTCTACGATGCGTACCACGCTCGCGAGACTATCGACCCCTCGATCGGGCGTCGCCCCGAGCTCGTGGGCCAGGCCCAGTGGGATCTCTTACGCCGCGTCATCGAGGAGCGAGACCCGGCGACCATCGCGGTCGACATCTCCGCGACGCACGCCTTTTCGGACGGCCTCTCCGCCGGGGAATGGGAGCAGCTCCAGGCCGTGCTGCCCGAGCGCTACCGCGCTCGCGTGGTGCGGGCCGAGAATCTCGCGCTCGAGTACCAGGAGGTCCGGGCACCCGCGATGGTCCCGGTGTATCGCCGCCTGATGGAAGTCGTGTGGGGGACGATCGACACCGCGTTCTCGAACGCCGTGATCACGCCCGGGAAAACGACGACCGACGACGTCGCGTGGTGGATGCGCCAGCGAGTGAATGACCTGGGATTCAGCACGTGGTTCCATACCGACGTGGACGTGCAGCGGCGCGGTGTGGATCTTTCTGACTCGGGGGCAGTGGTGATTCAGCCAGGTGACGTGCTGCACTGCGACTTCGGCATCACGGCCCTCGGGCTGAACACCGACACGCAGCATATGGGATACGTGCTGCGCGCCGGCGAGCAGGATGTGCCCGACGGCCTGAAGCGGGCGCTACGCAACTCGAACAGACTCCAAGACTTCCTGCTCGGGGAAATGCAGCCGGGCCGGACCGGCAATGACGTCCTCGGGGCAGCGCTCGCTCGCATGCGCGCCGACGGCCTCACGGGCACCATCTACTCCCACCCCATCGGCGAGCGGGGCCACGGCGCGGGACCACTGATCGGCTTGTGGGATCACCAGGAAGGAGTTCCGGGCCGAGGCGACGTCCGCCTCCTGCCCAGTAGCTGGTTCTCCATCGAGCTCCAGGCCACCACCCCCGTGGCGGAGTGGGGGAACCAGCCCGTGCGCTCCGCGCAGGAAGAAGACGCCGAGCTCGGCGCCGACGGCAAGATGCACTGGATCCTGCGCCGGCAAACCGCGTTTCACGTCGTGCGGTAGCCGCATGTACGGCGACCTCGAGACCCCCGCGCTCCTCCTGCACCTGGACGTGGTGGAGCGCAACCTTGCCCACATGGCCGACCGCGCGCGCACGCTCGGGGTCCAACTGCGCCCCCACGCCAAGACACACAAGTGCGTCGAGCTCGGGCGGCTCCAGGTGAAGCACGGCGCGCGAGGTCTCACGGTTGCGACCCTGGTCGAGGCAGAGGTGTTCGCCCGCGCCGGCTTTCAGGACCTCACATGGGCGTTCCCCATGGATGAGAGCCACATCCCCCACGCACGACGGATCGCGGAGGAGACGGGTGCGACGCTCCGCGTCGTGGTAGACGACCTCCGCACCGCCCGCGCGCTTGCCGGCTCGGGATTGCACGTCTGGCTCAAGGTGGATTGTGGCTATCACCGAGCCGGTGTCGATCCAGAATCGACCTACGCGTTGGACGTAGCCTGCGAGCTCGGCGCCGAGCACGAGCTCGCGTTCGATGGCATTCTCAGCCACTCCGGTCACGCGTACCGGACGACGAACAAGGCCGAGGCCGCGCGTGTCGCCGAACAGGAGCGGAGCATCATCGTCGAATTCGCAGGTCGGCTTCGGGAGCAAGGCGTGCCGGTGCGGGAAGTGAGTGTGGGCTCGACACCGGCGATGGCTGCCGCACGCGACCTGACGGGCGTCACGGAGGCGCGACCCGGCAACTACGTGTTCTACGATCGGACGATGGTGCTGATCGGCTGCTGCGAGCCTGCCGATGTGGGCGTCACGGTCCTCGCGACGGTGGTCTCACACCAACCGGGCGCGTCGCACTTCGTCGTCGACGCGGGCGCGCTCGAGCTGTCGAAAGATCCCGGGCCCGCGCATGTGGGGCCACAGGCGATGGGCGCGGTCCTCGGGGCACCGGAGCTCACGGTGGCGGCGCTCTCGCAGGAGCACGGCCTGATCCGAGCACCGTCTCCGGCCGAGCTCGAAGGCCGCTTCCCGGTGGGTACCCGGCTCGAGCTGGTGCCGAACCACTCGTGCCTCACGGTCGCCCATTTTGACGAGTACCACGTGGTGCGGGGCCGTGGGAAGGAGGGGCGCGTCGTGGATCGCTGGAAGGTCGAACGGGGCCGCTGAAGGGCTCGACATCCGACCCTTCGGACTGTGAGCGCCGTCATCGAGCGGTCCGTGCCCACGGGTTCTCTTCTGTCAAACTCCCATGAAAACGTTCATCCGCAATTTGCTGCTGTGCGCGTTCCCGCTCTTGTGCGGGTTCGGCGCTGGGTACTACTTCACGTTCATCCAGGGCTCGTGCGGCGAGATGGTTGGCGCGCTATTCGCGGCCAAGTGTCACGGCCGACAACGCGAGTATCAGCTGCGCTTCCAGCTGGGGGGCGCCGGGGCTGGTCTCTTGATCTCGACGACGCTCGGCACATGGCTGGAACATCGCCGGCGGCGCGCCGTACAATCGTCAACTCCTGACGTACAACCGTCAACTCCTGAAGGAGAGCCGTCATGAAGCATATCGGCACGTTGTTGGCCCTGTCGCTCGTGATGGGCCGCGGCCTCGCCGCCCAGGACACGACGCAGCACGCTCCTCCCGCCGCCACGCCCGTCGCCACTCCGGCCGCCCAGATCACGGTGGACGAAGCCGTGATCGCCAAGGCCGTCACGGACCGGCAGCCGCAGGACACCGGCAGTGCGTTTCCCGTGGATGCGGGCCAGCTGTTCTGCTGGACGAAAGTGACGGGGGCCAGTGGCGCGAGCGTTCACCACGTGTGGTTCCATGGAGACACGCAGGTGGGTGACGTCGAGCTGCAGGTCGGCGGGTCGCCCTGGCGCACGTGGAGTCGGAAGACGGTCCCGGCCGACTGGACGGGGGCCTGGCACGTGGAGGTGCGGGATGCGTCGGGCGCGGTCCTCAAGCGGCTGGACTTCACGGTTGGGCAATAAATTGTGAACGCTAGGACGCTACGTTGTAACGGTGAAGAGCGAACGTACAACGTAGCGTCCGGCAGTCGGTCAACGTATCGTAGTTTCCCATGGACCTCGTGAGGCAGGTGGCCGCCAATCTCGAGATCGATGCGGGCAAGGCCGAAAAGGGCATAGGCGCAATTCTCATGGCGCTTCGCATGAACCTTCCGCCGGACGCCTTCAAGGCAGTGAAGCACGCTCTCCCCAACTGCGAGAGTCTGATGGGGAGGGCACTCATGAGCGGCGCGCGCACCGGCGAAATGGCAGCACTCGTCGGCCCGGCGGGGCTCATGGCGGCCCTCGCGGCCGCGGGCTATCAGAAGGACGACATTCCGCGCCTGGGCCGGCTGGTGCTCGAGCACCTGCGGCCTACGATCGGCCCGGAGCAGCTGGAAAAATTCCTACAGCAGGCGCCCGCTCTCCGCTAACGCCGCCGCATACCGCGATTCAGAGGCACGCGTGCCTGGGCACCCTGAAACACGGCGGGTGGCACCGCGATCCCGTGCGCGGGGCCCGCGGTCGCTCGCCCGCTCGCGGCGGCCGCCGCAGCGGTGCGCGAGCTCGACACCGTCGTCGCGCCGCCCTCCGCACGCCCCGCCATCGCCATTGACGCGGCGCGGCGTCCGACGCCGTTCCCGATGGCCCCCGCCCCCGCGATGCCCGTTCCGGACTCCAGGCTACGACGCTCAACCTCATTGGCCGGCGCACGAGTGCCGCCAGCTGCCCTCACGAGAACCACGCTCCGCTCGCCCTCGGGCGCGGAGAGCGCCGTATATCGTACGTGCGTGAGTGGCGCCGACGCACGGCGCGTACGCGGCGCGGCGGATGCGACGGGACTCGCGGGCGACACTCGTGACCGATATGGAATCGGCCCCGACCCCGAGTGCGGAGCGACGACCGCAGACTGCGCCGTCGCGCGCGGGAGCGCCAGTGCGTGTGTCTTTTGAGACTCGGCGCACGGCGTGTGAATGCCGCAGATGCCTTCGTCCTGCTGGCGGTCACGTCGCGCCCCGAGGTGCCGCGGCGCGATGATGACTTCCTCGTAGCCTATGAACGTGCAATTGAGACAGACGGGATACGAGCCATCGTATGGGATCGTGTCCGGCTGCTGCTGCTGCTGCGCCTCGCTCGGTAGCGTGTCCGGAACGGGGACGGCGCCGGGGGCGGGGAGCGGCTGCTGGGCGTAGATCGGCGGTGCCACGGTATAGCTGACGAGATCGTAATCGAACGAGCCATCGCCAAGCATTCGCTGCACGATGTCCGACAGCGCACCCTCGGCGTTCGGGTCGTTCCATGACGGTACCAGCGCGGTGGAATTCCACGACGCCAGGCGCACGAATTCGTCGAACCGCAGTCGGTCGACCGAGAGGGCCGCGAGCACCATCCCGCTGCCCTCGGGCTCCGACACGACCCAAGCCGAGCTGTTGCCGCCGCCGCGAATTTCGTAGGTCCCCGAGCGCACGAACGGATCCGAGGCGGGATTCGACGGGAACAGGACCTCGATGCGTCCATCGGTTCTGCGGTGCAGCACGATGAGGTCGCCATCCTGCGCCGCTTGCACGAAGATCGGCACGGATTGGCCGCGCACGAGCGACCCGGTCGTCCCGAGCCACACCCGCACCGGTCTCGCATCACGCGCCGCGGTTTGACCGTTGTCGGCGGGCGCCTGAAGAAAAGCGAAGAGCAGCGGGAGGACCATGAAACCACCTTTGCAGCCGTTATGCAAATACTACCCCGGAGCGTGCTCGGGATCACCAGCCCATCTACGGTATACGCATGGGACCGGATGAGCGTCACGAGACGGGGATCACTGTCCAACCAGAGCGTGACCATGACGAGGTGCGCGAACACGGCAGCGTTTCGCGCTGCAACAAGCGTCAGCGTGAGTTGAACCGCAAGAGGGTTCGGGAGCGGTACTCCGTGCCGGGAGCCAAGATCGTCGGGGGAAAGCTGGGGTGGTTCGGCGAATCCGGGAAGTGCTGCGTTTCCAGCGTGAAGCCGGAGCGGGCCGAATACGCCGTGCCTCTCT
>DASZCN010000032.1:0-9640 GCA_035943095.1 Gemmatimonadales bacterium | reverse complement strand
GCGCCGAAGATCGTATCGGGACGTGTCGTAAAGACCGTGATCTTCAAGCCCGCCGGCGTCTCGAACACGAGCTCCGCCCCCTCGCTCCGACCGATCCAGTTACGCTGCAGGGCGCGGGTCGAGTCCGACCAATCGAGCCAGTCGAGGTTCTTGAGCAGCCGTTCGGCGTACTTGCTGATCGCGAAGAACCACTGCTCCAGGTACTTGAGCTCTACCTTCGTGTCGGGATGACGCTCGCAGTAGCCATTGATCACCTGCTCGTTGGCCACCACGCTCATGTCTTTGGGGCACCAGTTGACCGCCGCCTTCTTACGGAACGCGAGGTTCGCCTTGAAGAGCTGCAAGAAGATCCACTGCGTCCACTTGTAGTAGCGCGGATCGGTGGTCGAGAGCTCGTGCCGCCAGTCGAACATCCCCCCGAACCGCCGCAGCTGGCGGCGGAACGTTTCGATGTTCTGGGGAATGAGCTTCGCGGGATGCGTGCCGACCGACAGCGCGTAGTTTTCCGAGTGGATGCCGAACGCATCGAACCCGATCGGCTCGAACACGGTGTGCCCACTGAGCCGCTTGAATCGCCCGTAGATGTCCGCACCGGTGAACGCGAACATGTTGCCCACGTGCAGCCCCTCGGCCGACGGGTACGGGAACATCATGAGGTTGTAGAACGGCCGGTCCGGCCGGTCGAGGTCGGACTCATTGGCGCGTTCCCGCGCCCACCGCTCCTGCCAGCGGGCCTCGACGACCGTCGGGTCGTAGCTCGGCACCGGAGTCATAAGTCTATGAAATTAAACAGGCTTGCCTCGCCGGGTAACCCTGCGTAGCTTCGCTCCCGACCCCCCACATGTCCAGCCGCCCGCAGCAGTTCCGGCAGAGCTTCCTCCTCACGGGGGCACTCGCGGCCCTCGCGCTCGTGACCGCGTTCGCCCTGCTCTCGAGCAACAGCGCCACCCGTGTCGTCGAGCGCCAAGCGAATGAGCGCGGCCAGGATGTCGCGTCGCACGTCGCATCCCTGGTCGACCTGTACCTCCGCGAGCGCCATCAGGAGGCCGAGGCGCTGGCCCGCTCGCCCGGCGTGGTGCGGGCCGCGGTGGACGCGTCCCAACAGGCGGTACGGCAGCGCCTGACACAGCTCGACATTCCGACCCTCGAGCGGATGTACAATCAGCGCCGGGAGTTGGGCGGCGATGCCGACCTCGCCAGCTACCTCCGGGACTACATCCAGCGCTCCGACTTCGCCGAGCTCTTCTTCACGGAAAGTCACGGATACAACGTGCTCGCATCGGGGCGGACGTCCGATTTCGTGCAGTCCGATGAGCAGTGGTGGCGGCGGGCGATGGCTGACGGCGCCTACGAGGGTCCACCGAGCTACGACTCGTCGGCCGCCCAAGTCTCGCTCGAGTACGACATCGCGATCCGCGCGCCGCGAGTCGCGCGCCCCGTCGGTGTGCTGAAGGCGGTCTTTGCCCTGGATCGGCTGTCCCAGCTGCTCGGCACCGCGGACGTGTCCGGCGCTGCCCAGGTGCAGGTCGTGGACTCGGCGGGTGACGTGGTCGTGGCGCCGAGCAAGGCCGGCTTGCTGCACCCGCTGGCGGACGCAAGCGCGGTTCCGCGACTCGCTCGCCCTGCGACGGCCGTCGTACATGGCGCCACGGGCGACGAGCTGGTGGTGACGGTGCCCACGCACAACGACAAGTGGTGGGTGGTGTTCCGCGAGCCCGTCTCGGTGGCGTACGCCGCGGCCCGCAGCACAGCGGCGAGCATCGTCCTCTGGACCATCGTGCTGTTCGGGGTAACCCTCGCGTTGCTGTTCTTCTTCTGGCGGCGACTCAACCTGCGCGTGACGCAACCGGTGAAAGCGGCGGGTGCGATCGCGAGCCGAATCGCGGGCGGCGATCTGTCCGTGACCGTCGTGACCGAGCGTGGCGGGACCGCCGAGGTGGGCGACCTGTTGTCGTCAGTGCACTCGATGGTCGTCGCGCTGCGCCGCCTGGTGGGTGCTATCCGGACGGCGGCGGACGAAGCCGCGGCGATGGCGACGGAGATCTCGGCCTCGACGCAACAGATGAGCGCATCCACCGGCGAGATGTCCGCCACGTGCCAGGATCTGACCAAGCGGGCGGCGGAGCAGGCGCAGCTGGTGCGGGCCGCGGCGGATGATGCCGCCAAGATCCTCCAGATCGCCACGATCCTCGCGGCGGGAGCCGAGGACTCGGTCCGGCGGAATACGGCCGTCACCGACGTCGCGCGGCGCAACAAGGAGGTGCTGGACCAGAGTACGACCCAGCTCGCGACGCTCGCCGAGGAGGTGGAGCGCGGCGCCGCCGAAGCGGAAGCGCTGGCCCGGGCGTCGGCGGAGATTCAGAAGTTCGTCACGCAGACGAAGGCCGTCGCCACGCAGACGAACATGCTCGCCCTGAATGCGGCGATCGAGGCGGCGCGGGCCGGACCGCAGGGCCGTGGGTTCGCCGTGGTGGCGGACGAAGTGCGCAAGCTCGCGTCGGTGGCGGCCGCCGCGGCCACGGATACGGCGGACACGGTGCGCGGCGTGCTGGCGCGCGTGGACGCGACACGCGAGCGCCTGGCCCACCTCGCGCAGGGCGCCGGCATCGCCCGCGCGGCCGCGCAGACGGCCGCGCAGGGGCTCGGCACGGTCGCCGCCGAAGCGCAGGCGAGCGACGTCTGGAGCCGCGAGATCGCGAACATGGCGGGCGAGATGCGCACCCTGGTGGAGGAGA
The DNA here is from genome assembly GCA_035943095.1 of Gemmatimonadales bacterium. Classification (GTDB taxonomy): domain Bacteria; phylum Gemmatimonadota; class Gemmatimonadetes; order Gemmatimonadales; family GWC2-71-9; genus AG41. Next base: position 6,905 of record DASZCN010000032.1, on the reverse strand, counting down.
TCAGCACCCGCCTCGGGACGATGGCGCAGGGCACGGAAACACTGCTCGCGTCGGCCCAGGAGATCGCCGCCTCGAGCGAAGAGCAGAGCGCCTCGACGCAGGAGATCGCCTCATCGGCGAATCAGCTGGCCGAGGCGGCGGACAAATTAACGGGAGCCGTGAAGTCGTTCCGCTTGCTGGCCGACGATGAGTCGCCCCACCAGCAGGCGGCGGACTAGTCTCCGCAACCGATTGGCGCCGAGCTACGTAGGGGCGGACGGAGTGCGTCCCATCCCCCTTCGTGGAGCCGTCCTAAGATGAAACGCAGCAAGATGATCGTCCTCTCGGTCGGGGTTGTGGTGCTGGGCCTCGGCGCCATGGCCGCGGTAGGAGGGCTGCCCGGGAAGAAGAAGGACGGCCCCAAGGGTGTGGCCGTCGTCCGCGGCTCTCTGGTTGATAAGGCCCTCGCCGTGGGCACGATTCAGCCCCGGGTGGAGGTGAGCATCAAGTCGATCCTCGCCGGCGTGGTGCGCCAGCGGTTCGCGGGCGTCGGCGACTGGGTCAAGAAAGGCCAGCCGCTGCTCGAGATCGCCCCCAACCCGACGCCCCTCGAGATCGTGGAGCTACGCCGCACCGAGGAGCTGCGCCAGATCGAGCTCAAGAACCTGGAGCGCGAGCTGGCGCGCCAGCAGCAGTTGCGCAGCCAGAACCTCATCTCCCCCGCCGACCTGGAGTCGGCGCAGCAGCGGGTCGACGAAGCGCGCAACCAACTCTCGCTCGCGCAGGAGCGGCTGGCGCTGCAGGAAGGCGGTAAGGTGGACTCGGGCGGCGAGCAGGTGGAGACGGTGGTCCGGGCGCCGATCGACGGCTACATCCTCGACGACTCGATCGAGATCGGCGACGCCGTGGTGCCGCTTACGCCCTATCAAGGGGGCACGATACTGATGCGGATGGCCGCCATGAAGGACCTCATCTTCCGTGGGACGGTGGACGAAATCGATGTGGGCAGGCTCTCCCCGGGCATGCCGGTGACGATCAAGATCGGCGCGCTTCCCAACGCGATCGTGAAGGGGCGGCTCGACAAGATTTGGCTCAAGGCGCACAAAGAAGAGCAGGCGACGGTGTTTCCGGTCGAGATCGTCCTGACGGACGTGGAAGGTGCCACCCTCCGCGCCGGCTACTCCGCCAATGCCGAGGTGATCATCGCGCGCCGCGAAAACGTGCTGTACATCCCCGAACGGTTGATCACCCCCCGGCACGACTCGAGCTTCGTGACTATCCGCGACGGCGCGGGCAAGACGCAGGAGCGCCACATCACGACGGGCCTGTCCGACGCCATCAATATCGAAGTGCTGGAGGGTTTGCAGGCCGGTGATTCGATCGTAGAGCCACCGCCGCGCGAGATCACCTGACGTGTGGCACGAGTTCATCGCCGACCTGAGGGCGCAGAAGCTCCGCACCGCCCTCACTGTGCTCGGCATCGCATGGGGTACCGTGGCGGTCGTCGTGCTCCTGGCCTTCGGCGTCGGCCTCGAGCGCCAGACCAAGAAGCGGTTTCACGGCCTGGGTGATCGGATCGTCATCCTCTGGGGCGGGCGCACCACCAAGCCGTTCGCCGGCTTCGGAGACGGTCGCCCCATCCGGCTGCGGCTGGAAGACGTGCAGATGCTCGCCCAAGAGGTCGACGAGATCGGTCAGATCAGCCCGGAGTACATCAACACGAATGCCCGAGTTCGGCGCGGCGTGAAGGCGGCGGCACCCGCCATCACGGGCATTCTCCCCGTCTATGGCTTGATGCGCAACATCATCCCCGAGGCGGGCGGGCGCTTCATCAACGATCGCGACGTCGCTGACCGCCGCCGCGTCGCCGTGTTGGGCGATGAGCTCGCCAAGCTGTTGTTCGGCGACCAAGCAGCCGTGGGACAGCAGGTCCTGCTGGATGATGCGCCCTTCACGGTGATTGGAGTGATGCGCCCTAAACTGCAGAATTCCTCGTATCAACAGCGGGACAAGGACCGGATCTTCATTCCGGCGACGACACACTACGCGCTGTTCGGCGACCGGTTCCTGAACGACATCGTCTACCGCACGAAGGCTCCGGAGGTGACCAAGCTCGCGGAGCGTCGCGTGTACGAGACCATGGCGCTCAAGTACAAGTTCGACCCGAGCGACAAGGACGCCCTGTCGTTCTGGGACACCAGCGAATGGGAGACCCGCTTCGATCAGATGTTCGTCGCCTTCAACGTCTTCTTCGCCATCGTGGGTACCTTCACGCTCGTGGTCGGGGGCATCGGGGTGGCGAACATCATGTACATCGTCGTGCGGGAGCGTACCCGTGAAGTGGGCGTGCGGCGTGCGGTCGGAGCCACGCGGGCCGACATCCTGCGCCAGTTCTTCGCCGAGGCACTAGTCATCGTCGCGATGGGCGCGACGCTCGGATTGCTGCTGTCGCTCGGCCTGGTCCTGGCGCTGGGAGGCCTGCCGATCAAGGAGTTCGTCGGCGTCCCGACCATCTCTCCCCAGGTGCTCGCGGCAACGCTGATGTTGCTGGCCCTGGTGGCCTTCGCGGCCGGCCTGATGCCGGCGCGCCGGGCGGCCGCGCTCGATCCCGTGGAAGCGCTGAGGAGCTGAGCGTGTTCCGCATCCTGCTCGAGGACTTCCTCGGCGACCTGAAGGTACAGCGTACTCGGGCGCTGCTCACCTTTCTCGCGGTGACCTGGGGAACGCTCGCGGTGGTACTGCTGCTGGCCTTCGGTGAGGGCTTGAAGCGTACGATCCGCGACGGCTTGCTGGGCGCGGGCGAGCGCATCTTCATGATCTACGGCGGGGAGACCAGCAAGACGTTCGCCGGGCTGCCACAGGGACGGCGCATCCGGCTGGTCGAGGAGGACCTGGACTTGATCGAGCGGGCGATCCCGGACATCGACCGGGGGAGCATCGCGTACGGGCGCTGGGGGACCGCGTTCCAGGTGGGCAAGACGCGCACCAACGCCTACCTCGAGGGCGCCGGTCCCGATCACGCGGCGATGCGTCATATGGATCCGGCGTCGGGCGGGCGTTTCATCAACGCCATGGACGTCGTGCAAAAGCGGCGTGTCCTATTCCTCGGAAACGAGCTGGCGGAGCGAATCTTCGGCAAAGGCGTGAATCCCGTCGGCAAGGTCGTGGTCGTCGATGGCTTGCCGTTCACCGTCGTCGGGGTCCTCAAGAAGAAATTCCAGGACTCGAGCAGCAACGGACCTGACGCCGAACGCGGCGTCATTCCCTACTCCACGTTTCGCACCATCTATGGGTTACGGTTCGTGAGTCACCTGATCGTGCAGCCGCACGATGCGTCGCGCGGGCCGTTCGTCAAGTCGGACCTGTACCGCGTGCTGGGCCGGAAGTATCGCTTCGATCCCACGGACGAGCGGGCGCTGAGCATGTGGGACTTCATCGAGGACGAAAAAGAGACCAGCGCGGTCGGCCTCGGGATCCAGATCTTCATGGGCCTGGTGGGCGCCTTCACGCTCCTCATCGCGGGTGTCGGCGTGGCCAACATCATGTACGTGGTCGTGAAGGAGCGGACCCAGGAGATCGGCATCAAGCGGGCACTCGGCGCCCGGCGGCGGCACATCATGGCGCAGTTTCTGTTCGAGGCCATGGCGATCGCCGTCTCGGGCGGGCTCGTCGGGCTCGCCGTCGCGACCATGATCGTCCTAGGCGTGGACGCCATCCCCACCGAGGGCAATCCGGCCATGCAGTACATCCTCAGCCCGAAGCTGTCGTGGCCGATCGCCCTCATCTGCGTCAGCATCCTGATCAGCGTGGGGCTCGCTGCCGGCTTGCTGCCCGCGCGGCGGGCAGCGGCCGTCGATCCAGTGGAGTCACTGCGCTACGAGTAGCGGGCTAGTCTCCGAAGTTTGCCAGCCGGACGAGCTGGATGTCCGGCACCCGCGCGAGCTCGTCCAGCACACCGTTGGTGAGCGGTTGATCCACCGTAATGGCGGCCAGCGCGTCGTGCCCGGGGAACGGCACGCGCGCCTGGTTGTAGCTCCCGATATTGATGCCCGCCCCACCGAGCAGGGTGCCCACCCGGCCGATCACCCCCGGGACGTCCCGATTCCGAATGATGAGCATCCATCCTTCCGGTGCCACGTCGATATGGTAGTCGTCGATCCGGATGACCCGGCCGTGGCCGTTTCCGAGGACGGCCCCAGCCACGCGGGCCCGGCCGCGCGCGGTCTCGAGCGTGAGGCCCACGGTGGTCTCGAAACCGGGCTCGGGCGTCCCCGTGCGGCGCGCGTGCCGGACGCCGCGCTCCTCGGCGATGAGAAGTGCGTTGACCAGACTCACGGGCTCGACGCTCATTGCCGAGAGCAGCCCTTCGATCGCCGCCATCAGTACGGGGCGCGGCGCCGTCTCGTCCTTTCCACCGTAGTCAACCTCCACGGACGTGACCGGCCCGTCCACGAGGACCAGGGCGAGACGGCCGAGCCGGCGGGCCAGGTCGAGCATCGGCCCAAGCCGCCGCAGCAGCTCTCCCGAGATCCCGGGGACGTTGATCGCGAAAGAAAGATCGCCGGCGAGCAGTGCGTCCCGCACCGCGCCGCAAATCTCGACGCTCACGCGCTCCTGGGCTTCGGCGGTCGAGGCCGCGAGGTGGGGCGTGAGGATCACGCGCTCGAGCTTGCGGAGCGGCGCGTCCGCGGGCAGAGGCTCGACGGCGAAGACGTCGATCGCGGCGCCGCCGATGCGTTTCTCGCGGATCGCGTCCGCCAGCGCCGCTTCATCGACCAGCTCGCCGCGCGCGGTGTTGACGAGCACCGCTGTGGGTTTCATGAGCTTCAAGCGCGCCGCATTGATGAGGTGATGGGTCTGTTCGGTATGGGCGACGTGCAGCGTGACCACGTCCGCCTGGCGCAACAGCTGCTCGAGGGGCAGCAGCTTGAGCTGGAGCTCGGCGGCGCGCTCGGGAGAGAGGTAGGGGTCGTGCCCGACGACCTGCATGCCGAACGCCCGCGCGAGCTGGGCGACGTGACCACCGATCCGGCCCAACCCCACGATCCCGATCGTCTTGCCGCGCAGCTCCGTTCCCTCGAACCGCTTCCGGTCCCACTCCCCGCGTCGCATCGCCTCGGCCGCCCACGGGATATGGCGGGCCTGGGCGAGCAGGAGGCCCATCGCGTGCTCCGCGGCGCTCACGGTGTTGGCGCCCGGCGCGTTCATCACAGCGATGCCGCGCCGCGTGGCCGCGGGCACGTCGATATTGTCGACGCCCGTGCCCGCGCGCGCGATGACTCGCAGGTTGGGCCCGCGCATGAGGAGATCCGCGGTCACCCGCGTCTCGCTGCGTACGATGAGCGCCTGCGCGCCTGCCAGCGCCCGCTCGAGCTCCTCCCGGGGCTTGCCGGCGCAGTTCGCGACCTCGATATCCGGCGTCGCCGCGAGCAGCTTGAGCCCCGTTTCGGCGACCTTGTCCGCTACGACCACGCGGTGTGTCACGCCAGGAGACCGCTCACGAGCGCCAGGAGCTCTTCGAGTCCGCCGACGGTGTGATCGCCCATGTGACCGATGCGGATCGTGGATTCCTTGAGCGATCCGTAGCCGGAGCCGATGGTCCATCCGGCCCGCTTCAGGCCCCCGACGATCTCCTTGGCGGTCTTGCCCTGCGGCACGTTCAGACACGATACCGTCCAGCTGCGGCGTCCCTCCCGGGGCAGGTACGTCACACCGCGCCGCTCGCTCCATTCCTCGACCCGGTGGCGCATCGCCTCATGCCGGCGCCACCGCGCCTCCACACCGCCGTCGCGCTCGATGCGCTCGAGCTGGGCCTGGAGCGCGTAGAGCAGCGAAATCGCGGGGGTATTGGTCGGCTGGTGCTTGCTCGTGGCCTCGAGGAAGCTGATCAGGTCGAAATAGAGCCCACGCGCCGGGAGCGTCTTGGCCCGCTCGCGCATGCGGTCGGAGGCGGCGGCGAGCGCCAGGCCCGGCGGCAGCGCGAGTGCCTTCTGCGAGCCGGTGAGCACGAAATCGAGCTGCCACGCCTCGGTCTCCACCGGAGAGCCCGCGAGCGACGTGACCGCGTCGACGAGGAGCAGCACGTCGTCGAACTCGCGCACCACGGCGGCGAGGGCGGCGACGTCCTGGAGCACCCCGGTCGACGTCTCGGAGTGTACCACGGTGACCGCATCGACCGGCGTGCGTCGCAGCGCGTCTCGCAGCATGTCGGGCTCGACGGCGCACCCCAGCGGCACGTCGAGCCGGATGCACTCCTTGCCGCAGGCGCGTACGAGATTCGCGAATCGTTCGCTGAAAGAGCCGTTGACGAGAGACAGCGCGCGGTGCCGCACGCCGTTTCGGACGGCCATCTCCATGAATCCGGTCGCCGACGTGGTGCCGACGAGGACGGGGTGGGAGGTGCGGAACAGCCGGCCGAGCGGCGCGTCGAGCCCCGCGAGCAGCTGCTCCATCGCGCCCGAGCGATGCCCGATCATCGGCCGCTGCATGGCGGCAAGGACATCGGGATGGACATCGGTCGGGCCGGGCAGAAAAAACCGCCCGAAGGCGGGCGGCGCGACCGGCGGGGATGCCGTCATGCGGTAGCGCGGGCGAGCTCTTCGACGAGCCCCTCCTCGACCACTTCCTTTGTCTTGACGAGGCGGACGCCTTCGTCCCCCCAGTCCTTCAGGAGCTGCTCCGAGACGTCCTTATCGATCCCCTTCACCGCATCCGTGACGACGAACAGTCTCGTGCGCGGACGTCGCTCGAGCAGCCCCTCGATGGCCGCCTTGTCGCAAACGTCCGTGGCCACGCCGTATAGGACGATATCGTCCGGCGCGAGCGCGTCGAGCACCGTAGCGAGGTTCGGGTTCGAGAATACGTCGAACCGGTGTTTGTGAAGAAGGATGTCTCCCTTGTGCGCCCGCACTCGCTCGCCAAGCGCC
>DASZCN010000031.1:0-3091 GCA_035943095.1 Gemmatimonadales bacterium | reverse complement strand
CATCGAGTCGACCACCGCGCCGCGTACGTTGAACCGATTCCAGCAGCGCAACGCGGTTCGGATCTTCGGTGGCGTGAAGCCTGGCGTCACCAAAGAGGAAGGTCTGCGAGTTCTGGAGACCGCAGCGACGGCGGTGGCCGGTCCAGGAGTCGGCGGCGTCGGTCTCGACTACGCCGGGGAGTCGCGCCAGATCCGGCTCGAGGGGGCGGCGCTCACCGTGACCCTCGGGTTCGCGGTGATTCTCATCTATCTCGTGCTCGCAGCGCAATTCCAGAGCTTCCGGGACCCGCTGATCGTGCTGGTGGGCTCGGTGCCGCTCGCGATCTCCGGGGCGCTGGTGTTCAGCTTCCTCGACTTCACCACCATCAACATTTATTCCCAGGTGGGGTTGATCACGCTGGTGGGACTGATCGCGAAGAACGGCATCCTGATCGTACAGTTCGCGAACACCCTCCAGTCACGCGGCGTGGAGAAGCTCGCCGCGCTACGGGAAGCGTCGCTCACGCGGCTCCGCCCAGTGCTCATGACGTCGGCGGCGACCGTATTCGGGCACCTTCCGCTCGTGTTCGCCACCGGACCGGGTTCGGCAGCCCGTAACAGCATCGGGACGGTCTTGGTCGCGGGGATGACGGTAGGGACGGTCTTCACACTGTTCGTCGTCCCGGTGTTCTACTCGCTCATCGCGGCCGAGCACCGTCCCAGCACGGAAGCGGCCGATGAAGGCCCCGTGCTTGAACCCGCCATTGCAGGGGAGGCGTCGTATGCGTAGCGCGATGATCTATTCTCTCGGGTTCCTCGCGCTCTACGGATGCGCCTCGGCCCCAGGTTATCGATCCCCCGTCGTACAGGCTCCGCCGGCGTTCCGGGAAACTCTCTCTCCCGCGGGGACCGAGAGTGCTCACCCCCTGTCCCCCTCCCCCCTCGGGAGAGGGGGCTCGCAGGATAGCACCGACTATTGGGGGCCGCTGGGCGACACCACCCTGTCCCGACTGGTGGGCGAAGTGTTGCACGCCAACCTCGACGTCCAGGGGGCGCGGGCGCGTGTGAGCGCTGCCCGCTCGGATCGCGTTCGCACGGCGCTCGATCTCACACCCTCGGCGACCGTGGCCGCGGGGTATGCACGGCAGCGGCTGTCCAGCGCCACGTTTCCCGGCTTCACGGGCGTGTTTCCGGATCAAAACATTTGGGATGCGGGCGTCAACGCGTCCTGGGACCTGGATATCTTCGGCCAAATCCGTCACAGCGTCCAAGCGCAGGGTGCGTTCGTGGGCGTGGCGGAGGAGGGCCTGCGGGATGTGCAGGTGACCCTGACCGCCGAGGTGGCTCGGGCCTACTTCGAGCTGCGCGGAGCGCAGGAGCAGCTCCAGGTGGCTCGGCAAAACGCCGAGAACCAGCGTCGCACGTTCGACGTCACCAAGCAACGCCTCGATGCGGGGCGGGGCACGGCGTTCGACACGGAGCGGGCGCAGGCGCAGCTGAGCTCGACGTTGGCGTCGATTCCCCTCCGCGAGGCCCAAGTGGCGGCGGCGCAGTACCGCATCGGTGCCCTCGTGGGCAGGTCGCCCACCGTTGTTGCCCGTGAGCTCGAGCAGGTTGCTCCGCTGCCGTTGCTGCCTGATGTAACCTCGATCGGAAATCCGGAGGTCGTGGTGCGGTACCGGCCGGACGTGGCCGTCGCCGAGCGGCAGGCCGCGGCGCAAGGAGCGCTCGTCGGGGCGGCCAAGGCGAGCTACCTGCCGCGGATTACGATCGGTGGGAGCGCGGGGTATTCCGCGCCCGAATTCAATACGGTAGGCAACCAGGCGACCCTGCGGTACGTGGTCGGGCCGGTGATCACCTGGCCGGCGCTGAACCTGGGGAGGGTGAAGGCGGAGGTCGACGCCGCACAGGCGCGCGAGGATGCCGCCCGCGCGCAGTACAATCAGGCCGTCGTGGCCGCGATGCAGGACGTGGAAACGAGCCTCAGCCGGTATCGCTCCGCGCGCGTGCGTGTGGAGCGGCTACAGGAGGCGAGCGCGGCGAGCGAGCGCGCCGCCGAGCTGGCACGCCTGCGATTCAGTGAGGGCATCACGGACTTTCTTCAGGTGCTGGACGCGGAGCGGACCGAGCTCGAGGCGCAGGATCAGCTGGCGCAAGGTCGGATCGACGCGGCGACGGCGTACGCGGCGTTGTATCGCGCGGTCGGAGGGAAGTAGCGGCGGAAGACAGCGGCGGGGTCTCACCGAGGCGAAGCGTTCGAATCGTGACGAAGCCCAAGACCAGGTTTGCCGCGGCGGCGGCGGAAGTGGCCCGACGTGATCAGGTGATGGCCAAACTCATCAAGAGAACGGGCCATTTCCACCTGCCGAGGCCGGGCAGCGGCCACTTCGCGGCGCTCGCCGAGAGCATCCTCCACCAGCAGCTCGCGGGCGCGGCGGCAGCCGCGATCCACCGACGCTTTGTAGCGCTGTTCGACGGAAATGTCTCTCCGAGAGCCGTCTTAGCCGTCTCTCCCAGAAGGCTTCGCGCGGCGGGGTTGTCCGGTAGGAAGGTCGCGTCCATGCGAGACCTCGCGGCGAACGTCGTGGATGGAACGATCCAGCTGCAACGCATCGGCAGGCTACCCGATGAGGAGATCATCACCCGCCTCTCGGCAGTCCGTGGCATCGGACGATGGACGGCCGAGATGTTTCTGATCTTCCAGTTGCGTCGACTCGACGTGTGGCCCGTTGGGGACTACGGTGTTCGCAACGGCTACGCGTTAGCCTATGGCTTCCGGACGCTCCCGACACCGAAGCAGCTCGAAGGCGAGGGCGAACGGTTCAGGCCTTACCGCACGGTGGTGGCCTGGTATTGTTGGCGAGCCGTCCACGAGCAGCGGCAACAGCGTCGGGGGACGCGGGGTTGAGAAACGCCAAGCCGCTGGCGAGCTTATGTACCCTACGGCGCCGTAGCCAAGTGGTAAGGCAGAGGTCTGCAAAGTCCCTCTGCCTTTTTCCTTTTGGGTCCGTGGATGTCCTAAGTAGTGCGCCTGAGGCTGAGTTACGATCGCACACCTTTCCGCATGGGTCATGGCAGTCCTTCAAAGTCCGTGGGCGGCTGCCCCCAAAAG
>DASZCN010000030.1:0-30853 GCA_035943095.1 Gemmatimonadales bacterium | reverse complement strand
GACCCGCTCGGCGGGAAGCCAGATGATCAGGTCTCCCGCCGTGTGCGCCGGGCCCTGCCACGGGTGCGCGATCACGATGGTCTCGCCGCCGAGCCGCAGCGTGTCCGCGGTCGTGACGGGCACGTCGGGCACGTCGGCGTAGGCGAATCCTTTCATCTGTTCCTTCCCGACGACGCGCGTCCACGCCGATTCGCCCGCCTCCCGGCTCTGCTCGTCCACGCCGGTCGAGACGTCGGGATGGGCGATCACGCGGGCGCCGGCGCGCCGCAGGGCGATCGCGCCGAAATGATGATCGGGGTGATGATGCGTGAGCACGAGCCAGCGGATCGGCCGGTCCGTCACCGCGCCGACGGTGCGGACCAGCGCCTCGCCCTGCGCGGGGCTCGCGAGCGCGTCGATCACCACCACGCCGTCCGCGGTCACGACGAAGCCCGCGTTGGGCCGCCCCTCCGAGCCCCGGCCGGTGTCGCCGATGACGGCGTACACGTCGGGTGCGAGCCGGCGGACGGGCAGCTGCTGGGCGTGAAGGGAAATGGCCGTGAGCGCGAGCACGAACGCGCACACCGGAAGCTTCCTTACTGTGTCGCGAATCTGATGTCGACCTGCTGCGTGAAGACGCCGTCTCGGTTGTCTTTCCAGGTCAACGCCAGTGGCGCTTCGCGGTCGGCGCGGAGTGAGAATTCGACGAACGGGTCGCGGCTGATACCGGACGTCCACACAAAGTGGGCCACTTCGCGCTCTCCGTACTTCACGCTCACATCGTTAATGAAATGGGCTGGAATGGGATGGCCATCCGCGTCACGGAACAGCCCGGTGGCCATCGGGTGCTCGACCAGGGCACGGACGTCGATCACGTCGCCCCGGCGGATAGCCGTCGGCACGAGGATCCGGGCGGAGCCCACGTTCAACCGGAGCGACACCTCAGCCGCACCCATTGACGGTGACGCGCACGTCGGCCGCGGTGCCCCAGAGCGTCCCATCCGACGTCTCGAGGATAGCTCGGACCGGCGAGGTCATCCGCATCTTGATGCGCGTGCTCACAAACGCCTGCCCGATCTGGGGCGTCAACCGGAACTCGGCGAGATGGATGTCCGGGTTATTGTCGACCAGGATGTGAATCGCCTTCACGTACGCGTCGGCGGACATCGTGAGGTCGGACTCGATCATCACCGGCACCACGCGTCCGTCGGCCGCTACGGTAGGCACGTCGAGCTGGACGTGCCCTTCCTGCAGGGGCCGGTCACCGAACAGCTGCTTGAGCACCTGCTGCACCTTCCATGGAACGTCGTCCGCGCGGCGCGGCGTCCACCCGAGGAGGCGGCCCGTGGACAACAACCAATCGCGGACGGCAAGCGCCACGAGGGCGACGCCCGAGCGCGCAACGAACGAACGGCGGCTGAATTCCGACATACGGTGACAACAATAGGAAGGCCTCCACCCTCCGGCAAGTTGCCTATTGCAACCCGGTTTTACATGTTGTGGCCCATGACAGCCTCGATGCGACGCCTCGGTGCGACGCTGCTCGGTGCCACGCTGCTCGGTTCGTGCTCCCACGCTCCGCCCGAGGGGTTCGCTCCCGATCCCGGGTTGGTCGCGCAAATCCGCGACATACGGATCGTCACGGCGTACGCGCGGGCCTGCCCGGGCGCCACGCTGCCGACCACCTATGAGGCCGTGCTCACAGACGGCTCTCGGGTTCCGTTCTCTCGCACGTACGACAAGAAACACCCGCCCCGTCTGCATGTGGTCTTCCTCGATCGCATGAGCTCGGAGGCGGTGACACAGCAGGACGGCGACTGGGTGCTCTGGAACGACCCGTTGGCCACCGCGACGACCGGCTTTCGCCTCACCGCCACGCTGCGGGCCAAGCCCAGCGTGACGAACACGGTGGTCGTGCCTCCGGACTACAGCTGCATGCCGCACGCATACGCATTCGAAGGCGAGGCTGGTGGACAAGGGCAGTCGGGCGGAAACGGCCCCGACGTCACGGTGCGGCTGGCGGTGTTACGCTCGCCGTTCTACGACAAGCTGTTCGTCTCCGGCGTGCAGGTCGGGCTCGCGCCCCCGTTCTGGGTGCTCCAGGATGCGACCGCGGTGCCCCCGGCTGACTGGCTGGTCGTCGAGTCTAGGGGCGGCCGGGGGGGGCCGGGCGTGGCGGGTAGTGCGGGGTCGAACGGCGCGCCGGGCGCGGGCGGCTGCCCGGCGCAGGCCGGTGGTCCCGGAGGAAACGGGGGGAATGGCGGACCGGGCGGCTCAGGTGGACGGGGCGGGCGGATCAGCGTGATCGCGCCGCTCGACAATCCGTTCATGGCGGGGATCGTGACGGCGCGGAGCCCGGGCGGCCAAGGCGGTTCGGGTGGTCCAGGCGGAGCGGGCGGGAAAGGCGGGAAGGGCGGCCAGGGCGGGACGGATGCGACCAATCGCCGCTGCTCCGACGCAGCGGACGGGGCGCCCGGCCAGGCCGGCAACACGGGCTCGACCGGAAGCCAGGGAGCCCCCGGGCCGCGGTCCATCGTCGTCACGGCTCCCACCAGGGAGATCTTTGGTTTGCAGGTACCACCCGAGCTCGGTGCACTGCTCGAGCGGGCGCAGCGGAGGCCCTGAGCTACCTAACCACCAAATGCGAGTATTGGAGGAAGTTCTCTACCACGAGCTCGAATTCGTCGCCCGGTGAGATTACCGGCAACGCAGTCGTCCACCGGCCCGTCCCACCGACCGGGTCCGCCACGAGCGTGATGGTCGACGCTCCGCTCAAAAGATCCGGCGGGATCGTGAACTCCACGGTACTGTTAGTCGTCACCAAGCCGAGGCGCGTCCACATCGCGCCCCGGGCGAGGTAGATTCTCACGTCCGACCAGTGGCTGTTCGTGACACGAAGCGTGGCCGGCGCGTAGCTGGGAGGCGTGCTGTCGGTGGAGGGGTCGGGCGTGGTTCCGGCAGCATTGTGATGACGGGCGCACGCGCCCACCGAGAGCGGGCCGAAGCCGCACCAGACAATCGCCATCAACCGGATCAGCTTCATCGGGAACTGCGCCATCGGGTGACTCCCGTCGCTTTCGTCGCTCCCGAGGCCGTAACATACTGCACCTTAGGGTATTGCAGAAGGGAGCGTCATGTCCGGGTCGTATGACATCATCATCGTCGGGGCCGGCCACAACGGCCTCGTCACCGCGGCCTATCTCGCCCGCGCGGGGATGCGCGTGCTGGTGCTCGAGCGCCGGGACGTGGTCGGCGGCGCCTGCGTCACCGAAGAGCTGTGGCCCGGTTTCAAGGTGTCGACGGCCGCGTACGTGAACAGCCTGCTGCGCCCGGAAATCATCCGGGATCTCGAGCTCCCGCGGCACGGGTTCGAGCTGCTGCCGCGCAGCCCCTCTTCCTTCACGCCCTTCCCGGACGGTCGCTTCCTCCTGATGGGGCCGGACAAGGAGCTCACCCGGCAACAGGTCGCGAAGTTCTCCGCGCGCGACGCCGAGGCACTGCCGCGCTATGAGGCGATGCTCGAGCGGGTGGCGGATTTCATCGAGCCCACCTTGCTCCAGACGCCACCTAACCCGTGGTCGCTCCGGCCCAAGAACCTGGCACAGCTCGCTGGGCTGGGCTGGCGATTCCTGAAGCTCGGCAAGGACGGCCCCGGCGCGCTCGAAATCCTGACCGGGGCGGCGCGACCGATTCTCGACCGCTGGTTCGAGTCCGAAGAGCTCAAGATCGCGCTCGCCACGGACGCGATCATCGGCGCCATGGCCTCGCCGTCCATCCCGGGCACGGCGTACGTGCTGTTCCACCACGTCATGGGCGAATGCAACGGTGTGCGCGGCATGTGGGGATACGTGCGCGGGGGGATGGGCGGGATTACGCAGGCACTCGCCTCGGCGGCACGCGCGCATGGCGCCGAGATCAAGCTCAATAGTCCGGTCGCGAAGATCGTCACGCGGCGCGGTCGCGTGAAGGGTGTGGCGCTCGAGGACGGCACCGAGCTCCAGGCCAAGAAGGTCGCCTCGAACGCCGACGCGCACGTCACGTACCTCCAGCTCGTGGACGGCGACGAGCTCGAGCCCCAGTTCCTGGCGGACGTGAGGGCGATCGATTACTCGAGCGCGTCGTTCAAGATCAACGTGGCGCTTTCCGAGCTACCCGACTTCAGCGCCGTGCGCGGCAGCGGTCTCGCCCCCAACACGCACGTGCGCGGCACGATTCACCTCGCGCCTACGCTCGACTACATGGAACGGGCGTACGACGACGCGAAGTACGGCCGTCCTTCGACGGATCCGATTCTCGAGTGCACCATCCCGTCCGTCGTGGACACGACGGTGGCGCCCGCGGGCAAGCATGTGATGTCGTTCTTCGTGCAGTACGCGCCGTACCAGCTCCGCGGCACCACGTGGGACGAGGCGAAGGACCGCTTCGCCGATCGCTGCTTCGATATCCTCAACGACTACGCGCCGAACTTCAAGCGGGCGGTGATCGACCGTCAGGTGCTCTCGCCACTCGATCTGGAGCGCCGCTTCGGGCTCACGGGAGGGAACATCTTCCAGGGCGCGATGACCCTGTCACAGCTCTTCTTCCTGCGCCCGCTCCCCGGGTACGCCGACTACCGCTCACCCATCAAGGGCCTGTATCTCTGCGGCTCGGCGACGCACCCGGGCGGCGGGGTGATGGGGGCGTGTGGCTACAACGCCGCCCGGGAGATCTTGAAGGACCGTTAGTCCATTCCCTTCTTGGCCGTCGGCGGCAGGTGGCCGTTCAACCGCAGGTAGATGGCCATCTGGCTGTAGTGGTCCGCCCAGTCGGCCACGGTGATCAGCGCCGCCATTCCCTTCGTGACCTTGCGCCCGCCGAAGAAGTCGATGCTGTCGCCCAGCTGGGCGTCCTGGATCTGGGCGAGAACCGTCTCGCAGAACTTGAAGGAGTCCTTGAGGCCCGCGACGAGCTTGTCCTTTGTATCGGTCCCCGAGAACTTGTCAGCATCCGGCTGCTTCACTCCCGACGCCGCGCTGCAGAGGTAGTTGTTCCCTTCCTTGATCAGATGGGCGACCACGTCCCCGTAGCTCATCTGGGCGGGCGTGGGCTTGTAGCCGTACTTGTCGGCCGGCATCTCCTCCGCGGCCTCCACGATGGTCTTCGTCTGGCGCTGCGCCATGGCCCGGACTCCGTTCATCACCGGGTTCTGGGCGTGCGCGGCGACGACGACCGTGAGGGGAAGGGCGCAGACGGCGAGCAGGGTGGTCCCGAGCGATCTCATGCTTCCATTCTCCTGTGAAAGGCGTGTTGGCGGCCGCCGAATGTTGCATCGGAAACGGTCGCCCGTCCAGACTAGATTCAAAGATGCGCTTCCCCTTAGCTGCCCTGCTGGTCGCCGCCCCCGTGGCCGCCGCCGCCCAGTCGAACGCGGAACTCATGGCCAACGATACCTACACCCGCTCGCACGACTACGACCTTGTGCATCAGCGGATCGAGCTCAAGAACTTCAATTGGGACTCGACGTCCTTTGACGGCCGCGTGACGACGACGCTCGTGGCGCTCAAGCCCGGGCTCGATTCCCTGCTCCTGGACGCCGGGAAGCGGCTGGCCGTCGCGCGAGTGACCGACCTGCGCGGAGCGCCGCTCCGGAGCGCGGCCCACGGCGATACTCTCGTCGTGTACCCGGCCCGCGCCCTCGCCTTCCACGACACGCTGCGCTTCACGATCGAGTATCACGCCCGGATCGAGAACGGCCGTGGGTTGACCTTCATCCGGCCCGACGGCCTGGAGCACCGGCCGCAGCAGATTTGGAGCCAGGGTGAAGACGAGAACAACCACTTCTGGTTCCCGACGTACGATTACCCGAACGACAAGGCGACCTGGGAGCTCGTCGCCACCGTGCCCGGCGAGTACACCGTGGTGTCGAACGGCAGGCTCGTGGCCGACCGCAAGAACCCGGGCGGCACCCGCACGGTCTCATGGCGTCAGGACGAGCCGAGCTCGACGTACCTCGTGTCCCTGATCGTCGCCCCGCTCGTAAAGCTGGCGGACCGGTGGGGGGGGGCGGGCGGCGGCCGCGGGATTCCGGTCGAGTACTACGTATACCGTGCCGATTCGGCGCGCGCCCGGCGCCTGTTCGGCGTCACGCCCGACATGATCGACGTCTACTCGCGGCTGACGGGCGTGCCCTACCCCTGGCCCAAGTACGCGCAGACCACGGTCGCGGACTTCTTCGGCGGCATGGAGAACGTGAGCGCGACCACGCTCGTGGACTGGCTGCCGGACGACCGCGCGTATCTCGATCGCCCCTGGTACCAGTGGATTCTCATTCCGCACGAGCTCGCGCATCAGTGGTTCGGCGACTACGTCACGCTCGAAAACTGGGCGAACATGTGGCTCAACGAAGGATTCGCCGAATTCCTCCCGGGGCAATACTGGCGCGGCAAGCTCGGGCCCCACGCCGAGGACGACTACTACCTCGACGAATACCGGCAGTATCTCCAGATCGATCAGCGACGCCGCATGCCGCTCGCCGCGCTGGCCTCGAACAACGTGTATCCCAAAGGCGCCCTGGTACTGCGAATGCTGCTCCGCTACCTGGGTCCCGAGCGATTCTGGGCCTCGATCCACCTGTACCTCACGCGGCATGCCTTGGGGAACGCCACGACCGACGACCTCAGGCAGGCGGTGCTCGACGCCACGGGTGAGAACCTCGCGTGGTTCTGGGAGCAGTGGATCTATGACGCGGGCCATCCGCAGTTCGCGGTCACCGCGGCGTACGACAGCGCGACGCGCAAGATGGCACTGACGGTGAAGCAGACCCAGTCCGACTCCGGCAAGGCCGATACCACGAAGAGCACCCTCAAATTCCAGACGCCTCCCGCCTTCCGGATGCCCATCACGGTGCGGGTGGGAACGGAGCACGGCGACGTCGTCCGGCGAACCGAGCTCGACGCGCGCGAGCAGACGATCGAAATCGCTGGCCTTTCAGGACCGCCCACGATGGTCGTGTTCGACGACGGGAACACGATCCTGAAGGAGCTGGCGTTCGACCAGCCCACGACGTGGCTCGCCGTCCAGCTGCGTCGGGACCCCGACCTATGGAACCGCCAGTGGGCGATCGAGCAGCTCGCCAAGCGGACCGCGGACACGGCGGCCGCCGCGGCGCTCGCGTGGGCCGCCACCTCGGCTGACTACTTCCTCACCCGGGCGGGGGCCGCGGAGGCGCTCGGCGCCTTTCCGGCTGCTGGTGGCGCGCCGCTCGCCGCCGCGCTCCGCGATACCTCGGCGCAGGTGCGCCGCGCCGCGATCGCCGCCCTTGGCCAGATCGGTGGAGCCAGGGTCGCCGACCTCGCGCGCGCGACGCTCCACGGGGACTCGAGCTACGAGGTCCGCGCCGCCGCCCTCACCGCGCTCGTGCACGCCGACTCCACCGCCCGCGACAGTGCGGTGGTCTGGGGGCTCGCCGCGTCGTCCTATCAGGACGTGATTCGCGAGGCGACCTATCGAATCGTGGCCCAGACGGGGGACTCGAGCGCCATCCCGCAGATCGAGGCCCTGGTCGGCACCGGTCGCTTCCCCGCCCACGTCCTCGCAGCGCTCGCCGCCCGGGGCAGCGCGCGCGCTCTCGATGTGCTGACTACGCATTTGGACGACGAGCGCCCCGCCGTGCGGCGCTGGGCGGTCGAAGCCTTTCAGTTCACTCTACCGCGCCAGCTCGGCGTCCCCCGGCTGCAGGCGGTCGCCGGGAAGCTTAAGTATCGGGATACGAAAAACGAGGTGAAAAAGGCGCTGGAGCAATTGCAGAAGCCGGCTGCGGACGACGAATAGGAGTCCTCAGTCGTCAGTCGTCAGTCATCAGTCGTTCTGCGACGCCCCTGATAACTGACGACTGACAACTGACGACTTCTTCTGGAACCAATACAGTGGCAATCCCGCCAGTATCAGCAGCGCGCTCATCGCCGTGTCACCAGGCTGCTCCTTGGCGGTGTTGAAGACGAGCCAGAGCGAAAACAGGATGAAGACGATCGGCGTGACCGGATATCCCCAGGCCCGGTACGGTCGAACCAGATCGGGTGCCTTGCTCCGGAGCCGGATCACCGCCCCGCAGGACATCGCATAGAACACGAATTCCGCGAGCACGACGTAGGTGAACAGCCGGTTGTAGACGTTCTTCCACGATGGCTCGGTCGAGATCCAGGTGAGCGCGATGGAGATAACGCACTGTGCCGCGAGCGACGGTACAGGTGTGAGAAAGCGCGGGTGGACTCCGGCCAGCCAACGCGGGAGCAGTCCGTCCCGTGCCATCGCGTAGGGTACGCGCGCGGCCGTGAGCACGATGCCGTTGTTCGAACCCAGCGTGGCCACCATGATGGCCACGGCCACGAATCCCGCACCCGCGCGGCCGAGCGTGACTTGCGCCGCGTCCGATGCCACGAGGGACGATGCCGCCATCTTCGCGGGCGAAAGCACGTAGGCGAACGATGCGGTCACGAGACAGTACAGCCCGATCGCGATGAACGTGGACAGGATCATGGAGCGGGGCAGGTTGCGGCCCGGGTGGGTGACCTCGCCCCCGACGTACGTGCTCTCGATCCATCCATCGTACGCCCACAGCACCGCGACGAGCGCGACGCCGAATGACGCTATCTGCTGACCCAGCGGCGCATCGGACCAGAGCGGGGCGAAGTTCGCCACGCTGCCTCCCGGCAACACAAACCCGACCACGATCAGGGCGCTCACCAGCGCGATCTTGGTGAGGGTGAGAACGTTCTGCGTGATGGCGCCGAGGCGCACGCCCAGCGAGTTGACCACGGTGAGCGCGATGATCGAGACCACCGCGACCGCCTTGATCCCTGCGTCTCCCAGGTGCACGAAGAATCCGAAGTAGGTCGCGAAGCCCAGCGCGATCGCGGCGATCGAGGCCGGGTTGATCACGACGCCGCTCGACCAGCCGTAGAGAAACCCCCACACCGGGCCGTAGGCCTCGCTCAGGTAGACATAGATCCCGCCCGCCTTCGGCATCGCCGCGCCGAGCTCCGCGACCGCCAGCGCGCCGAGCAGCGACACGACTCCGCCCACCACCCACACCAGTATCGTGGGCAAGGAGGCGTGCAGGGTGGAGGCGATGACGCTCGGAACGATGAAGATGGCCGACGCGACGATCGTGCCGACGTTGATCATCGTCGAGTCGAGGAGGCCGAGCTGACGCTTGAGATCCGCCATCAGCGCTTGCGCCAACCCCGGTAGGCATTTTTCAGCAGGTTTTGGAAGTGGTAGACGCCCTCCTCGAACCGTACCGAAAAGCGGCCCTTGTCGTAGGCCCGGGAGCCCAGGCCCTGCTGCACCCGTTCGCAAATCTCCGCGTCCTCGGTCTGCACGCGGTCCGAGAACGCGATGTCCGCTTCGATCCGCGCGCGGGCCGCGGGTGATTCGGCGTCGTCGTAGTAGTAGCGGAAGATCACCTTGCAGCGATCGGGAGCGGTGGGGATGACGAGGTTGGACTGCAGGCGTCCGGGCACCACGTTGAGCATCAGGTTGGGAAACACGTGGTAGTACAGCCCTTCCCCGCCCCCGGCCGTGTAGACGTTGCGGTCGCCCGTGAGCGGTCCGACCTGGACCGAGTACCAGTCGTGTACCTCGGTGACGTACCCCTCGTAGTCGTACAGCGAGTACAGCTCGGGGTGCACGTAGGGGACGTGGTAGCCCTCCAGGAAATTGTCCACGTACACCTTCCAGTTCGCGTGCACGTCGTACTCGATCCGGCGCGCGAAGGTCAGCTCGCCGATTCTGGTGGGGGCGATCCGCTCGCGGATCCCCGCGAGATGGGTCTCGAGCGGCTTGGGGAGGCGTCGCTCAGCCAGACTCACGAACACCAGACCCTCCCAGATGGCGAGCTGCACCGGCGTCAAGCCGTAGTCGCGCTTGTCGAACAACTCCACGTGATTGAAGTGCGGCACGCCCCGCAGCATCCCATCCAGACGATACGTCCACCCGTGGTACTTGCAGATGAGCATGTCGGCGTTGCCGTCCTTCATGGCGAGAGGCCCGCCCCGGTGGCGGCAGACGTTATAGAAGGCGCGCAGCTCGCCGTCCTGCCCCCGCACCACGATGACCGGCTCGTCGGCGACTTGGGTGACGATGTGATCGCCGGGTCGGGACAGCTGCCCCACATCGGCGACGTGCTGCCACGTGGTCGCGAAGACCGCGTCCCGGTCGAGCGCATGGAACCGCGCGTCGGTGTACCAGGCCGATGGGATGGTTTCGGCGCGCGCCAGCGGGGCGATTCGCAGGTCGGCCGCCTTGAGACGGGGGAACGCGCCGTTTTCGGGTGAAGAGCTCACGGATTCAGCCGGTTGTATTTCTTGAGAACCTCCCGCAGCCGGTCGTGCGGAAGGGCGTACACCGTGAGATCGTCGGCGCCGATCATTGTACGAGCGGCCACCATGGCATTGACGATCGCCTCTTCGGTGGCCTGAATCGTCGCTTCGAACAGCGGAGTGATCTGATCGCTGGCGACCATCGTCACGTGAGCGAGCCCGGAATCGCGCGACGCCTGGGGGTTGGCCGTCGAAAAAGCGATGAAGATGTCCCCCGAGGAGTTCGACGCGAGCCCGCCCAGGCGACCCACGCCGAGCGCGGCGCGCCGGGCGATACGCTTGAGCTGGTGCGGCAGGAGTGGTGCATCGGTGCCCACCACGATGATGATCGAGCCCAGATCCTGCGCGAGCCGCGCGTCGGCGTCCCCGCGCGTGCCCCCCCCGCCCCCCCCACACGGAGCGCGGCACGGCATCAGGTCGGTGATCTCACGGCCCACCGGCACGCCCGCGATCCGCAGCGGCCCGCGACCGCCGTAGTTGCATTGCACCACCACGCCGACGGTGTAGCCGTCTCCCGGGATGCGCCGCGACGCCGTGCCGATCCCTCCCTTGAAGCGGTTGCACACCATGCCGGTGCCGCCGCCCACGCTGCCTTCGGTCACCGGCCCGCCGCGCGCGCTGTCCATCGCCGCCCAGGCGTCCTGCTTGGTGACGTGGAAGCCGTTGATGTCGTTCAAGCCGCCGTCCCATGTCTCGGCCACTACCGGTAGCGACCATTCGTCGTGCGCCATGCGACCCTTGCCGACGATCCATTCGATCACCGCGTCGCGCACCACGCCAACAGAGTGCGTGTTGGTAATCATCACGGGCCCCCACAGGAAGCCCGATTCCTCGACCCAGGTAGTCCCGGTCATCTCGCCGTTGCCGTTCATCGTGAACCAGCCGGCGAATACGGGGTCGTCCGACGCTTTGCCGCGAGGGAATACCGCGGTCACGCCGGTCCGAACGGGGCCTTTGCCCCCGACGAGCTTGCCGCTCCCCACAATGATCGTGCGATGCCCGACCTCCACGCCGCTTACGTCCGTGATGGCGTCGAGCGGGCCGGGCGTGCCCTCGAACGGAACGCCCAAATCGCGGGCGCGCTCGGGCTTCTGGGCGGCTACGCCTGGGGCAAGCAAGAGACAGGCAAAGAACAAGACCGGTTTCATGATCCGCGGGCGTGGGTCCGGTAGGATACGAGACGACCGAGGGGGTGGCAAGAACACCCGAACGATCCGAGGTAGATTGATGCCCCTATGACCGGCATTGTCTTTCCCTCGGCGTCCGCGCGTTCCTATTGGCAGGTGAGCCGCGCGCCACGTTACAGCCTGCTGTTCGCGCTCCCGCTCCTGGTCTTCTACCAGACGCTCGCCGTGCTGCTGGCGCACGGCCCGCACTCGGTGCGGAACGGCGCGGATGTGATCCTGCAAGGGCTGTTCACCGCCGTGGCGGGGGCGTGGGGGCCGCCGCTCTTCATGCTCTGTCTGATCGGGGGGGGGCTGTGGCTCGTGGTGCGCGACATGCGGGCACACGGGTCGCGCCTCTCGGCCGTCGTGTTCTTCACGATGCTCGCCGAGGCGGTCGGCCTCGCCCTGGTGTTCGGCCTGTGCGTGGGTAGCGTGACGTCCGGTGTGCTGGGGCTGCTCCAGATGCTCTCACTGGCGGACGGCAGGCTCGATGCGTGGACCCATCTGATGGTTTCACTCGGCGCGGGGATTTACGAGGAGCTGCTGTTTCGCGTGCTGCTGGTCGGCGCGCTTTCGGCGGGCGCGCGGGCGCTGCTCGGCTGGCGCCCGATGACGGCCGGCGTCGCCGCCACAATCCTGGGCGCCGCGATCTTCTCGGCCTTTCATTATATCGGCCCCTACGGAGACCAACTGCAGGTGTACTCGTTCGTGTTTCGGATGGTGGCCGGGATGTTCTTCTCGGCGCTGTATCTCCTGCGGGGATTTGGGATCACGGCCTGGACGCACGCATTGTACGACGTATCCCTTCTACTAATCCATTAAACCGGGGACCTGCAAAGACTAGACGCACAGACGCACAGCGGTGAATAGGAGGCGGGATGGAGGAAGGCATTTCCTGATCGCTATCATCTGTTAACCACTGCGCGTCTGTGCGTCTAGCCTTTGCCTCTCCTGTCGGTCTCTTTTGCTATTTCCCGTAGTTTGAACCTCTGGATCTTCCCCGTCGCGGTCTTCGGTAGCTCGCCCACGAAAATGATCCACCGCGGGTACTTGTAGGACGCGAGCCGATCCTTCACGAACGCCTTCAGCTCCCCCTCCAGAGCGGGGGTCGGTGCGTGGCCACGGGCGAGCACCACGAATGCCAGCGGCTTGACCAGCTCGTCTTTATCCTCCG
Organism: Gemmatimonadales bacterium; assembly: GCA_035943095.1. Classification (GTDB taxonomy): domain Bacteria; phylum Gemmatimonadota; class Gemmatimonadetes; order Gemmatimonadales; family GWC2-71-9; genus AG41. The sequence continues at coordinate 18,176 of DASZCN010000030.1, read as the reverse complement.
CGCCCACGACGCCTGCCTCCACGACCGCCGGATGCACAGCGAGCGCACCTTCCACTTCCGCGGGCGACACCCACATCCCGCTCGCCTTGATCATGTCGTCGCTGCGACCGGCGTACCAGAAGTAGCCGTCCGAGTCGCAATGGTACTTGTCCCCGGTGCGGACCCATTCGCCCTGGATGGTCTGCATCGTGCGCTCGTGCTGGTTCCAATAGCAGGCACAGGCGCTGTCGCCCTTGACGAGCAGGTTGCCGACCTCTCCGGTGGGAACGTCTCGCCCGACGTCGTCTACGAGCCGCGCATCGTATCCCGGCACGAGCGTGCCGCTCGAGCCAGGCCGGACGTGCCCGCGGCGGTTCGCGATGAAGGTGTGGCACATCTCCGTCGAACCGATCCCATCGAGGATCTCGAGGCCGAACCGCTCGAGCCACCGATCGTAGATGGCCTTGGGCAGGGGCTCGCCGGCGGAGCTGCATACCCGCACCGAGCGGAGGTCGTAGAGCCGGTCGGCGTCCGGCACCTGCAGCATGGCGGCGTACGCGGTTGGCACGGCATAGAAGATCGTGGGGCGGTCGCGCGAGATGGCTTCGAACACCTTCACCGGCTCGGGCCGGCCGGAATAGAGCACCGTGGATGCGCCGACGTGGAACGGGAAGTACAGGGCGTTCCCGAGGCCGTAGGCGAAGAACAGCTTCGCCACTGAAAAAGTCCGGTCGTCCGGCCCGATCTCCAGCACGTGCTTCCCGAAGCCCTCACAGCAGACCAGCATGTCGTGCTGCAGGTGGACTGCCGCCTTGGGCGTCCCGGTGGTGCCCGACGTATAAAGCCAGAAGGCCACGTCATCCTTGGTGGTTCGAGCCGGTGCCAATTCCGCGCTTTCGCCCCCCACGAGCTCCGTGTACGAGAGCTGGCCGGCGGATGCGTTCCCTGCGACGACCAGGTGCGTCAGGCTCGGCACCCGCCTCCGGACTTCTTCGACGGCGGGCGCGAGCGGCTCGCTCGCGATCACTACGGCTGCGCGGCTGTCCGACAGGATGTATTCCAGATCGCGAGGCTTGAGGAGCGTGTTGGTGGGGATCGGGACCGCCCCGATCTTGAGCGCGCCCCAGAAGCTCCACACGAACTCCGGAGAGTCGTGCAGGAGCAGGACCACTCGTTGCTCCATGGTCACACCGAGGCGCCGCAGGGCATTGCCGAGCCGGTTGGCTCCGGCATACACGTCGCCGTAGCACAGGCGCCGGCCCTCGTGCAGGATCGCGAGGCGCCCATCCCGCCCCTCGTCGATGTGACGATCGACGAACCAGTGGGCGGCGTTCCAATCGCGCGGCAGGTCCATCGCCGGCGATGTTAGCCCCCTGCGCCGGGACGTCAAGCTCGCGCCGGGGCGGCGGGCTTCGTAATTTGCCCAGAGGCGCCCATGGTTCCGCTTTGGCTCGTTCTCGCGTTCGCCCTGCCTAGGGTCCCGGTGCACCGAGTCGCGACACCGCCGCTCGTGCGAGCGCGGGCGGATTCCGAGAGCACGCTGCGTTCGGCACGGCGAGCCCAGCGGGATTTCGAGAGCTTCCGACGGCAGCATCTTCCGGAGCGCTACGGTGGCCGCGGCGGCCCGTGCGACCTCCAAATCGGGCGGTTCTGCTTCTGGTACGGCGATCAGAAGGAAGACTCGGTCCCCGAGCCGCCTGTCATCCGGGAAGCGCGACACCGCCTCCTGGCCGATCTTGCCGAGGCAGCCGCCCACCTGCCGGGCGACCCCTGGATCGCGGGGCAGCGGGCGCGCTATCTGGTCGAGGACGGCCAGGCTGCCGAGGCGGTCACGGCGGCCCGCGCCTGCCGGAGCACGCCGTGGTGGTGCTCGGCATTGGCCGGGTACGCGCTGCACGCTGCCGCCCGGTTCGAGGAGGCGGATTCGGCGTTCAGCGCCGCCTTGCGGAGCATGCCGGATGACGAGCGCTGCCGCTGGCACGACATCGCGCCGCTCCTCCCGGGCGACCTGCGCGGGCGCTACGAGCGCATGAGCTGCGAGGAGCGCGCGGCGTTCGAGTCTCGGTGGTGGTGGCTCGCCGCCCCGCTCCTGTCGCGCCCGGGGAACGACCGGCGGACCGAGCACTTCGCGCGCCTCACACTGGCCGAGATCACGAGCACGTCGAGCACCGCGTATGACGAGCGGTGGGACGACGACTTGCGAGAAGTGCTACTGCGGTTCGGCCGCGACGTGTACTGGACTCAAGAACCGTCACCGTACGTCAGTAACCCGAAACCCTTCATCACCGGTCACGAGCGCGTGCCGGCGTTTCACTTTGTCCCGTCCGGCGAAGTGGTGGATGCACCGGAGCGAGCGACGCCGGCGGATTGGAGACTCGACGCCGATCGCCCGCAGGAGTGGTATGCGCCGTCCTACGCCGATCGCTTTACCCGGCTCGACGCCCAGGTCGCGGCGTTTCGCCGCAGTGACTCCTGTGTCGCAATCGCCTCGTACGACGCGTCGCACAACCCGATGCTCGCGCATCAGGCCGCCCTGGCGACGCTGGTGATGGCCCGCGACGAGCGCTCCCGGGTGCTGGCGCAACGAGAGACGCAGCTCGACGGTCCCGAGGTCCTCAGCACAACCGTCACGTGCGAGCCGCAGCTCCTGAGCCTCGAAATCGTGCCGGCCAAGGCGCGCTGGGTCGCCCGGCTCCGGTACGGGATGAACTTCGGCAAGCGCGATGGCGTGTCGGACCTGCTGCTCATCGAACCATTCGATTCGCTGCCGACCGACCTTGCTTCCGCGCTGCATCACGTGCTCGCGACGACCCGGATCCCCGCGGGCGGTCGGCTCGGACTGTTCTGGGAGGTCCACGGGCTGAGTCCCGCGGGGGAGATGGTCACGACGTCCCTCGCGGTGCGGCCACAGGGCGGCGGCTGGCTCCGCCACACCGTCGAAGCCCTCGGACTCGCGGCGCGTCGTGCCGCGGTCGACCTGGAGTGGGACGAGGTGATGGCGCCGGCGAGCAACGGTGACCCGACCGTCGCGGAGCGCGCGATCACCCTCGACCTGGCCGGCGTGCCGCCGGGTCTCTACCGCATCGAGCTGATCGTCACGGCGCGGGGACGGGCGCCGTTCACCACGAGCCGCGACATCGAGATCGTTTCACCGTAAAGACTGGCCCGCGTACACTGCACGCGCCCGGCCGATCAAGTCGAGGACATGCTCGCGCTCGACCGGCGTCCTCCATTCCTCGTGGGCCTTCACCGCCTGTTGTAGCCGATCGAGCCACTCGAGGAAGAACTCGGCGTCCTCGGAGGATCGCACTCGCTCTCGCCCCACCCGCACGTAGATCGGGCTCGTGGATGCAAACGGGTACAGATCGAGCACCGGCTGCTCCGCCCGCTCGCTCCAGGCCCGCACCACGTACCAGCCGCTGTGGGCAACGGGAATGGGCACGCTGGCACGCGCGGCAGTCCGGTCGCCGTCGAGCTTGATCGTCGAGACGACGCGGCCGTTCCCGATCACCTCCAGGTGATCGACCGGCACGCTCGAACGCAGTCGCACCCGTGCCGTGAGCCGACCTCCGCCGGCGGGCAACCGGATCTCGTCTCCGATCGCGTGTCCCCCGAGCGTGAACTCGAGGAGCGGCGCGTTCGAGACGAACGTCCGGCCCGCCTTGATCGCCGCCATCCAGTGGCGGTGATCGAGCGTCGGGCCCACATGCGCGAACACGCGCACCAATCCCGGGGGGCCCCGCAGGGACGCGAAGTTCGGGAAGGCGTCCGTCCCTGCCCCCGCCGGCAGCCGGAAACCACAATTCAACAGCCGGTACCAGATCGCCGACGTGATCAGGTGATCCGAGTACCCCATCACCTCCACGTAATCCACCTTGCCGAGTGCGGCGTCGACCGGGAGCTCGTAGGTGAGCGGGCTGCTCGTGTCGGCGGGATCGGGTCGCGCATCGAACGGATGGACGTAGCCGAACAGGGCGCCCTGCGCGTGGGCGAGGTCCCCCACGTCGGCGTTGGTCGGGTAGAGGCTCGCCGCCGCCGTGTTGGGATAGGCGGCGTACTCGGGGAGGATGTAATGATCCCTCAAGCCGAGGAACGCGGTGTGACCCCAGAAGCTGGTGTGGTACTCCTGGCCGTGCATGAGCAGGAAACCGGGGCCCGAGGCGGGATCGGGATCGGTGCGGAAGTACGCGATGTCGGGAATCCGCTGTTCCTTGTTGACGATCAAGTTCTCGACCACGTGCAGGTCCTCCGCCCGCGCCTGGAATGCCAGGTGCGGCGGCGTGTTGCGGTACGCACCGCCGTAGTTCATATGCACGTGCAGGTCGCCACTCCACCAGCCACCTCCGGGGAGGTTCGCCAGGCGCTGGAGCACGAGTCGCTTGGTGACCGTCCTTCCCCCCGGCACGTCGATCCGGGCGCGCGCCACGCGGTATTCCGGCCCGTGCCACGCCTCGAGGGCGAGACTTCCGGCCGGCACGGTCACGTCGGCCGCTCCGCCCGTGTGGAAATACGTGACCTCGTAATGGCGCTCTGAGCGGTCGAACGCCTCGTCCGCGTGCCGCCAGGCATCGTCCGGTGCATAGCCCCGCCCGTCCGGGCCGGTCACCGACACGCGTGCCGCCAGGGGACGCCCGCTCGCGTCCACCACCACCACGTGCAGCCGGCCCACGGCTCCTCGGTACCAGCGCTCCGCCGGCACCACCTCACGCCGGCGTGCGCCCGGTATGTCGATCACCCAGAGGGACGTGTTGCCCGACTCGTTCGACACGTACGCGATGTGCTTGCCGTCGCGCGACCAGCGTGGCGCGGTCGCATCGAATTCGCCGTACGTCACGGGGAATGGATCCCCGCCCTCGCTCGTCATCAGCCAGAGCTGATGCCACTGGCGGCCGAGGTACGAGCTGTAGACGACCCGCGTGCCATCGGGAGACCAGTCGGGGCGGGCTTTCCAGGTGGTTTCCTCGTACCGGATCTCCCGCAGGGGCGCGCCGGGCGTCGCCGTCATGCGCCACATCCCGCCCGTGCCGTGAATGTGCCCGCGGTTCGAGACGAGAATGAGCTCGCGACCGTCCGGCGACCACGTGGGCGAGAGGTAGTGATCCCACGCGCTGTAGTAGTACCGTGGGAGCTTGCTGTCGTTATCCTCGGTCAGCCGGGTGACCGCGCTCGGGACGCCGTTCTCGATCGCCAACGTAAAGATGTGCCAGCGCCCATTGTAGGTCGTCGACACGAACGCGATCCGGCTGCCATCGGGCGACCAGCGCGGATCGAGGTTGACCGCCCCGGTGACCGTGGCCGCGCGAACCGTCTTCGACGCGAGGTCCAACACCTCGAGCTCGATCGCGTCTCCGGAATAGCGCGCGAAGACGACGAACTTGCCGTCCGGCGACCAGTCGGGCTGATAGTCGTATCCCTGGTCGCTCGTGAGCTGCTCGGCGACGCGGGAGCCGATCCGCTGGCGCCACAGCGAGCCCTGCATGGAGTAGATCAGCTCGGTACCGTCAGGCGACCATGTGACCGCGCTCGGACCGCTCGTCACCTGCGGGACATACATCTCGCGCCAGTAGTACGCATGCGGCACGGCGACCTGCTTCAGGACGGGCTCGCGCTGCGCGACCGCCGGCACGGCGGCTGCTGCGCACAACACAACGAGACTCAGCGCGCGGCGGCTCTTCATGCCCTGAGATACAGCTTCTTCAGGTCCAGGACGTTTCGGAGCAAGTGCAGATCCCGCGCGGGCGGGGGATCCACGGACGCGAGCCGCTCGCAGCGCGCGAGGGGCCAGCCGACGCCGGCCTGCACTTCATCCGGTGTGACACCGGGGTAGAGCGCGGCGAGCGTCATCTCTCCGGTCGCCTCGTCCGCTTCGAGGATCCCCTTGTCCGTAATCACCTTCAGGGGTCCGGCTCCGGGCAGGCCGAGCTCGCGCCGACTGCGGCCGGCGGAGCGCTGACCCGGGCTCGTCACGAAATCCACGCGCTCCGGAAACGCCCGGGCGTTGAGCTTGGCGACGATCAGGGTGCGCCGCGCGTGCACCGCGATCTCGGCCGCCCCCCCCGATCCCGGCAGCCGGACCACGGGCCGCTCGTACGGCCCGATGACGGTGGTGTTGATGTTGCCGTAGCGGTCCACCTGGGCGCCGCCCAGGAAGCCGACCTCGATCCGGCCGTTCTGCAGAAACAGCTGGAAGACGTCGGCCATCCCGCACACCATGAGCGATCCGGTCACGAGGGCCGGATCGCCGATGGAGACCGGGAGTCGCTCCGGCACGGCGCCAACCGCTCCCGACTCGTAGACCAGGACGAGGCGCGGCGCGTGCGTCCGGCGCGCCAGGTTACATGCGAGATTGGGGAGGCCAATGCCGACGAATACCACTTCACCGTCCGCCAGCTCGCGCGAGGCGACGACCGCCATCATCTCGTCCGGGGTATAGGCGTCAGTACCCGTAGTTCACCCCGACCGAGACGCGTTCTTTCGCCTTGAGCCTTGCGACGTGCGGCTGTTTCTCCAGATACGCGGCGCGGTCGGGAACGCCGAGCACGAAATCGTCGAGGTAGCCTTGGAGCCGGCTCGGATCGCGCGATATGGTCTCCCAGGCGACATAGAAATCGTTGTCGCGGTCGTAGTACCCCTGCGCGTAGGAGGGATGCGCGCCCCACGGCTCGACCACCACCGCGCTCACGATCACGGACGGAATGACGGTCCGGTTCGGATCGGAGCGGATCACGTCCTCGTCCACCAACTCCTCGACGACGACGATCACGCGGTCGGACGCGAAGGCCGCCTCCTTTTGCACTCCCACCAGGCCCCACATCTGCGTGTTTCCCGCCGCATCGGCGCGCTGCGCGTGTACGATGGTGACACTCGGGTTGAGCGCCGGCACGGTGGCGAGCGCCTCCCCGGTGTACGGGCACGCCACGGTCTTGATGCGAGGGTTCGCTTTCGGCAGGTCGGTGCCCATGTAATTGCGCAGCGGCCAGAAGGGAAGCCGGGCCGCTCCCGCGGAAAACCGCGCCACCATCCCGAAGTGCGAGTACTCCTCGATTTCGAGCCGGCCCTCGCGCTGCTGCCCCCCCCCCTCGATCGCACGCCGAAACGCGTGCAGCGAGCCCACGCCGGGATTGCCGGCCCACGAGAACACCAGCTTCCGGGCGCACCCGGCGGCGATCATCTGGTCGTAGATCAAGTCGGGCGTCAGGCGGGCCAGGGTCAGGTCCCGCCGACGCTGCCGGATGATCTCGTGACCGGCGGCGAAGCAGATGAGGTGGGTGAAGCCTTCGATGACCACGGTGTCGCCGTCGCGGACGAAGCGGGCGATCGCGTCGTGCATGGACATGACCTTGGAGGAGTCGTCAGTCATCAGTTGTCAGTCATCAGTTCGACGATGGGGGACAGCAGTTGGTGACAACTGACAACTGACGACTGACAACTGACGACTCTCAATCCGTCATTTCCTGCAAACACTCGTCGATCACCCGCAGTGCCGTATCAACGTCGTAGTCGTCCACCACCAGTGGTGGCGCGAGCCGCAACGCGCTCTTCCCCGCGCCCAGGAGCAGCACACCCTTTCGGAACGCCCGCTCCACCAGCTCATGCGGGATCTCCGGTGCGGGCTCCCGGGTGGCGCGGTCTTTCACGAACTCGATCCCGATCATCAAGCCCCGCCCACGGACGTCGCCGATCGACGCGTACTTCTCTTGCAACCGCTCGGCCCCGGCCATGAGCCGGGCGCCCGTCTTCGGCACGTTGGGCAGCAGCTCGCGCTCCACCACGTCGAGCGTGGCGAGGGCCGCCGCGCAGCACACCGGGTTCCCGCCGAACGTGCTGCCGTGCGCCCCCGGACGCCACTTCATGATCGACTCGCGAGCGATGATCGCGCCGATCGGCATGCCGCTGCCGAGACCCTTGGCCGTGAGCAGCACGTCGGGCTCGATCCCCTCGTGCTCGCACGCCCACATCCTGCCGGTCCGGCCGACACCGCACTGTACTTCGTCGCAGACCATCAGAATGCCGTGGCGATCGCACAGCTCCTGCAGCGACTTCAGGTATCCGGGCGGCGGCACCACGTAACCGCCCTCCCCCTGGATCGGCTCCACGAACACCGCCGCCACACTCGCGGGATCGAGTCGCTTGGCGAACAGCTCGTCCTCGATGGACGAGACGCACCGCATGGTGCACGCCGGCTCGCCGCGGCAGAAGTCGCAGCGGTAGCGGTACCCGTAGGGGACGTGATAGACCTCGGGGAGAAACGGCGCGAAGCCCGCCCGCTGGATCGACTTGCTCGCCGTCAGGCTCAGGCCGCCGTACGTGCGGCCGTGGAAGGCACCGCTGAACGCGATGATCGCGGGCCGGCCCGTGGACTGGCGCGCCAGCTTGATCGCGCCCTCCACGGCCTCGGTGCCCGAGTTCGAGAGAAAGACGCGCTTCTTGCTCTTCCCCGGGGCGAGCTGGGCCAGCCGCTCGCACAGCGCGGCGAAGCCCTCGAAGTAGAAGTCGCTGCCACAAATGTGCAGGAAGCGGCCCGCGGCCTCCTGAATCGCCTTGACGACTTTCGGATGGCCGTAGCCGGTCGATGCGACCGCGATGCCCGCCATGAAATCGAGGTAGCGGTTCCCGTCCACGTCCTCGACCATGGCGCGCTCGCCGCGGGCGATGGCGAGCGGGTATTCCTTGGGATACGAGGTAGACGCCCAGCGATCCTGACGCTCGACGATCGCCCGCGCCTTGGGGCCGGGTGGCGGTACGACGATCCGGGGGTAGTCGCGCGTCATCGCGCCTCCTCGATCACGGTTCGGCTCTGCTCCCGCAGGAACTGCGCGACGTAATACGGCCCGCACCCACCCTTCCCGGTCGAGCCCGAGCCCTTCCAGCCAGTGAACGGCTGCGCGCCCGGCCAGGCACCGGTCGTCGCGCCGGTGCGTTTGTTCACATAGCACACCCCGACCTCGACCTCGTCGAAGAAACGCTCGATCTCCTGCGACTTCTTCGAAAAGATCCCCGCCGTGAGCCCGTACTGCGCCTTGTTGGTCTCGGCGATCGCCTGCTCGAGCCCGGTGACCTCACCCACCGCGAGCACGGGCACGAACAGCTCGTCGAGGAACAACGAGCTCGAGAGCGCCAACTGCGCGATCGTGGGGGCCACAAAGTGGCCGCGATCGAACACGCCACCGCGCAATCGCTCGCCGCCCAGCACGATCGTCCCTTCGCGGCGCGCCTGGGATACCGCCTGCTCGAATCGCTCGACCGCCGCGGCATTGATGACGGGACCGAAGCTCACGTCGCGCATGGTGGGATCGCCCATTTTCAGCGCCTTGGTCTTCTCGACGAGCGTCTCGAGGAACTGCTTCGTCACGCGAGCGTCCACGTATACCCGCGACGTCGCGCTGCACTTCTGATTCTGCAATCCGAACGCCGAGCGCGTCACGCCCTCGGCGGCGGCGTCCAGATCGGCCGAGTCGAGGACGATCGTCGCGTTTTTCCCGCCCATCTCGAGCAGACAGGGTTTCACCCACTGATGGGACAGCCCCTGATAGATCCGCATGCCCACGGCTTTCGAGCCGGTGAACACCACGCCATCCACGCCGGGGTGGCGCCACAGCGCCTCGCCGGTGATCTCCCCGGTGCCGGGGATATAGTTGAAAGCCCCGGCGGGCACGCCGGCGTCCCGATACACTTCGAACAGCTTGTAGCCGGTCCACGGCGTGTCCTCGGCGGGCTTGTACACCACCGTGTTGCCCGCGACCAGCGCCGCCGCAGACATCCCGGTCGAGAGGGCGAGCGGGAAGTTGAAGGGCGCGATGCACGCGAACACCCCGTACGGGCGCAGCACGTCCGTGTTGCACTCGACCGCGGTCACGCGGGCCATGGACCGGACAAATCCGCCCGCGTCTTCCACCTGCTTGCAGTAGTACTCGATCAGGTCGGCCGACTCTTCGGCATCCCCCATGGACTCGAGCCGGCTCTTGCCTACCTCGAGACTCATGATGGCGGCGAGCTCGAACTTGCGGTCGCGGATCAGCCCCGCCGCCCGCCGCAGCATGGACACCCGCTCGGCCCAGGGCAGATGCGCCCATGCCCGCTGTGCGGCCTTTGCCGTGGAGACGGCGCGTCCGACCTGCTCCGGGGTGGCGGTCGCGAACCGGCCGAGCATCACGCTCGTATCGATCGGAGACGTCGCTACGATCGGCGGGCCGCCGGATGCGATCGCCTCCTTGCCGATGTACAGGGGATAGTTGCGGCCCAACTGCCCCCGGACGCGAACGAGGGCCTCGTCGAACTGACGGTGAAACGCCTCCCAATCGACGTCGGCGGAGGTGTAGGTAACCTTCGACGCGGCGGGCGCCCTGGTCGTCACGCGTTCAGCGCACATTGACCTTGATCGCCCTCAGCGCCGCCGTGTGTGCCACCTCGAACCGCGTCACGATCTGGTCGATCTCCTGTTCCGTGATGATGAACGGAGGTGCCACCACGACGAGGTCACCGTTCACGCCGTCCGCGTGCCCGACGTTGGGCCACACGATGAGGCCGGCCTCCTGGGCCGCGTCGGTGAACGCCTCGACGAATTTCGCGGCACGGGGGAACGGCGCGCGGGTCGTCTTGTCTTCGACGAACTCGATCCCGGCGAGGAGTCCCCGCCCGCGCACGTCGCCCACATGGGGCAGCTCCGCCAGTGGGGCGAGCCGCCGGTGCAGCGTGCCGCCGAGCTTGGCGCATCGCTCCACGAGGTAGTCGCGCTTGAGCAGACGCACGGCGGCGAGTCCCGCGGCGCACGCCACCGGGTGGAACGAGAACGTCTGGGCATGCAGGAAGCTCCCCGAGCCTTCAGCGATGACGTCCACGATGCGCTCCGGCGCGGCCACCGCCGAGAGTGCCGCGTACCCACCCGAGATTCCCTTGCCCACGGCCATCAAGTCGGGAGTGACGCCGTAGGGCTCCACCGCCCACCAGGTACCGGTGCGACCCGCCCCGCACAGGATCTCGTCGGCGACGAACAACACCTGATGACGGTCGCAGATCTCGCGGATCGTCCGGAAGTACTCCGGGCGCGGAGTCGAAGCTCCGGTGGATGAACCGCCCACGGGTTCCGCGATGAACGCGGCGATCGTATCGGCTCCGAGCCGCCGGATGTGGGCCTCGAGCGCCGTACCGGTGCACGTGGGGCACATCGGGTCTTCGCCCTGGCAGCTGCATCGATACGCGTATGGAGCCGGAATCCGCTCCACGTCCACGAGCCACTCACGGAATGGCAGTCGGTACTGCTCGCGCGCCGACGCCGACAGCGCGAGCAGAGTATTGCCGTGATAGGATGGATTGAGGGCGATGATGCGGTGCTTCCCGGGCTTGCCGGACTCGACCCAGTACTGCCGCGCCAGCTTGAGGGCGGCCTCGACCGCCTCCGAGCCGCTCGAGAGGAAATAGAGCTTGTCCAGGTCGCCGGGAAGCGTGGCGGCGAGCTCGCGCGCCAGCTCTTCCACCGGCCCGTGGGTGAACGCCGTGGCCGAGAGATACCCGAACTCGCGCGCCTGGCGGGCCAGGGCGTCCGCGATCTCGGGGTTCGAATGGCCGAGGTTGGCGACGTAAGCGCCCCCGACGGCGTCGAGGTAGGCCTTTCCTGCTTCGTCGAACAGCCAGCAGCCTTCGCCCCGCACGATGCGCGGGTAGCTCCTGCCGAGCTTCCGGTAGAAGACGTGGCTTTCGGGATATCTGTAGCTCGTCATCGGCTCCCGTGGTGCGCGGAAACGCGGGCAAGATACGGCCGGGCACGACACTCGGCTAGAAACCTAACTGGAGGCTAGACTTCAACTCCATGGCGACCTTTGGCGCCTGGTGGGAGCGGCTCAGCCCGCTCCCGGGGGGTCGGCGGCTGTTCAGCTGGCTTTTGTGGCGAATGGTGCCGTACAGCGGCACCGTGCGGCCGCACGTGCTGGAGCTCCGGCCCGGATACGCCAAGGTCACGATCGGCGACCGGCGCCGGGTCCGGAACCACCTCAACTCGATTCATGCCATCGCGCTCGCTAATCTCGGTGAAGTGACGAGCGGGCTCGCCGTCACCACCTGGTTGCCGCCGGGCGCGCGCGGCATCCCGATCGCGCTGTCCATCACCTTCTTGAAGAAGGCGCGCGGCACGCTCACGGCCGAGGCCCGCTGTCCGATCCCGGATACGAGCCGCGAGGCGGAGCACGACTTCGTCTCGGAGATCACGGATACGACGGGCGACGTGGTCGCCCGCACCACCGTGCGCTGGCGCATCGGCCCCCGCCCCCCCCCGAGCGCGTGATGGGTCTCGATACCGCGCTCAGCCGCGACGCCCGGGTCGCCGTGCCGCTGATCGGCGGCGCCATGTTCCCCTGCTCCAACCCGGAGCTCGTCGCCGCCGTCTCGGAAGCGGGTGGCATCGGCATCGTGCAGCCGCTGTCTATGGAGTACGTGCACCGGCGCCTGCTCCGGGACGGCCTGCGGCTGATCCGCCGGCTCACACGAAAGCCGGTCGGCATGAACGTCCTGATCGAGCAATCGTCGAACCTCTACCTCGAGCGCATGCGGCGGTACGTCGACATCGCTCTGGAGGAAGGCGTCACGTTCTTCATCACGTCCCTGGGCAAGCCCCGGTGGGTCGTGGACCGCGTCACGGCGGCGGGCGGGATCGTGTACCACGACGTGACCGAGCGGAAATGGGCGCTCAAGGCGCTCGATTCCGGGGTCCGCGGCCTGATCGCCGTGAACGACCGGGCCGGTGGGCACGCCGGACCGAAGAGCGCCTCCCAATTGATGGACGAGTTGGGTGACCTCGGCGTCGCCCTGGTCTGCGCCGGGGGTATCGGCGAAGCGGCGGAATTCGTGGCCGCGCTGCGAATTGGGTACGCGGGTGCGCAGCTCGGCACGCGTTTCATCGCCACCACGGAATGCACGGCGCACCCCGACTACAAACGGGCGATCGTGGACTCCGATGAGGACGACATCGTCCTCACCGAACGGGTCACGGGGGTCCCGCTCGCGGTGATCCGGACGCCGTACGTGGAACGGGTCGGCACCAAGGCCGGCCCACTGGCCCGCTGGCTATTGCGGCACCGCCGCACCAAGCATCTCATGCGCACGATTTACGCGCTGCGATCGGCGTGGCGCCTGAAGCGCGGTAATTTCGCCGGCGAGTCATCGCGGGACTACTGGCAGGCGGGGCGGAGCGTCCGCGGGATCACGAGCATCGAGCCGGCGGGCGAGATCGTTCACCGCTTCGCGGCCGCCGTCAACGCTCCGCTATTACCCGCCAGCTGACTCGTGCCCCGGTCGAGTCGATGATGGCCACCGTGCGCGCCTGCCCGTCGTTCACGGCGATCGAATCGGTCATGAGCAACGTGTCCCGAATGCCGCCATGCGAGATCACGACGGTCCACTTCCCCGGTGCGCTCTCGAAGTACGGCGTTATTGAGCGATAGTTGAATGGCTGCTGTGTCAGGATCAGGTGGGTGCTGTCCGGCTGCGTCCGGTAAGCATCGATCGATCCGACGAGGGCAGCGAGGTTTGCAAGGCGCAGACGGCCCACGCCAGTTGGAACCGCCCCCGAATCCGCCACCAGCCCCGGCAGCATATAGATCGTGCTGGCGATCGTCGTGTCGAGAACGAACGCCGTGTAGTTAATCCCCCCCTGGCTGTTGAACAACACGAGCAGCGCGTGCGTGGTGTCGGCAGGTGTCACATCGAGATCATGCTGGCCCGGGGACAGCAGGAACGCCTGACTCAGACCGCCGAAGGCGATCGTGCTCCCACGGCCACCATCCACGGAAACCCTGATGGTCGGGCCGCCCAGCACCGTGTGGAGAAAGCGCAGCGCCGACGCTTGAGGCGGCGGCGGTCCACCGCTGTCATTGCACGCGGCGACTCCGACGAATAGCGCGAGCCGGAGACCGGCACGCAGGGTCAAGGCGAGCGGTCCACGACGTACACGTTGCGCTGCGCCGTCGGCATGATCACGAGATCGAGAATGTTCACGTGCTCGGGGCGGTTCACGACATAGGCGATCGCGTCGGCCACGTCGTCCGCGCTGAGGGGCGTGAACCCCTGATACACGGTTTTCGCGCGGTCCTTGTCACCGTGGAAGCGCACCTCGGAGAACTCCGTCTCGACGAACCCCGGGTCCACGGCGGACACCCGGATCGGCGTGCCGGCGACGTCGAGATTCATCCCTTCCGTCAGGGCGCGCACGCCGAACTTCGTGGCATTGTACACGTTGCCCATTGGATACGTCATGTGCCCGGCGGTGCTGCCGAGGTTGACGATGTGCCCACTTCGCCGCGCCACCATGTGCGGCAAGATCGCCCGGGTGACGTTCAAGAGTCCCTTCACGTTCGTATCGATCATCCGATCCCAGTCCTCGGGGTCGCCGTCCTGAATCCTGGCCATGCCGCTCGCGAGCCCGGCGTTGTTGATCAAGACGTCCGGCACGCGCCCGGCGCTCACGAGCGCCTCCGCCGCCCCGTTGACGGCGGTCCGATCTCGCACGTCTACCACCGCCACCGAAAGCGACACGCGGTGCGCAGGACCGAGCTCGGCCGCCAGTCGCTCCAGGCGATCGGCCCGCCGCGCCCAGAGCGCGAGGTTGGCGCCTTCGGCCGCGAATCGTCGGGCACACGCCTCACCGATCCCCGAGCTCGCCCCGGTCACGAGGACCAGCTTTCCCGTGATGCGACTCATTCCGCCGGTCACCAAATGTGGGGTTGGACGGAATCGGGCCGGACCATCGTGTCGCCCGCGGTGCAGGCGAACGCCTGCCGGAACTCCGTCATATTCGAGAGCGGCCCGTTCACACGCCAGCGCGGTGGCGAGTGGGGGTCGACGTTGACGAGCAGACGCGCGTACTCATCGCGATTCTTCCCTCGCCACACCTGCGCCCAGCCCAGGAAGAAGCGCTGCTCCGGCGTGAAGCCGTCGATCAGCGGCGGGCGAGGCTTGCCGACGAGCGTCCGCTCCAACGCGGCGTACGCGATGCGCAGGCCGTTCAGGTCGGCAAGATTCTCACCCAGGGTGAGCCGCCCGTTCACGCGGAGCGTGTCCACCGCGACGTATCCGCCGAATTGATCCACCACGAGCTGCGCCTGGGCCTTGAACCGATCACCGTCCGCCGGGGTCCACCAGTCGCGGAGGTTACCCACCGCGTCGTACTGGCGCCCGGCATCGTCGAACCCATGGGTGAGCTCATGGCCGATCACGGCTCCCATGCCGCCGTAATTGATCGCGTCGTCCGCGTCGGGATTGAAGAACGGAGGCTGGAGGATCCCGGCCGGGAAGACGATCTCGTTCATGCGCGCGTTGTAGTAGGCGTTCACCGTCGGCGGCGTCATCCCAAAGCGGGTCCGGTCCACCGGCTTGCCGATCTCCGCCAGGCGACGGCCGGTATCGAACTCCGCGGCGCGCTGCACGTTCGCGACGAACGAGCCCGGATCGATCCGCAGCAGCCGGTAGTCGGTCCACCGGTCGGGATAACCGATCTTGTTCGTGTAGCCGGCGAGCTTGATCAGCGCCTGCTGACGGGTCGTGTCTCCCATCCAGGAGAGCCGGTGGAGCCGGTCTTCCATCACGGATTCGAGATTGTGCACCATCTCGAGCGCGCGCCGCTTCGCGGCGGGACTGAACGCGCGGGCCACGTACTCTTGCCCGAGCGCTTCTCCCAGCGCGTTGTCGGTCGCCTGCACGCAGCGGCGCCAGCGCGGCTGCTGCTCCTTGACGCCGGTGAGCGTTTGCTCGAAATGGAAGGCCTCGCTCGCGAGCGGGGATGCGAGCCAGGGCCCGAACCGATCGACCAAGTGCCAGCGCAGGTACCAACGCCAGTCGTCCATGGGTCGGTCGCGCACCAGCCCGCTCATCGCCTTGAAGAAGTCCGGCTGCCGGACGTTCAGCGCCCCCCCCGCCCCCACGACCCCCAGTGCCCCCACCTCCGCGAAGTACGCTTCCCACGCGATGCTGGGGCTGATCGCCCCAAGCTCGGCGACCGTCATCTTGTGATATACGGCGTTGGGGTCGCGCTGCTGTACGCGGGTCATGGACGCGACCGCGAGCGCCGTCTCGAGCGTCATGATTCGCTGGGCGGCGGCGCGGGCGGGGTCGGCGCCCGTGCCGGCGAGCTCCAGCATGCGCGCGACGTGCGTCACGTATTGCTGCCGGAGTCGCTCTGAGGTGCTGTCCGTCTTGGTGTAGTAGTCGCGGTCAGGGAGGCCCAATCCGCCTTGTCCCGCCTCGGCGATGATCTCCGAGGAGCGCTTTGCGTCCGGCCCTGCCGTGAAGGAAAAGAGAGCGCGCGCGCCGGCGCGTTGAAGCCGGGCCGCTTCCGCCATGAGGGCGTTACCCGAGCTCACACCCGCGATGCGATCGAGCTCCGGCTTCAGCGGCTCGAGCCCCGCCGCATCAGCGGCCGCCGAATCCATGCACGTCCGATAAAAGGTGCCGAGCTTGCGGCGATTACTGCCGCCCGGGGAGGGGGCCGGGGGGGCCGCATCATCTCGCGCGGCTGCTTCGAGTACGTCGTGCAGGACGTCGAGGTTGTGCTCGTACAGCTGGTTGAAGCTGCCCCAGCTGGGAAACGCGGCGGGGATCTCGGTATGTGACAACCAGCCGCCGTTCGCGAACTGGAAGAAATCGCGACACGGCGCGCACGTTGTATCGAGGGTGGAATGATCGAACGCCTGGACCGCGGGCGCCGGCGCCTGCGCCGGCTGCGCTGTGTGGCTGCAGGCGACACCGATGACGGCGAGGACGGCGACGAATCCACTTCGCATCTCCATCGTTCACTCCGTGGCAGGAGGTTATCGCATGTTCCCCGTATGGCCCAGGGAAAACCGGCCCGGCTGTGGCCACACGCACAGCCCGTGCGGCTCCCGGCCCACCGGAATGCGGTGCGTCAGGCGCCCCGTGCGCGTGTCGAAGACGTACACTTCCGCGTCGTAGCGGCCCGAGACCCACAGTTCGCTGCCGTCCGCGGTCACGTTTCCCATGTCGGGACTGCCGCCGTGCGGCACCGGCCACGTGGCCACGATATGCTGGGTCGTGGGATCGAGCACCGTGATCGAGCCGGGGCCGTGACGACCGCCCGCCGTGGTATTCCAGCCGCGATTGGTGATGTACATCAGGCGCCCGTCACGGCTGGGGTAGATGCCGTGCGTTCCTTTCCCGGTAGGCACGAACCCGATCCGGCGAAACGCCAGAGGATCCACGAGGAACACGCCGTTCGCTTTCATGTCCGCCACATAGAACACCTGCCCATCCGGCGACGAGCGGATATCCTGTGGCATGGCGGTGCTGTCGAGACCCCCGGGGTCGAGCGTCAGGTAGCCCGTCACCGCGCGGGTCTCGAGGTCGAGTCTTAAGAGTTGCCCTGAGAACTCGCATGTCGCGATCGCGAATCGCCCGTCGGCCGTGAACTCCATGTGGTCCACGCCCTTGCACTGGACGTGGATCGATTGGACCAGGGCCATGGTCGTAGCGTCGCGAAAGTCGAGCCGGCGCCGCCGCTCGGCGACCACGATCGCGAACCGGCCATCCGGCGTGAAATAGAGATTGTACGGGTCCGACACCGGCACTCCCCGCCCCTCACGCCCGGTGGTGGGATCGATCGGCGTCAGCGTGTTGCCGAGGTTATTCGCCACCCACAAAGTGCTCAGGTCGTAGGACGGGACGACGTGCTGCGGCAGCATGCCGGTCGGGAACGTCCGGAGCACGCGGTACGTCCGTGGGTCGATGACGGTGACGGTCCCGTCGTGCGAGTTCGGTACATACACGAGGGGGCGCGCCGCCGCGGCGCGAGGCGCCAAGCGGCCTGCGGCGGCGGCGGCGTAGATATTGACCGGTTCGGCCGGGCGGATCGTGTCCGACGCTGCAACGTGCGCCGCAGCGGCGGGGGGGGGCCGCCGCTCACCACTGCAAGCGGCCACGAGTGCCAGTACCGTCACCAATCGGCGAGTCACGGAGCCGTAAGATACACGGGAGACCGTCAGACGCTCGACCATCTGATCAGGATTTTCCCCACGTTTCGGTTCTCCCGCATCCGTTGAAACGCCTCCGCGGCGCGCTCGACCGGAAACACCGAATCCACCGTCACCTTGAGCGTGCCGGCCGCGAATCCCGGCAGCATCTCGTCCTTGAACCGGGCCACGATCGCTGCCTTCTCGGCGCGACTCCGGGATCGGAGCATCGACCCCACGATGCGGGCC
>DASZCN010000029.1:0-50466 GCA_035943095.1 Gemmatimonadales bacterium | reverse complement strand
TGGCGCGCGTCGCTCGCTTCCTGCAGGGAGCCGCGGGCGTCGAGCCGCCGTACCAAATCACGCTGGCGCCGCCCACCGCGCCCCAGGTGGCGCCGAGTGCCGGCGTGGTCTGGACCCGGCATGACTGGTCCACGCGCGGTGAGCGTCGGATCGAGCTGCCGAACGGCGTGCACCACGTTCATCTGACGGTCGACCTGCGGGACCCCTGGACCCTCGTCGTGCGTGGCGTCCTCGTGGTGGCGATCGACGTCGCGCTGCTCGCCGCCTGCTGGGTCTTGAGTCTGGCCGTGGTCGGACGCTGGCGCCCACGCCCCCCTCCGGTGCTCACCGTGCTGCGGACGAGCTATCGGGCTCGCTTGACCGCTGCCCTCGCCGGCTTTTTCGTGGTGCCGCTGCTGGTGCTGGCGCTGTGGAGCCTGCAGCGGGTCGGCGACGACGCTCGTCAGGACGGCGATCTCCTCATCGCGCAGACGCTGCGCGATGCCGCGGGCACTGCCGGCGCCCTCGAGTCCGGACGCGCCGCCGCGGTCGGCTGGTCCATCGAGGACCTCGGCAACCGGCTCGACGCCGATCTCTGGCTGTACCGGGACGGCGTTCTCGCCGGGCTCAGCGCGCCCGTGCTCGGCGAGCTCGGCCTGGTCGATCCGTTCCTGGCACCGAACGCGTTCGTGCGGCTGGCCTTGCGGGACGAGCTCGACCTCATCGACGATGGCCGCACGGCCGGTCGCTCGATCCGCATCGGGTACATGGTCGTGGTCTCGGAGTCGCCACAGCGCCAGGATGTCCTAGCCGCTCCGCAGCTGCTGGACGATGAGCGCGTGCGCCAGCAGCAGGAAGACCTCGCGCTGGCGCTCGTGCTCGCCACCCTCGTGGGTCTCATCGCGGCGGTGCTGCTGGCCGGCCTCGCGGCGGAGGGCCTGGCCCGCCCGGTCGCGGCGCTGCGCGAAGCGGCGGGCGCGGTCGGCCGGGGAGCGGCTCTACCGGCGTTCCCGCCGGGCGCCCCGCGGGAGTTCGAGCCCGTGATCACGGCGTTCGAGCGGATGGCGTCGGACGTAAAGCGGAGCCAAGCGGCCCTGGAAGAGGCGCGTGAGCGCACCGCCCAGGTCCTGGCCAACGTCGCCACCGGGGTGATCGCGGTGGACGACGGTCTGCGCGTCACCATGGCGAACCCGCGGGCCGCGCAGCTCCTGGGCGGGCCGCTCGCTCCGGGTGACTTGCTCCCGCAGGCGGCTCCGCCGGACTGGCTCGCCGTGTGGAATGCCGTGGGGGGATTCCTCGCCGCCCGGAGCGAGGGTATCGCGGAGCGGGAGTTCACCGTGAGCGGCCGTCAAATTCGCGTGCAGCTGGCGGCGCTCGGGCCGGCGCCTGACGGCTGCGTCGTGGCGCTGGATGACACGACGGCGCTCACGCGCGCCGCGCGGGTTCTCGCGTGGGGCGAAATGGCGCGCCAGGTTGCGCACGAGATCAAGAACCCGCTCACGCCGATCCGGCTCGGGATCCAGCATCTCCAGCGGGCGCGGGAGAAGGCGGGTGGTGGGGGGGCGGACCGGGATTTCGACGCGACGCTGGCGGAGACGTCCGAGCGCATCCTCGCGGAGATCGACCGGCTCGACGCCATCGCGCGCGCCTTCTCCCGGTTCGCTTCACCGGGGGCCGAGGCCGCCCCCACTCCCGTCGAGTCGGTCGACCTGCCGACCGTGGCGCGCGAGGTGGTGCACCTCTACACGCTCGGCGGCGCGGAAGCCTCCGCGCAGGTCGAGCTCGCTGCGGAGGAGGGAAGAGACGTGCGGGTCCGCGCCCGGCGGGACGAGGTGAAGGAAGTGCTCGTCAACCTGCTCGAGAATTCGCGCAACGCGGGAGCCCGGCGCATCGTCGTCCGGATCTCGGACGGAGGTCGGCAGCTCGCGGTGGAGGATGACGGCCGAGGGATCGCGCCTGAGGCCCTGGCGCACGTCTTCGACCCAGCCTTCTCCACCACGTCGAGTGGATCCGGGCTCGGCCTCGCGATCGCGCGCCGCCTGGTGGAGAGCTGGGGGGGCACCATTGCCCTGACCAGCCGTCAGGGTGCAGGCACCACGGTCACCATCACGTTCCAAGGCGCCGCCGCGCAGGCGGGTTCGTGACGGGGCTCACGCCCGTGCGGGGGGGTTTGTACGATCATTCCCACCCTTGGGGCCGGCGGGGCCGGTCGAGCGCCATCCTTCGCGAGGAGCACCGTGCGCAAGTGTTTCGGGTTAGCGGCACTCGTCATCGGGTGGGCCAGTTCGGCCGCCGCGCAGGGAGCCCTCACGGACGCCCGGCGGGCGGGCATGGGCGGGCTGAGTCTGGGCCGCGAGGGCGGGATCGAGCGTTATAACCCGGCATATCGCGCGGTGCCGGCGCGCGTGACCCAACGGGGGCAGCCGAAGTTGACGATCCCGATTCCACTGGGGATCATCCAGTTTCTCCACGATCACCCGAACCTCTCGAACGATCCCGCGTTCGACCCCAAGTCGACGGGGTTCAATCCGATCCTCGTCGTGAACACGATTCTCAACCTGCCGCTGTACCTGGAAGTGAAACAGGCGCCCACCCCGACAAACGACGTCGCGTTCACCATCGGAGAGACGCTGTTCGTCGCCAACCTGGGCCAGGCCGCGGAGCTCGTTCCCGAGGATCAGTTTGGCATCAGCGGCTCGAGCCGCCCGCTCGACCCCGGGTTCGGGTTCAAGGGATTCCGGGTTGGCGTGATGGGATGGCTGCACGACGACGTGGAACTTCAGCTGGGCGACACGCTGCTCGGGTTCCTGCGCGACTCGCAGCCCGCCCGGACGAACACGCGCTATAGCGCGCTCGTCCACGGCATCGTGGAAGGTGGGTTCGCGCCCACGGTGAGCTACGCCGGCAAGATTGTCGGAGACAGCTCGGGTGGATTGTACGTCGGTGGCGCGCTGCACTATTACCTCGGCGTCGGATACGCGCGGACGGACGGCGACGGAGGGTTCATCACCGGCAACACGATCTTCGGCGGCGCGAATCCGGTGACGCCCGACGGTCGGACCTTGACCCAGTACTCGAAGCCCGGGAACACGCTGGGTCACGGATTCGGCGGCGATATGGGGTTCGCCTGGGTCTCGGGGCCAATCGAGCTAGGGGTCGGGGTCAACGATATCGGCGCGACGATCACGTGGCCCGACACGCGGCAGGACAGCGCGTTCTATCACGACTCGGCCTACTCCAAGCCGGTGGCAAACCATGTGGAGACGACGACCAAGCTTCCCGTGTCATACATCGCCAACGTCCTCTACACCATCGGTAACACGACACTCGGGGCGGACATCCTGAACACCGGGCAGGGTAGTGTGGTGCACATCGGCGGAGAGCAACGACTGGGTCTGTTCGCCGCGCGCGGCGGCATCGCGCGCGATCAACGGAAGCGGATCGAGTTCGGGTGGGGCGGGGGCGTGCGCCTCGGCCCGGTCGGGTTCGACGTGGGGTTCTGGACGCACACGAACTCGTTGTCGAACGAGCGCGGCATCACGATGGCGACGTCGCTGTCGATCTATTAGGGAGGCGCGATGCGGGCACGATTGATCTGTCTGGCGGCTCTCGCCGCGGTGGCGGCCGGATGCGGCCAAGGGCGCCTGATCTTCAACATCGACGTCTTCAGCTTTCTGCACACGTCGGCCGCGGATACGCTGCCGTACGCCGGGCCGTTGCCCCCTGGCGTGCCGGACACGATCCCGGTCCAAACGGTCCAGTCCCTCGGTATTGGGAGCTCTTCGCTCGTCGATACCGTGCGGTTCTCGGGGGCGGTGGACTTCGTGAACGCCACCGGCACGGGCAACGTCCTGTTCGCCGTCTACTTCGATTCGGTCAAGAGCACGGTGTACACGGGCACGCCGGCATTCAGCGTCAGCGGTGCGGTGACTCCGGGAGCCACGACCCACAGCACGTTCAATATCCCGGACATCCAGACGACTTTGAAGCCGCTCTTCACGGCCTCGACCATCTATGTAGGGATCAGGGCATCCGCGACCCCCACCGCGGGCACGCTATCGGGCACGGCGAAGCTGACGGCGCTGCAGGCGAGAATCGTCGTGCAGGACAAGATCTTCTAGCACTCCCCCCTCGCCGCGGGCCTTATATTGGGCGCGTGAGCGGATATCAGCGCAGACAAACGGCGGTGGTGGACGTCGCCGGGGTGAAAGTGGGCGGCGTCCATCCGATCGTCGTCCAGTCGATGACCAACACCGACACAGCCGACGTGGAGGCCACTGCCGCGCAGGTGCGCGCCCTGCATCAAGCGGGCAGCGAGCTGGTGCGAGTCACGGTCAACAACGAAGCCGCGGCGGAAGCCGTTCCCGCCATCGTAGCGGAGGTGGACGTGCCGATCATCGGCGACTTCCACTACAACGGTCACCTCTTGCTCACCAAGTTCCCGAAATGCGCGGCCGCCCTGGCCAAGTACCGGATCAATCCGGGAAACGTCGGCGCTAAGCGGCGCGACGAGCACTTCCGCACCATCATCGAAGTCGCCCTCGCCCAGGGCAAACCCGTTCGCATCGGGGTGAACTGGGGAAGCCTGGACCAGCAGCTCTTGACCGAGCTGATGGATGAGAACGCGAAGCAACCCGAACCGCTCGACGCGCGCGACGTGATGATCGAAGCGATGGTCGCGAGCGCGACCCGATCGGCGGCACTTGCCGAGGAGTGCGGCCTGACGCACGACCGCGTCATCCTGTCCGCAAAAGTGTCGGGCGTGCAGGATCTCGTAGAGGTGTACCGCCGGCTCGCCGAGCGTTCCGACTATCCCCTGCATCTCGGG
This sequence comes from Gemmatimonadales bacterium, assembly GCA_035943095.1. GTDB lineage: Bacteria > Gemmatimonadota > Gemmatimonadetes > Gemmatimonadales > GWC2-71-9 > AG41. Next base: position 45,659 of record DASZCN010000029.1, on the reverse strand, counting down.
CTCACCGAGGCCGGGATGGGTGCGAAGGGGATCATCGCCAGCGCGGCGGGCCTGTCGATCCTGCTGCAAGAGGGGATCGGCGACACCATCCGGGTGTCGCTCACCCCGCGACCCGGCGGCGACCGGACGGAAGAAGTTCAGGTAGCGCAGCAGATCCTCCAGTCGCTCGGCCTCCGAAGCTTCAACCCGCAGGTGTCGGCGTGTCCCGGTTGCGGTCGCACGACCTCGACCTTCTTTCAGGAGATGGCCGAGCAGATTCAAGGTCACTTGAAGCAGCAGATGGCGGTGTGGCGCGGGCGGTATCCCGGCGTCGAGGCGCTGCGCGTCGCCGTCATGGGATGCGTGGTGAACGGACCGGGGGAATCGAAGCATGCCGACATCGGCATCTCGCTCCCAGGCACGTTCGAGGAGCCCAAGGCACCGGTGTACGTCGACGGTCGCCTGAAGGTGACGCTCAAGGGCGACGCGATCGTGGCGGACTTCCTGAAGATCCTCGAAGAATACGTCGAGGCTCGATACGGCTAGGCGATCCGGCCGCCCAAGGGCACGTCGCGATCGGGGTGCACCAGCACAATGTCTCCGTCGCCGAGCACGACCCCTAACGTCAGGACCTCGGAAAAAAAGTTGGCGATCTGCCGCGGCGGAAAATTGACGACCGCGAGGACGAGCTTGCCCACGAGATCGGCCTTGTCGTAATACTTCGTGATCTGCGCGCTCGACGTCTTGACCCCGAGCTCGCCGAAGTCGATCCGCAGCTGGTAGGCGGACTTTCTTGCCTTCGGGAAATCGTCCGCCTCAACGATCCGCCCCACCCGGATCTCGACCTTCGCGAAGTCGTCGTAAGTGATGGTGGACATGCCCGAATGTGAGACCCGGCAGGAGGGACCGCAACAGGTTGTCGCGCCGGCGCCACGCACGTGCGTCACCATCGCCCCACTCACCCGCCGTGTACGGAACATGCAACGCCCGTTAGCACGGCCATGCGTACACACAAACGCTCCCTGCCGCTCGCCATCGCGCTCGTGCTCGGCACAGCGTGCCACGTGGACTCGCTCTTCAAGACTCAGGGCCACGAGACCGCCGGATTCGGGCTCACATCGCTGTTCCAATTACAGAGCGATTCGACTACGACTATCCCGATGGGTGGGTCGGCAACGAGCTCGAGCGTGGTCGTGAGCGCGGTGCTGGACGACAGTGACGCGACCGCCACCCTCCGCTTGGAGATCGAGGTGCAGCGCGTCGGGACTCCCTTCGCGGGTCATGCGACGTCCCAAAGCAATGCGGTGTCGAACGGTGCCCGTGCGTACGCGCTGGCGAGCGGGCTCGCGGACAACACGGGATACCACTGGCAGGCACGGATGGTGGATCAGAAAGGAGACTCGACCGCGTGGCACCCATTCGGCGCCAACGGCGAGACCGCCGCTGACCTCCGGATCGCCATCGCCACCAGCACGACCCGGCTCATGTTTCGCCAGCAACCGGCGACCACGACCGCAGGCGTCACGATGTCACCGGCGGTCGAGGTTGACCTGGTGGATGCCCAGGGCAACACGATCACAACGTTCACCGGCACCGTGACCCTCGGCATCGCGCCCGTCACGAACCCGGGTGGGGCCGTTCTGTCCGGGACCGCCAACGTGAATGCAGTGGCGGGCGCCGCCACGTTCTCGGACTTGGCGATGACGCTGGCGGGCGCCGGATACCGGCTCGTGGCGACTTCGGACACCCTGCCGGCGGTGGCGAGCGCGTCGTTCGCGATCAATCCGGGCGCTCCGGATCACCTCACGTTCCTCAATCAGCCGACGAACACACCGATGAATCAGGCGATCACGCCGCCGGTGCGCGTCGCCGCGCAGGACGTCTATAACAACGTCGTCACCTCGTTCACCGACGTCATGTACATGAACATCGTCACCGACGGCAGCCTGCTTAAAAACGCCAAACTCGATCCTGCGGGAACGCAGCGCGCCGCGTCCGCTGGGATCGCGACGTTCGAGGACCTGCGGATCGACCAGCTGGGCACAGGATACCAGCTGGGCGCGTCCGCCGTGGGGACGCGCGGCCCGACCAGCGATTCGTTCAACATCACGCTCTGAACCGGCTACTCGGGCGCTTGGCCCGAGAGCGCGCTCGCCGTCTTTTGGGACACGGCCTATCATTGCCTTGCTGGGCTCGCCGGCATCTAGGACACGGGTGCTGACCTGACCCCTTTCGACCTCTGATCCATGAGATAGGTGCCGTGGCTTAGGGCGGCAGATTCTTGAGGAACGCCGTTCGCGCCTTTTCGCCCTCCGGCGCGTAACTTCGCCTACCCAGTTGTCGTTGCTCGGGCGTAGCATCGTCCCATGCTCGCGCGCGTCCGCTCCGGCGCCATCCTCGGTATCGACGCCTACCTCGTGGATGTCGAGACCGACATCGCCAACGGCCTGCCGACGTTCGTCACGGTCGGGCTGCCGGTGGGTGCCGTGAAGGAGGGCCGCGAGCGGGTGTACGCGGCCCTGGCCAACACCGGCTTCACGTTTCCCCTCAAGCGCATAACGGTGAACCTCGCTCCGGCCGACATCCGCAAGGACGGATCGGCATTCGACCTGCCGATCGCGATCGGCATCCTCGCCGCGACGGAGCAGATCTCGGCCGCGCGCCTCGGGCGGGTCGCCGTGCTCGGCGAGCTGGGGCTCGAAGGCGCAATTCGGCCGGTGCGCGGCGCGCTACCGGTGGCGCTCGCGGCACGCGCCGCGGGCCTCGAGGCGCTCGTCCTGCCGCGGGAAAACCTGCCCGAGGCGGGCGTGGTCTCGGGCGTGCGCATTCTCGGTGCCGGCACCCTCGCTGAGCTGGCCGAGTTCCTGGACGGCCGGGCGGATTTGCCAGAGGCGCAGGTCGACCTGGCCGCGCTCCTCGCCGAGCGAGCCAAGGGGGACGTGGACTTCGCCGAGGTGAAGGGGCAGGCTCACGCGAAGCGCGCGCTCGAGGTGGCCGCGGCGGGCGGACACAACATCCTCATGATCGGTCCCCCGGGGAGCGGTAAGACGATGCTCGCGCGCCGGCTCCCCACGATCCTGCCCAAGATGAGCCTCGACGAAGCGCTCGAAACGACGAAGATCCATTCCGTGGCGGGCGTGTTGCCGCTGGGCGAGTCGCTCGTGGCCCGCCGGCCGTTTCGCGCGCCGCACCACACGATCTCGGACGCGGGGCTGATCGGGGGCGGCTCGTATCCACGGCCGGGAGAGGTGAGTCTCGCGCACGGCGGCGTGTTGTTCCTGGACGAGCTGCCGGAATTCCGCAAGAACGTCCTCGAGGTGCTGCGGCAGCCGATGGAAGACGGGGTCGTCACCATCGCGCGCGCCGCAATGAGCCTGACCTATCCGGCGCGCTTCATGCTCGCCGCGGCGATGAATCCGTGTCCGTGCGGCTACTTCGGCGATCCCCATCACAATTGCGTCTGCGGGCCGGTCGGCGTGGAGCGCTATCTCGCGCGGGTCTCGGGTCCGCTGCTCGATAGGATCGATATCCATCTCGAGGTGCCCGCGGTGAAGTATCGCGCCCTCGCGGATCAGGAGGGTGGCGAGCCGAGCGAGGGGGTGCGGGAGCGGGTGGACCGGGCGCGGGTAGTGCAACGCGAGCGGTTCGCGAAGCGTGCGGGCGTGTACGCGAACGCCCACATGTCAGCCCGCGACATCCGCACCTGCTGCCGTATCTCGGATGGGGCCGAAGCGCTCTTGCGCACGGCTATCACCCGACTCGCGCTGTCGGCGCGGGCGTATCACCGCATCCTCAAGATCGCCCGGACGATCGCCGATCTCGCGGGCGCGGCGGACCTGGAGCCCAGGCACGTCAGCGAAGCGATTCAGTATCGGAGTCTGGATCGGCGCGGGCTGGCGTGAATGGAACCGTCTCACCGCGATCTCATATTCGTCGAACCCAGGCGCTCACTCTATCTGTGGTGCCTGCACTGCGGGCGCACATACGAGCGCACGAAGTGGCGCACCGTCCGCGGACTGCAGATGTGTCCCTATCTGGCATGCGACGGGGACGCCGTCATCGACGCCGTGGATTGGGCCGTGATCCGCGACCGGCACCCCGAGTATCCCGAGCGCCCGAGATGGGGTGATGTATACGAATGGGACTAGTTCTTGATCGGTAGGAGGTTGTTCACCACAGCCTCAGCCCGCCCGAAGTGCGCGAGTGAACTCGCGGCTCGGCACCTGCCCGTAAACGGGCGTAGCAACGCCGCTTCAGCGGCAGACGCCGAGTCGCGGCTTCAGCCGCGGATCACTGGCGGCGTCCGAGTCCGCAAACGACGAGGTGGGCGGGAGCGTGTATCTTCACCCGTCTAGAGCCCACACTCCGGTCATGCCCAACGCGCACGGCGGCACGCCGACCCTCCTCGGACTTCCGTACGACGGCAGCTCTTCCTTCCGGAAGGGCCCGGCGGCCGCCCCGCCGGTGATCCGCCAGGCGCTGCACTCGCCGGCCGGGAATCCGTGGACCGAAACGGGTGTGAACCTTGGAGCCGACGGCGCGCTCGGTGACGCGGGCGACGTCCCGCTCACGACGGGCGCGGATGCGCGCACGAAAATCGAAGCGTCGGTCCGCACGCTCGTCGAATCGGGCGGCCGCCCGATCGTCTTGGGCGGCGACCATTCGATCACGTACCCGGTGGTTCGGGCCGTGCGATGGTTCCACCCGCATCTCTCCATCCTCCACTTCGATGCGCATCCGGATCTCTACCCGGAGTTCGAGGGCGACCGCTTCTCACACGCGTGTCCCTTCGCGCGGGCGCTGGAAGAGAAACTGACCGATCAGCTGGTGCAGATCGGGATCCGCACGATGAATGCCGTCCAGCGCGCGCAGGCGGAGCGCTACGGCGTCGAGGTGATCGACATGCGCGCCTGGAGCGCCGGACGGCGTCCCGCGCTCAAGCATCCCGTCTACATCTCGATCGACCTCGATGCGTTCGACCCGGCCTTCGCCCCCGGCGTGTCCCACCGCGAGCCGGGCGGGCTCACGGTGCGCGACGTGCTGACGGTATTGCACGGCGTGCGCGTGCCGATCGTGGGCGCGGACGTGGTCGAGTTCAATCCGGAGCTCGACCCAAGCGGAGTGACGGCGAGTGTGTGCGCGAAGCTCGTGAAAGAGCTCGCGGGGAAGATGGCTAGTTCGGCGGAATCGTGATATTGATGACGTCGCCCGGCCTTACCGAAATCGTCTCGCTGATCGGGTTCCCCCGGCCGCCGATGGGGTGCACCTCGAACTGCAGGTCGGTGCCATACCCGATGTATTCCGGCTTCAACATCAAGATCTGCTTCGAAAGACCGGACACCATCCCGAGCCGGATGCGCTGGCTGCCACGAACGAGATACACATTCATGTCCAGAAAATTCTGATTGTCCACCGTGACCGCCACCTCGGCCTGGGGGTTGATGGGCTCGACGGCGCGGTGATGACACGCGACGGCCGCCAAGGCGACCAGAACGAGAGCGTAGCGCAGGTGCATCATCGGGAAGTATACTCCGCCAACTGGCGCCGTGCAGGGCCGCCCCCTATCCTTCTGCCGCCCCTCTCCCACTTCTCATGATCGACTGGCTGCAAACCCACCTCGGCATGAACCCCGAGCTGCAGGTGCGGCTCCTTGCCACCGTCGCGACCGTGGTCGGGTTGTGGCTGCTGCAAAAGCTCATCCTGGCGCTCGTGTACCGGCGCGTGCGCGACCCATGGAGCCGGTACCGGTGGCGCAAGAGCCTCACGTACGTGTTCATGGCGGCCGGCATCGTCATCGTCGGCCGCATGTGGTTCGCTGGGGTTCAGGCGCTCGCCACGTTCTTCGGCTTGCTCTCCGCCGGTCTCGCGATCGCCCTGAAGGACCCGGTGTTGAACCTCGCCGGGTGGGCATTCATCATGTGGCGGCGCCCGTTCGAAGTGGGCGACCGGGTCCAGATCGGCACGCACGCCGGGGACGTCATCGACCTCGGCGTGTTCCAGTTCACGCTCAACGAGATCGGTGCGTGGGTGCAGGCCGATCAGTCCACCGGGCGGATCATCCACATCCCGAACGGGAAGGTGTTCACCGATCCGGTCGCCAACTATAACAAGGGCTTCCGGTATATCTGGAACGAGGTGCCGGTGGTCGTGACGTTCGAGAGCGACTGGAGGAAGGCCAAGCAGATCCTGGGCAAGATCGCCGTCAAGCACGCGGAGCATCTCACCGCTCAGGCGGAGCAGGAGCTGCTCTCCGCCTCCCAACAGTACCTCATCAACTACCGCAAGCTCACGCCGATCGTCTACACCAACGTCACCGATTATGGCGTGCAGCTCACGATCCGTTACCTGATCGAGCCCCGGAAGCGGCGCGGGACGGAGCACGCGATCTGGGAGGACATCCTCACGGAGTTCGCCTCCTGCTCGGACATCGACCTGGCGTACCACACCACCCGGTCGTTCAAGTACACGGAGGAAGGCAAGCCCGGATTACGGGCACCATCCGTCGCCCCCCAGGAGCACTCGCCGGTGGACGACTGACGCCGGTTACTGCTCCAGCACCTCGTAGTGCGCGACGGTGGGCTCGAGCTCCACGAGATAGTCCCGATCCTCCGGGTAGTAGTGGGCCCGCTCCACGTCGTCGCCGGCGAAGGTCCGGATCGCGTCCATCGAGTCCCAATACGAAATGAAGACGAAGTGCGTCTCCCCACCCACCGTGCGGCGCAGCACCTCGACCCCCCGGTTCCCCGGCGTCGCGCGACACTCCTGGACGCCGGTACGGCGCAGATACAGCGCGTAAGCTTCGCCCTTCGCGGCGGGCACCGCGCCGTGCCAGTACCGCGCGATCAGGGGACGCTTAGATACGGTCGAGCTCGCTGACGGTCCGTTCATTGCGGACGTTCCCCGTGTTGAGCGTGGACTTGGGCTCGAGCAGGAGCACATGCGCTTCCTCGGGCGCGATCGGCAGGTGGTCGACCCCGCGCGGTACGATCGCGAACTCGCCTTCGTTCAGCCACACCTCGCGATCGCGGAACTTGAGCTGTAACCGACCCTTCACGACCAGGAACAGCTCATCCTCGGCTGCGTGGTGGTGCCAGACGAACTCGCCCTTGAGCTTGACCAGCTTCACGTAGTGATCGTTCAGCTCGCCGACGATCTTGGGGCTCCAGAGATCCTGGAACGCCGCAAGCTTCTGGGACAGGTTCACGCTCCTCATACTAGGACGCTCCTTGCCGCACGGTGGGAGGCTTGGACGGTTGGTCCAACCTTCCCATGGCTCGACCGATTCTATGCGAGAACTGGATCCACACGACCGCACCGATGATCAGCGCCATAGCCAGGAACGTCCGGGCGCTCACCGGCTCGCGTAAGAGCAGCCAACCGAGCAGCACCGCGATCACCGGGTTCACGTACGCATACGTCCCTACGATGGTCGCGGAGGCGTTCCGCAGGGCATAGGTATAGGCGCTGTACCCGACGATCGATCCGAACACGACGAGATACGCGAGCGCGCCGACGCCACGACCCGTCAAGTGCCAGCGGCTCCACTCCCCAAGCAGTGTGCCCACGAGCGCGGTCGCGGCGCCGCCCGCGATCATTTGGATCGCCGCTCCGACATAGGGGCTCGTCTCTGTCTTGTGCCGCTTGCCGTACACGGATCCGATGGACCACGATGCGCTGGCGCAGGTGAGCGCGATCGGCCCGCGCAGATCGGCCCGCAGAATTTCGCCCGGGCTCGCGCCCACGAGGAGCGTGGTACCCAGGAAGCCGAGTACCAGTCCCGCCACCACGCGCCAGTTCAGGTCGCCCGATCCGCCAGGAATGATCGCGTCGAAGAACGCCATCCACAGCGCGACGGTCACGACGAAGATGCTCGCGATCCCCGAGGCGATGTACTGCTCGGCCCACACGACGAAGGCGTTGCCGCCGGCGAGCAGCAACACACCGACAAGCGATTGCGTCCGCCAGTCGACCGCGCGGCGCGGCAACGTGTCGCCGAGCGCCAGCGCCACCGCGAGCAGCAAGGCGCCGGCGATGACGAAGCGAAGGCCGGCGAACAGGAACGGCGGCAGGACGCCCACGCCGATGCGGATCGCCAGGTAGGTCGAGCCCCACACCACGCAGACGACGAGGTACGCGACGAGCGCTCTCCCGCGCAGGCCCGCCATCAGTCGAGCTCCACGGGGACGAACCCCGGCTTCTCGAACAAGGTGCTCAAGACAATCGTCGTGCGCGTGTCCATGCGGCCCCCCACTTGAGACGAGGGACCCCGCAGGTCGCGCAGCAAACCCTGCAGGCTCTCGAGATCCGGTGCCGCGACCTTCAGGATGTAGCAGTCTTCGCCTGCGACGTGGTGACACTCGAGGACGCCCGGATGCTTTTCCATCTCCCGCATTCTCGGCTCGTCGCCGACGTAGTCGGAATTCCCGTAGCGCACGGCGACGAACGCCGTCACCGGGAACCCGGACTTCACGCGATCGACCCGCGCGCCGTAGCCGGTGATGTATCCCGCCTCCTCGAGTCGCTTGACGCGCTCCATCACGGCCGGTCTGGACAACCCGACCTCATCGGCCACCGCCTGATAACTGGAACGACCATCGGTCGCGAGCAGACGCAGAATCTTGCGGTCGACGGCATCCAACTCAGTCTTGTGCGGCATTTCGGAGCCCCGGTAGAGTCATGGCCTACTAGACGTAGACGTATGGTGCGGTTTGTGAACGTATCATAAGGCTAACAGGTTTCTCACCTACGAACTATCCGGTTTTGGCAAACAAATTGTCCTTTGATGGAGACAGTCTAAGTCGCTAGTATTCCGCCGTGTCTGTCGATCTCGCTGGGCTACGCGCCCTCGTCAGGGGCTTCCCGTCCGCACTGGTGGGATATTCGGGCGGTGTAGACTCGGCGCTACTCGCCGTCGTGCTGCGTCAAGAGCTTGGGCGAGCGCGGATGCTGGCGGTGGTCGGCCGGAGTGCCTCCTACCCCGCGGCCCAGTGGGCAGCCGCCCACGCCATCGCGGAGCGCTTCGACGTGCCGCTCCTCGAGCTCGAGACGCGCGAGCTCGAGGACCCCGCCTATCTCGCGAACCCGACGAACCGCTGCTTCTTCTGCAAGACGGAGCTGTGGCGCCAGCTTGTCCCCGTGGCGCGAGCCCGCGGACTCGCCGTGGTCTGCGATGGCACCAACGCGGACGACCTGAGCGAGCATCGCCCCGGATACGCGGCCGGGCGCGCCGCCGGCGTGCGCTCGCCACTTGTCGAGACGGGTTTCGCCAAGGCGGATGTGCGGAGCGCCGCGCGGGAGCTTGGGCTACCGGTGTGGAATGCGCCGGCGGCCCCCTGCCTGTCGAGTCGCGTGGCGTATGGCTTGACGATCACGCCGCAGCGCCTTGGACAGGTTGAGCTGGCGGAGGCGTACCTGCGAGAGCTCGGCGTGACGGGCGACTTGCGGGTGCGCCACCACGGTGAGCGCGCGCGCATCGAGGTGGAGCCACCATGGATCGAGTGGGTGGCCGATCGGCTCGCTCCCGTGCGGGAGCGTTTCCTGGCGCTGGGTTTTGCGGACGTCGACATCGATCCCCGCGGGTATCGTCGCGGGAGCCTGCTCGCCCCCTCCGCTCGCGCGTGAGGCTGTTCGTCGCCCTGAACCTTCCGCCGGCGATGCGCGAGGCGTTGTGGACTGCAACCGGGCCGATTCGGGACCTCGGCCTTCCGGTAAAGTGGGTGCGCGGCGAGGGCATCCACATTACCCTCAAGTTCCTGGGCGATGTGGAGGACGCAAGGGAGGGAGAGCTCCGGGGGGCGCTGGGCCGGGCGGCCAGCGGGGCTCGCACGCTGCCTCTGGCGCTCGCGGGCTTCGGCGTATTCCCTGACTTCCACAGGCCGCGCGTGATTTGGGCGGGCATCGGGCCTGAGCCGGCACTCGAGATCCTGCAGGATCGTGTGGAGCGCGAATTCGCCCCGCTCGGCTTCCCCACGGAGGCCCGGGCGTTTCGGCCCCACGTGACGCTGGGACGCGCATCGCGGGACGCGCGGCCGGCCGCCTTCGCCGGGCTGGAAGCGGCGCTCGCCCCGCTCCGCTTCGCCGAGACGGCGCTCGTGGACTCAGTCGACCTGATGCAGAGCACGCTCCAATCGGGAGGTGCGGTGTACCACCTGAGACATCGTGAACGGCTGCCTTAAGGGACTCTTTCGGCTCGCGCTCCTCGCCGTCGTCTGTGTGATGGCGCTCGTGGCTTGGTGGTTCCGGGAGCCGATCCTGCACGCGGCGTCCCGCTGGCTCGGACCACACCGCACGGCTCTACCGCCCGTCTCCGACACCTCGGTGGGGGCACCGACCCCAAAGGCGCTTTCCTCGAGCCAAACGAAGTACGAGAAGCTCAAGAAGCCGGTCGGCCCGGACTCGGTCGTGCTCTCTCCCAATGAAATCGCGTCGATGATCGGAAGCGGGATCGACTGGTCGGTTCGCAAGAGCTTCGATTCGCTCCGCGTAGAGCTGCTCGAGGGGACTGTGGCTGTGTACTGCCGGCTCGACACGCGGGTCATCCCGCCCGACGCGATCGGCCCCCTCGCCGGGATGCTCCATCCCATGGAGCCGCTCCGAATTGCCGGGCCGATCCGGATCGACCGGCCGGGCGTCGCCTACTTCACAGTGCAGGAGCTGTCGCTGCGCGGGTTCCCCTTTCCGGGGCCGCTCGTCAAGCAGCTGGCCCAGCGCGTGGCCGGCGCCGATTCCACCGGCGCCGTGCCGCTCCGGGTCTCCCCCACGTTCGTCGACGTGGCGATTCATCCGACGGGGGTCGTCCTGTACCGGCATCGGCGGAGGAGCACGTGAACCGGCGCGTTTTGGTGGTGGACGACGAAAAGGGCATCCGCGAGGCGTTACAGCAGGTGCTCGAGTACGAGGAGATCGAAGTGCAGGCATGCGCGTCGGGGGCGGAGGCGCTGCTCAAGTACCCGGAGTTCCGTCCGCATCTCGTGTTCCTCGACGTCAAAATGCAGGGGATGGACGGGCTCGAGACATTGCGCAAGCTGCGCGAGCTCGATCCGCGCGCGCAGGTGGTCATGATCTCTGGCCACGGCACCATCCAGACCGCCGTGGAGGCGACGCAGCTCGGCGCCTACGACTTCCTCGAGAAGCCGCTCGACACCGATCGCATCCTGCTCACCCTGCGTAACGCGCTCCAGCACCTCGATCTGACCAGCGAGAACGTGCGGCTCAAGGCCGAGGTACACGCGCAGTACGAGATCGTAGGCTCGAGCCGGGGCGTGAAGCAGGTGATCGAGCGCATCGAGAAGGTGGCGCCGACCGCCGCTCGCGTGCTCATCACGGGGGAGAACGGCACCGGCAAGGAGCTCGTGGCCCGTGCCATCCACACGCTCTCGACGCGGGCGCGGGGCCCCTTCGTGGAGGTCAACTGCGCCGCGATTCCCACCGAGCTGATCGAGAGCGAGCTCTTCGGCCACATGAAGGGAAGCTTCACCGGCGCGTTCGCGGACCGCGCCGGCAAGTTCGAGCTCGCCGATGGGGGGACGCTGTTCTTGGACGAGATCGGCGACATGAGCCTCTCGGCGCAGGCCAAGGTGTTGCGCGCGCTGGAGGAGGGCGTCATCTCCCGGGTCGGGTCCGGGAAGACGCTCGAGGTAGACGTGCGCGTCGTCGCCGCGACCAATAAGGACCTGCAAGCGGAGATCGCCGCCGGGCGGTTTCGCGAAGACCTGCTCTATCGCCTCAACGTCGTACCGATCGACGTGCCACCGCTACGCGCCCGCCGGAGTGACATTCCCCAGCTCGTGGAGCACTTCGTCACCTCCATGGGGCAGAGCGGGGGGGGGCGGCTCGCGGCCAAGCGGTTCGACCCGGAGGCGGTGAAGCGGCTCGCCGCGCACGACTGGCCGGGAAATATCCGCGAGCTCCGCAATGCGATTGAGCGGCTCCTCATCCTCGCGCCCGGACCCGCTGTGACCGCGGAGGACGTCGAGCGCGTGGCGGGTGTGGGGACCGCGGACGGCGGGGGAGGGACCGGTGGGGGGGGGACTCGCGGCACCACGCGCGCCGCTGACGTCGCGGGCGCGCCGTGGATGCGGGCCGCCACGTTCGAGGAGTTCAAGCAGGTCGCGGAGCGCACGTACATTTTGGCGAAGCTACAAGAAAACGACTGGAATGTGTCGGAGACGGCGCGCACATTGGAGATGCCGCGCAGCAACCTCTACAAGAAAATTGAGCGCTACGGGCTCGCCCGGGAGGGTTAGTGGTCGAGAAGGAACGGGATTGGGACAAGGAGATGGCGGAGGTGGACCGGCTGCTCAAGAAGCTGCCGAACGCCGATCCCACGCTGGGCCGGGGGGGGAGCGGGGGGGGCGGGGGGGGGGGCGCCGAGCCGACCCTCCGGCGGCCGGCCGTGACCCCTGCCTACGCGACCCCGAGCGGCGGCATGTATGCCCTCGGTGGCCGGCTCGGGACCTGGGTGAAGGTGGCGCTCGGCGTCCTGATCGGTATCGGGGTCGCCCCCGGCGTCTGGCCCTATTCCCACGGGTGCGGGTTGCGCGTCATCTTCTATCTCTTGGGCGTGACCACGGTCGTCGCCGCCGGAGTGTGGGCCAGTATGTCGTCGTGGCGCCGCCGGCTCGGTTTTGCCCACGTCATCGCCCAGGTGCTGATCGTTTGGGGCATCCTCCTCATGACACGCGAAGTGCTGCCGCGCGTGGGTGCCAAGCCCGTGGCACCATGGCTCTGCCCCGACATTCCACAGCCCCGCTGACACCTGACACCCGACACCTGAAACCTGATTCTCCCATGCCCGAGAACTTCAAGAACTTCATCGCCGGCGAGTGGGTGGCCCCGCAAACCGGCGCCTATTTCGAAGACCGGAATCCGGCGGACTGGAACGACGTCATCGGGTGCTTTCCGCGGTCCGGGCCGGAGGATGTGGCCCGCGCCGTGGAGTCGGCCAAGCGCGGGTTCGCCCAGTGGTCGAAGACCCCGGCGCCGATCCGAGGCGAGGTGCTGCATCGCGTCGGCGATCTGCTGGTCCAGCGCAAAGAGGATATCGCGCGCGCCATGACGCGCGAGATGGGCAAGGTGCTGGCGGAGACGCGGGGCGACGTGCAGGAAGGCATCGACACCGCCCACTATGCCCACACGGAAGGTCGCCGGCTGTTCGGTCGGACCGTGCCCTCGGAGCTCCGCAACAAATGGGCGATGAGCTTCCGCCGCCCGGTGGGCGTGGCGGGGCTGATTACGCCGTTCAATTTCCCGATGGCGATCCCCACCTGGAAGATGTTCCCCGCGCTGTTGTGCGGAAACGCGGTGATCTTCAAGCCGGCCGAGGATGTGCCGCACACGGCGCACCTGCTGGTGGAGATCCTGCTCGACGCGGGGTTGCCGCCAGACGTGGTGCAGCTGCTGCACGGCGAGGGATCCGTCATCGGGAAGGCGATGGTCGAGCATCCCGATGTCCCGGTCATTTCCTTCACCGGATCGACCGAGACCGGCTCGATCATCGGGACCACGTGCGGTCGCATGCACAAACGCCTGTCCCTCGAGATGGGCGGCAAGAACGCGATGATCGTGATGGACGACGCCGACCTGGACCTGGCGCTCGACGGCGCCCTCTGGGGCGCGTTCGGGACGACCGGCCAGCGGTGCACCGCCACAAGCCGGCTGGTGGTGCACGAACGCATACACGACCGGTTTGTGAAGATGGTATGCGATCGGGCGGACGCGTTGCGACTCGGGCCCGGACTCGATCCGCAATCGGAGGTCGGCCCACTCATCAACGAGGAGGCGAGGAAGAAGGTCGATTATTACGTCGGGGTCGGGCGAGACGAGGGCGCGGCGGTGCTCATCGGGGGGAAGCCGGCCACCGGGAAAGGCCTCGACCGCGGCTGGTTCTACCGGCCCACCGTGCTCGGCGGGGTGAAGGCCGGGATGCGCGTGGAGCAGGAAGAGATCTTTGGGCCGGTGCTGTCGGTGATCAAGGCAAGCTCCCTCGACGAAGCGATCCGAGTGAACAACGGGGTGAAGTATGGACTCTCGAGCTCCCTGTACACGCGGGACGTGAACGGCGCCTTTCGCGCCATGGGTGAGCTCGATACCGGGATCACCTACGTGAACGCACCCACGATCGGCGCGGAGGCCCATCTTCCCTTTGGCGGCGTGAAGCAAACCGGCAACGGGCATCGGGAGGGAGGTTGGGAGGTATACGACTTCTACTCCGAGACTAAGGTGATCTACGTAGACTTCTCCGGGAAGCTGCAGCGCGCGCAGATCGATACGGAGATGTGAAACGTAGGCGTTCGATTGCTTCTGCCCGCAACGATCTGGTGACACGTGTCACACCGGCTGCATTAGTGTGCGTCCGGTGGATCACGAATCGGTGGTGATCGTCCTCTCAACGGGTGGCTCACCCCTCGCGCCGACGGTGCTGGACGGCCTCGCGGACGTCACCGTGGCATGGGTCCGGGTGGAGCGCGAGGGCGACGCCGCGTGTCTCGCGGCCCGGGTCCGGCACGCCGACCCTCCCGACCATTTCCGACAACGACTCCGGCATTGGGGAGCGGCCCGCGGATGGGCCGTGACTGTTGCGCCTGGGAGACGGCCTGGCTAGAGTAAAAGCCATGCATCACTTGGGGGCCCCGCGGTTTGACTCGAGCGCGCTGAGCGTGCCGGGTCGCGTCGCCCCCCCAGCTTTCCCCCCGCCTCCCGAGCCGCGCCGCTCCCGTCTCGCTCGTTGGTTCGACAATTGGATGCGGTCGCTCGGTATGGCGTTGGTTCTCTTCCTCGTCATTCGCACTTTCCTCATCGAAGCGTTTCAGATTCCGTCCGGCAGCATGGAGCGCACGCTGTTGGCGGGTGATTTCTTGTTCGTGAACAAAGCGGTGTACGGCGCGCAGATCCCGGGCACCAAGGCGCGGCTGCCCGGCTTCGAATCGCCGCGACGCGGTGACGTCATCGTGTTCGCCTACCCGAAGAATCCCGAGCTCAACTACGTCAAGCGGGTGATCGGCATCCCCGGCGACACGGTGGAGATGCATCGGGGCGCGGTCCGGGTGGACGGCCGCATGGTGGCGGAGCCATACGTCCAGCGCGTCGATCCGCGTGACATTTACGATCCAGAGTTCAACTGGCAACGGGACTATCTGGTCGGGGGTCCCGCGGCCGCGCGCACCTATCACCCGACGCGCGATACGTGGGGTCCGATCGTCGTCCCGGCCGGGAAATACTTCGTGCTGGGCGACAATCGGGACAACTCGGCGGATTCCCGATACTGGGGCTTCGTGGACGCGGCGGCCGTCAAGGGACGGCCGCTCGTCGTGTATTTCAGCTACGACCGGGAGGCGCACGACGCGCTTCCCTGGCTGACCGATATTCGCTGGCACCGGTTGGGATCGATCATCCGGTAGGTATCGTCAGGCGTCGTCCACGCCCGGAGGGGTGACTAGGCCATGCAATTGAATACGGCGAAACGCGCCTCGTTCGACGAGGGGTCGCTCGATCAGTATCTACGGGAGATCAGTCAGTACCCCTTGATCACCAGGGAAGAGGAAGTCACCCTGGCCCAACGGATCAAGCTGAAGGACGAGGAAGCGCTGGACAAGCTCGTGCGCTCGAACCTCCGGTTCGTCGTCTCGGTCGCCAAGAAATACCAGAATCAGGGCGTGGCGCTCTCGGACCTGATCAACGAGGGGAACCTCGGGCTGATCCGGGCCGCCCACAAATTCGACGAGACCAAAGGCATCAAGTTCATCTCCTACGCGGTCTGGTGGATCCGCCAGGCGATCCTCCAAGCGCTGGCCGAGCAGTCGCGCATCGTGCGCGTCCCGCTGAACCGGGCCGGCACGCTCCACCGCATCGGCAAGCGCTCGGCCTCGCTGCTGCAGGAGCTGGGACGCGAGCCCACAGTGGAAGAGATTGCGGAGGGGATGGACATCTCCCAGGAAGAGGTCGCGAAGACGCTGTCCATCTCGCAGGCCCACCTCTCGCTCGACGCTCCCCTCACCCCCGGGGAGGACAACAAGCTCCTCGACTACCTCCCGGACACGACCAACCCCGGCCCCGATGACGAGATTTTCGAGCACGCCCTCACCGAATCGATCGAGGAAGTGCTGGCGACCCTCAAGGAGCGCGAGGCGAAGATCCTGCGGTTGTATTTCGGGCTCGAGGGCCAGGAGCCGATGACGCTGGAGGAAATCGGCTCGCTGCTCGGCATCACGCGGGAGCGCGTGCGGCAAATCAAGGAAAAGGCGCTGGCACGACTCCGCCACGTGAGTCGCGCCCGCGCACTCGAAAGCTTCCTGTTCTAGGTCTAGGGCGGGTACATTACCGCCCTATGGCCAGTGCAGCCTCCTTCGACGTCTCGACGGGCGCCGACCTCCAAGAGGTCGACAACGCCGTCAATCAAGCCACCAAAGAGGTCGCCCAGCGCTATGACTTCAAAGGGTCGAAAGCCTCGATCGCATTCGACCGCGCCACGGCGACCCTGACGCTCGTCGCCGACGACGACTTCAAGATGAAAGCGCTGTTCGATGTCCTCCAGTCGAAGCTCGTCAAACGCGGCGTTCCCGTGAAAAACCTCGAGCTGGGCGCCGTCACCCCGGCGGCGAACGACACGGTGCGTCGCGAGATCAAGCTCACCCAGGGAATCCCGCAGGAAAAAGCGAAAGCAATCGTCAAGGCGATCAAGGACCACAAGTTCAAAAAGGCGCAGGCGTCCATCCAGGGCGATGAGATCCGTGTGCAGGCGCCGTCCAAGGACGAGCTCCAAGAGGTGATCACCTTTTTGCGGGCACAGGACTTCGGCCTCGAGCTCCGTTTCGGGAACTACCGCGGATGAAGCTCGGCGTCGTCTCGCTCGGATGCGACAAGGCGACCGTCGACTCGGAGCGACTGGTGGGCGAGCTCGTGGGACACGGAGCGGTCGTGACGGCGGACCTGCCGCACGCCGACGTCATCCTCGTCAACACCTGTGGCTTCATCGACGCGGCGAAACAAGAGTCGATCGATGCCATGCTTGCAGCCGCAAGGCTCAAGACGCAAGGTGAGGTGAAGGCGGTGGTGGCGGTCGGCTGTCTCGTGCAGCGCTACAAGAAGGAGCTGCAACAAGAAATCCCCGAGGTCGATCTGTTCCTCGGGTTCTCGGACCTCCACCATCTCGTTCCCGAGCTCGCCCAGCGTGGCTTGATCGACGATCCCCTCGCTCAGCACCCCGGCGTGCGACAGTTCCTGGGCGAGCGGCCGCACGTGCGCTACCTCAAGATCTCGGAAGGATGCGATCATACGTGCGCCTTCTGCGCCATCCCGCTGATGCGGGGAAAACACCGCTCGGAGCCGCTCGAGCGCCTGGTGCGTGAGGCCCGGACGCTCGAGGCACAAGGGGCGCGCGAGATCAACCTCGTCGCCCAGGATCTGGGTCACTACGGCCGGGATTTGGGACGGGACGGCGCGAGGCTGCCCGAGCTCCTCGAGGCGCTGCTCGCCGGCACGTCGGTCCCGTGGTACCGCTTGCTGTACGTGTATTCAGCCGGCATTACCGACCGGCTGGTCGAGCTGATGGGACGCGACGCACGCATCGTCCCCTATATCGACATGCCGATCCAGCACGCCTCGGATCGCATGCTCGAGCGCATGCGCCGGCCGGAGCGTCGCCGCACTCTCCGGGAGAAGCTCCGTTGGCTGCGCGGCGCGATCCCCGACCTGGCGATCCGCACGACGTGCCTGGTGGGTTTTCCCGGCGAGACGGATCAGGATTTCCGGGCGCTGCTCGAGTTCCTGGACGAGGCGCAGTTCGACCGGTTGGGAGCCTTCGCGTACTCGCCGCAGGAGGGCACCCGCGCCGCCGAGTACCCGGACGACGTACCCGATGCGGTGAAACGGGACCGTCTGGAGGAGCTGCTCGAGGTGCAGCGGGCGATTTCGGCCGAGCGGCTCGCGGGCTTCGTGGGTCGGGAGGCGCCTGTGCTGGTCGACAGCGTGGCGGATCCAGACGAGAGCGGGGCGACCCACGTGGGCCGTGTGCCCTGGCAGGCCGATGACGTCGACGGCGTGACGCACCTGGAGCGGGGCGGTTGGGGAGCGCCGGGCAGCCTGGTGCGGGCGCGAATCACGGCGAGCGAGGACTACGATTTCCGGGCGGTGGCCCTGACGTGACCCGGTCGGAGGAGCTCTTCGAGCGAGCGAAGGCGGTGCTTCCCGGTGGGGTGAATTCGCCGGTGCGGGCGTTCCGGGCGGTGGGCGGGACGCCCTTTTTCGTTGCCCGGGCCGAGGGCGCACGGCTCACGGACGCGGATGGCAAATCGTACCTCGACTACGTCTGCTCGTGGGGCCCGCTGATCCTCGGTCATGCGCATCCGGCCGTCCTCGAGGCGATCCGCGCCGCTGCCGACCGGGGGTGGACCTACGGCACGCCGTGCGAAGCGGAGGTCGAGCTCGCCGAGCTGGTGCGCTGCCGCATGCCGGCGGTCGAAATGGTGCGCTTCGTCAATTCGGGGACCGAGGCGACGATGGCGGCAGTACGGCTCGCGCGGGCGGCGACGCGCCGCGACGCGATCGTCAAGTTCGAGGGCTGCTACCACGGTCACGCCGACAGCTTCCTGGTCAAGGCTGGGAGCGGCGTCGCGACGCTCGGCTTGCCCGACAGCCCGGGTGTGCCCGCCGCCCTCGCCGGGCTCACGGTCACGCTGCCGTTCAATGACGCGGCGGCCGTGGACGCGTTGTTCCAGCGACGCGGTGACACGTTTGCCGCGGTCATCGTCGAGCCGTACGTCGGGAACTGCGGCTTCATCGCCCCCGAGCCGGAGTTCCATACCGTGCTCCGCGCGCTGTGCGACCGGTACGGCGTCCTCCTGATCTTCGATGAAGTGATGACCGGCTTCCGCGTCGCGGCCGGCGGTGCCCAGGAACGCCTCCGCGTGCGGCCCGACCTCACCACGCTCGGGAAAATCATCGGTGGGGGCATGCCAGTCGGGGCCTACGGCGGCCGTGCGGACTTGATGCGCCTGGTGGCACCCGAGGGTCCCGTGTACCAGGCGGGCACGCTCGCCGGCAATCCGGTGACGATGGCGGCGGGCCTCGCTACGCTGCGCCAGACGGACCGCCCGGGTTTTTACGAGGCGCTCGAGCGGCGAACCGCACGGCTCGTGGCGGGTATAGGGGACGCCGCGCGCCGTCACGCGGTTCCGATGACCGCGGGACACGCCGGTTCGCTCTGGGGCTCGTACTTCACGGCCGGTCCGGTGCGGAACTTCGCGGACGCCAAGCGCTCGGACACCGCGCTCTTCGGCCGCTGGCACCGGGCCGCCCTCGGGCGCGGCGTGTTCCTCGCCCCTTCGGCGTTCGAAGCGGGATTCGTCTCCAACGCACATACGGATGCCGACATCGATCTCACCATCGCACAACTCGACGCGGCCCTGGGCGACGCGCTCGCTGGCTAGCCTGCTCGCGCTCGCCGCGTGCACCGGGGGAGGGGGGGCCCAGCCCTCCGCAGTCACCCCCGGGGCTGAGCCCGAGGTGCGTATCGGGTTCTTCGTTGGAGCCTCGAGCGTGACCCTCGGCGGCGACGGCGAGCTGTTCCTCACCGACGACACGAATGGCGAGCCGGTCGGCTCGATTCCCTCGGGCGTGACCTGGACGGTCGTACCCGACACGCAGGGCCTCCGCGTGGTCAAGCCGGACGGATCCCGTTCCGAGCGGCACGCCGGCCTCTCGGCCGTCAACGTCACCGAAAACCGGTTCGCGATGGCGAACGGGCGCCGCTATCGGGGGCGGGTGAACGTGATGCGCGACGCCTCGGGACTCACGCTCACGAACCGCGTGGCGGTCGAGAGCTACCTCGCAGGCGTCATCGGGGGCGAGATGGGGCCGCGCCGGGCCGATGAGCGGCAAGCGATGCTCGCGCAGGCGGTGGTCTCACGGACGTTCGCGCTACGAAATCGCGGGCGGTGGGAGGCGCAGGGCTTCGACGCATGGGCGGATGTGCGCGACCAGGTCTACACCGGGGTGGCCGGGGAAACGCCGGCTGCGTGGGAGGCCTTGCGCGCCACCCGTGGGGAGGTGGTCCGCTATGACGGCGAGCTCGTCGACGCGTTCTTCCATTCGACGTGCGGATCGTCGACGGCCGACGTGCAGGAAGCGTTCAAGAGCGCGCGGGCCCAACCCTACCTCCGCCCGGTTTCGGACGCGTCTGGTGGCGGCCATTACTACTGCGAGCTCTCGCCGCGTTTCCGCTGGCGCGAGGAATGGGACGCGGTCAGGCTGCGCGCTATATTGTCGCGGACACTCCCGGCCATGATGAACGACGAGGGTGGCGGGCTCCAACGGATCACCGACATCGAGATCACGCGGACCACCTCCTCCGGACGGGTCGGGGAATTGCGAATCGCGTTCGCGCACGGCGATGTGCGCGTGCCCGGGTCGGACGTGCGCGCGGTGCTGCGGGCGCAGCCCGATCAGCCGCTCGGAAGCTCTGCCTTCCGCTTGGCGGTGACGAAGGACGGAGGGCAGGTGACCCGGGTCGTCGCCACGGGCTCGGGGTGGGGCCACGGTGTGGGGTTCTGTCAGTGGGGGGCGGTGGGCCGGGCGCGCGCGGGCCAGAGCTACGAGAAGATCGTCACGACCTACTTTCCGGGGACCAATGTCGAACGTCTTTACTGAGGCGGTCAGGCGGTCAGGCGGACAGGCGGTCGGTCTGGTTGCGATTCTCCTGACCGGACCGCCACACCGCCTGACCGCCCAGAGTGTTCTCGAGCAGTTCTCCTACGATAACCTGAAGCCAAGCGCGCTCCAGCTGGACGTAGGGCCGCTCGGGGGCAGCAACATCCATGGGGCGCTGGTCGGCGGCCTGCGGCTCGATTACGGCCTCATCGCTCCGCACGTGCGCGTGCTGCTCGGCCTCTCGTACTACAAGGCCGACTTCAGCTCTGAGGCGCGTGCGCGCTTCGAGCAGCGTCTCAAGAGCGTGGTGATCGATCCTTCGGGTGACGATACGATCAATCTGGGGCGCATCACCTGGAGCGACGTCACCGGGGACGTGGACCTCCAGTATATCCTGCCGCAGAGTCACACCGTGACGGCCTACCTGGGCGTCGGCATCGGCGCCCATCTCCGGCATGGCAGCGGTGCCGCGATCAACGGCACGTTCGTCCAGGATGCGCTCAACGAGATCACGGCCGGCCTGAACGGCACGATCGGGACCGAGATCGGCGCGGGCCAGTGGCGGCTCACGCTCGAGGGTCGGGGTGTGCTGTCGAGCGGCGTGTCGACGGCCTCGCTCCGGACCGGCCTCGCGTATCGATGGGGAGGGGGGGCGAAGCAACGCGGGAGTGGCCGGTGAGCGATCCCGTTCGCGTCGCCGTCATCGGGGCGGGCGCGATCGCGCAGGTAGCGCATCTCCCCGTCCTGCGGCGCCTGCCGGGCGTCGAGGTGTGCGCGATCTGCGATTCGGATATCAGTAAGGCCCAGGCCCTGGCCGCGCGCTTCGACGTGAAGGAGACCTTCGACGACATCGAAGAGGTCTTGAAGTACGCGCGGCCCGCCGCGGTCGCGATCTGCACGCCGAACCACCTGCACGAGATCCACATCGTTTCGGCCCTGTCGGCCGGAGCGCACGTGCTGTGCGAGCGACCACTGGCACTGACACTCGCCGGAGTGGAGCGCGTGCTGCAGGCAAGCGAGAAGTACGGCAAGCGAGTCATGGTCGGGATGAACCACCGTTTCCGCTCGGACGTGCAGGCGGTGCGCGCCTTCCTCGCGGGCGGCGACATCGGCGTGTTGCAGGCGATCCGGTGCGGCTGGTACACGTTCCAACCGAGCCGCAACATGGTGGCATGGCGGCTGCACCGTCAGGAGGCGGGCGGCGGCGCGTTTCTCGATCTCGGACTGCAGCTGCTCGACCTGGGGCTGTGGCTCGCGGGGTGGCCGGCGGCCAAGCGGATTGCGGCGCATACCATCGCGCAGACGAAGGACGGCGTGGAAGACCTGGCGACCGCACTGGTCGTGTGCGAGAACGGCGTGTCGCTGTCGATCGACGTGACGTGGCGCCACATGGGACAGGCCGAGCGCTTCTGGTTCGATCTCGTCGGCACCAAGGGCTCGGCCAGCGTGCAGCCGTTGCGCGTGTTCAAGGAGCTCCACGGCAACGTCACCGACGTGACGCCTACCGGCGCGATTGGGCGCGAGACGCCCTTCGCCCAGTCGTACCGTGCCGAGTGGACGTACTTCCTCGCGGTGATGCGGGGGGATGTGAACGCCCCTCCGCCGCGCGACCAGCTGGCCCTCCACCGCGTGCTCGACGCCGTGTACCGTTCCGCCGACGAAGGGCGCGACGTGCTCCTGTGATGGTGCCCGGTCACTCCCCCACCCGGCGGGCGGTGGCTCTCGTCGTGGTGGGCGCCGCGCTGCTGGCCGCCAGCTACCCGCCGTTCTCCTTCCCCGTACTGAGCTTCGTCGCCGTCGCGCCGGCGGTGATGTTACTGCGTCGCTTCGAGCGGGAGCGGGACCTGCGCGGGGCGCTGCGCTGGGGGTTCTGGTACGGTTTTGCGAGCCAGGGCCTGGTCCTCTACTGGCTGGTGGTGGCGCTGTGGCACTTCACGCCGCTCTCGGCGCTCGGATACCTGGCCACGATCACGATCTTCGGCCTGTGGCACGCGTTGCTCTTCTGGTTCGTGACGCGCGCCCGCCTCGAGCTTCCGGCTGTTCCCCTGTGGGTTGTGTTTCCGCTCGCCTGGACCGCGGTCGAATGGGCTGTGGGTCACCAGGGGGACATCCGCTTCCCGTGGCTGGGCCTGGGCACGTCGCTCACGGATGCCACCACCCTCGTCCAATGGGCCGACATCGCCGGCGCGCGTGGAGTGACGTTGTGGCTGGCGTGGTGCAATGTCATGGTGGTGGAGGCGCTGCTCCCCGGCGGGGAGCGGGGAGCGGGGAGCGGTTCCCTCCGCTGGCGCCCGGCCGTCGCCGTGCTTGTGACGATCCTCGCCGCATGGGGATACGGGGCGTGGCGCGTGCGGACCCTGCCGCTGCGTGACGTCGGGACGGTGGGCTTGATCCAGCCCAACGAAGGCTTCCGCGAGAAATGGGACCCCGGCCATCAGGACACTATGGTGGTCAAGCTCGGGGGCATGTCACGGGCGCTCACGGGGCAGAAGAGCCCGAGACTCCTGCTTTGGCCCGAGGCCGCCATCCCGGACTACTTCTTCCAGCACCCGGACTGGCCCGCCGCGATCGGTGGCCTGGCCCGAGAGATCAAGACGCCGATTCTCACCGGCGGCGTGTACGCGGAGTTTCACCCGGGCGGGTCCTACGATTATTTCAACGCCGCGTTCTACTTCGATACCGCCGGGCGGTGGCAGCCGTACCCCGTGTACCAGAAACACTATCTCGTTCCGATCGTCGAACGGGTGCCGTTTGTCCCACCCGGCTGGCTCCAGCTCAAGTGGTTCGGCGGTTTCGGGATCGGACGCGGCCTGCCGCTGTACCCGAGCCCACTCGGCCGGTTCGGCGTGATGATCTGCTACGAGTCGGCGTTCGAGCAGCTCGCGCGCGGCTACCGGCGGACGGGCGCCGAGTTTCTCGTGAACATCACGAACGACGCGTGGTACGGGCGCACGGCCGGCCCGTACCAGCACGCCGCGCACCTGGTGATGCGGGCGATCGAGACGCGGGCGGGCATCGCGCGGGCGGCCAACGACGGCATCTCAGAGCTCGTCGATCCGCTGGGTCGTGCGTCCCTCGAGACCGGGCTCGAGCAGGAGGCGGCGGTGGCCGGAATGCTGCGCACCAGCGACGTGATCCCGCTGTACGTGCGCTGGGGCGACTGGGTGGGAACGCTGGTCGTTGTCGTCACGCTCGGTCTCACCGGGGTGCTGGTAGTGGCCAAATGGCGGCAGGGGCGGCTGTGAATCGGGAGGGGTGGTGAGGGTAGGGGTGGACGTCGGCGGGACCTTCACCGATCTCGTAGCCATTGGCGAGGACGGTGAGATCGCGGTCCGCAAGGTCGCCACCACGCCTTCCGACCCGTCCGTTGGACTGGGGCGGGCGCTCGACGCGGTGAAGGGCGCCGTTGAGGTGCTGATTCACGGCACCACGATCGCGACCAATGCGCTGCTCGAGCGCCGCGGCGCGCGCGTGGTCCTGGTCACGACACGTGGCTTCGAGGACCTGCTCTGGCTGCGCCGCCAGGATCGCGCGGCGCTGTACGACCTCGCCCGGGATCACCCGCCACCGCTCGTGGCTCGCTCCGACGTGATCGGCGTGGCCGAGCGGGCCGGTCCCACGGGCGTGATCGACCCGCTCACCGGGGAGGAGCTCGCGCGGGCGGTCGGGGCGGTCCGCCGGCTCGCTCCCGAAGCCGTGGCGGTCGCCTTCCTGTTCGCGTTCCGCCATCCCCAGCACGAGCAACGGATCGCGGCCGCGCTGCGCGAGGCCCTACCGGGCATCCCTGTCGCGGCGAGTCATGAAGTGCTTCCGGTGTTCCGCGAGTTCGAGCGCACCAGCACGACGACCGTCGAGGCGTACCTTCGTCCCCGCGTGTTCGCATACCTGAACCGGCTCGAAGCGGACATGCGGACCCGGGGCGTGGGCACGCTCCGCGTCATGACGTCGAGCGGAGGTACCCTCTCGCCCGCGGCCGCGGCCGTGCGCGCGGCGTCTCTCGCCCTGTCCGGCCCCGCCGGAGGTGTGGTGGGAGCCCGGCTGATCGGCGACGCGGTGGGCCGGCCCGACCTGCTGACCCTGGACATGGGCGGCACGAGTGCCGACGCGAGTCTGGTGCGGGGTGGCCTACCGCATGGTGAGGGCGCCGGCGCCGTCGCGGGCGTGCCGCTCGCACTGCCCGCCATCCTGATCGACACGGTGAGCGCCGGTGGTGGCAGCATCGCGCGTGTGGATGAGGGCGGGGCGCTCAAGGTCGGGCCGGAGAGCGCCGGAGCGGTTCCAGGCCCGGCGTGCTACGGGCGCGGCGGGGATCGGCCGACGGTGACCGACGCATGCCTCGCGCTCCGCTGGCTCGACGCGCAGCATCCGCTTGCGGACGATGTCCGGCTCGATCGGGACGCGGCGGAGCGGGCGCTGCGGACTCTCGGGGACGTGGCGGGTGGGGAGGTATCGGCGATTGCCACCGGGATCGTTGCGGTGGCGGCCGCGGTCATGGCGCGCGCCTTGAAGCGCGTGAGCGTGGCCCGGGGACTCGATCCGCGCCGCATGGCCTTGCTCCCGTTCGGCGGCGCCGGCCCGTTGTTCGGCTGCCTGCTCGCCGAGGCGTTGGGGATGCGCGCGATCGTGATTCCCCCGCATCCCGGGACGCTGTCCGCGATGGGTCTCGCGTCGGCGGCTGAGCGCGTCGATCGGATCGCCTCGTTTCACCGCCTGCTCGACGACGTCGCCACCGTGGACATCGCAGGCGCCTTCGGCCCGCTCGTCGACGAAGGGACTCGCCAGCTCCCGGGCGGAGCCGTACTACGCTATGCGGACTGCCGCTTCGCCGGCCAGGGCTATGAAATGACCGTGCCGGTCACGAACGACAATCCGCGCAAGATTCGAGAGGTCTTCCTCGCCGAGCACCACGCGCGGTTCGGGCACACCGGGGCGGGAGATCGTCAGGCGGTCGAGCTCGTGAATCTTCGCGTCGTGGCTCAGCACGAGGGGCCGGCGCCGCGGTTCGCGGGCAGTCGCCGCGATGTCCGGACCCCCGGCGCGAGCCGCCCGATCATGCTGCGCGGGCAGCGGGTGACCGCGTCGGTCTGGGCACTGGACGAGCTCGCGCCGGGAGTGACGATTACGGGCCCGGCGATCCTCGCGGGCCGTGACGCGACCGCGCTGGTCGAGCCGGCGTGGCGGGGCACGGTGCACGAGTCCGGCGCGCTCGTCCTCGAGCGACCATGAGTCTCGACGCCGTCGGCCTCGAGGTGATGGGGCACGCCTTCGCGTCGGTGGCCGAGGAGATGGGATTGGTACTCATCCACTCGGCGGTATCCCCGAACATTCGAGAGCGTCGCGACTGCTCGGCGGCGCTGTTCGATCCGCAGGGCGAGATGGTCGCGCAGGCCGCCCACATTCCGGTGCATCTGGGAGCGATGCACGAGTCGGTCGCCGCCGTGCGCGCGCTCGCTCCTGGACCGGGAGAGCTCTTCATCCTCAACGATCCATACACCGGTGGCTCGCACCTCCCCGACGTGACCGTCATCGGCGTCATCGAGCTCGAGGGCGCGGTGTGTGGGTACAGCGTGGTCCGGGCGCACCACTCGGATGTGGGCGGTGTCCAAGCGGGCAGCATGCCGGCGGGCGCCCGCGAGATCTTCGCCGAGGGCGTCATTGTACCGCCACTGCGTTGGACGCCGGACGTGGAGCGGTTTCTGCTCGCGAACGTCCGGACGCCCGATACCCGTCGTGCCGATCTGGCGGCCCAACGCGCCGCGGTCGAGCGCGGGGCGGACGGGCTACGCGCCCTCGCCGCGCGCTATGGATCGGCGGCGGTTCGCGCGGCGGCCGGTGATCTCCTCGACTACGCGGAGCGCCGCGCGCGCGACGCGCTCGGTCGCTTGAGCGTCACCGACGTGGTCGCGACCGACTGGCTCGAAGGGGATGGCGTGGACGACGTCGATCTGGAAATCCGCGCGCGGGTCGCGATCCGTGACGGTGGCTTCTCCGTCGATTTCACCGGGACCGCTCCCGCCGCCCGCGGCAACGTCAATTGCCCACTCGCGGTCGCGCGCTCGGCGGCGCTCTTCGTGGTACGGACGCTCCTTCCCGAGGATGTCCCGACGAACGGCGGTGTGCAGCGCGCGGTGACCGTCACGGCCCCTCCGGGTTGTCTCGTCAATGCGCGGTTCCCGAGTGCAGTCGCCGCGGGGAACGTCGAGACGTCGCAGCGCATCGTCGACACGCTGTTCCTCGCGCTGGCGACGGGCGGTCTGCCGGTCCCGGCACAGGGCCAGGGGACGATGAACAACGTGACCTTCGGCGGGGAAGGCTGGACCTACTACGAGACCATCGGGGGTGGCCAGGGCGCGAGTCGGGGCGCGAACGGCGCGTCCGGTGTGCACGTCGGCATGTCGAATACCCGGAACACGCCCATCGAAGTCCTCGAGATGGAGTACCCCTTACGGCTTAAGTCTTACGCCTTACGACGGGGCAGCGGTGGGGCGGGGCAGTGGTCGGGTGGAGACGGCGTGATCCGCGAGTTCGAAGCTCTCGCAGCCGTAGAGGCGGGGATCCTCGCCGAGCGGCGGCGGCATGGGCCGCGTGGGGTCGCCGGTGGTGGCGAGGGCGCCGCGGGTGCCACGGTCTTGAACGGGGTCGCGCTCGGGTCCAAGGTGAGCGCATCGCTGGTCCCGGGCGACGTGCTGCGCATCGAGACGCCGGGCGGCGGCGGATGGGGCGGGACGGCGGAACAACCACAACACGGAGACGACCGATGACTTGGGTGCTGGTCGCGCTGATCGGCCTCGTGGCGGGAGTGGTATCGGGGTTGTTCGGCATTGGTGGGGCGGTGGTGATCGTGCCGGCGCTGGTGCTGCTGGTGAAGCTGCCGCAGCATACGGCGAACGGTACGTCACTCGCGTCGTTGCTGCTTCCGGTCGGCCTGTTGGGGGCGATCGAGTACTATCGGCGCGGGCAGGTCAACATCCCGTATGCCATCATCATCGCCACTGGCCTTTTCATCGGGGCGTTCGTGGGCGCGCACCTGGCCGGAGGAATGTCGGACACGACGCTGCGAAAGGCGTTCGGGGCGTTTCTGCTGGTGGTGGCGGGAAAGCTGTTGCTGAGCTAGGCGTTGGCCTCGAAGACCTTGGCATCCACGAACAGCCGGAACAGCTCCTGGTCGAGCTGTCCGCTGCGCACTTCGTCGGTCATGATGTCGACCGCGCGCCCGTGTGCCACCGCGGCCTTGTACGGACGGTCGGCCGCCGTCAGCGCATCGTAGATGTCGCTGATCGTCATCATGCGTGTCTGAATCGGAATCGCTTCGCCGGTCACCCGCCGCGGATAGCCCCCGCCGTCGAGCTTCTCGTGATGTCCGTAGGCAATGAGCGGAATGTGCTGCAGCTCGCGGGTCCATGGGATCTGCTGGAGAAACCGGTACGTGTGCGTAACATGACTTTCGATCTCGAGGCGCTCCGTCTCGTCGAGTGAGCCCTTCGGGATCGTGAGGTAGCGGAGCTCTTCTTCGCTCAGCAGGGCGTGGGGCTGGCCGGTCAAGTCTTCGTACGTACAGCGTGCCAGCTGGAGCAGCTCGTCGAACTGGCCGGACGGGAGGACAGTCGGCTCGTTCGCCTCGAGCACGACATCGAGGAAGCGATCCATCCCCCGGAGCTCCGACTGATGCTTCTCCTCGAGCCCGCGCAGAAACGCGTCGTACCCCTCGCGCCCGTGCGCCTCGAGGAACTCGGCGCGCCGCTTCCAGAATTCGCGCTCGGCCGTCCGGCGAACGAAGTCGTGACGCTGTTTGATCAAGTCGAACTGGAGCGGGTACAGCTTCTTCGCCTTGACCAGCACCTGCTCCCGCACGCCGACTTTGCCGAAGTCGTGGAGCAGACCGGCATACCGGATCTCCCGCAGCTGCTCCCGCGTGAATCTCACGCCGCGGTAGGCCCCCTCTTGGGCGCGGTCGACGACGGCGGCGAGGCCGACGGTCATGTTGGCCACCCGACCCGAGTGCCCGAACGTGGTCGGGTCCCGTTGCTCGATCGCGTGTACCGCGGCCTTGACGAAGCCCTCGAACAGCCGCTCGATCTCCTCGTACAGCCGGCTGTTTTCCATCGCGACCGCGGCCTGACCCGCGAGCGCGGTCACGAGCTCGACGGTACGCTTCGAGTATGGCACGACCTGCGCTTCCACGTCCGACGGGCCGCCGAGGACGGCGTCCGGGTTACGTTTGCGATTGATCAACTGGAGGACGCCGATCACTTCCTCCTTGTGATCCTTCATCGGAATGACCAGCATGGACTTGGTGCGGTAGCCGTAGCGCTCGTCGAAGGAGCGGTTGATGCTGTACTCCACATCCGGGGGGAGGAAGTACGCATCATCGATCACGAGCGGCTCGCCGGTGACCGCCGTGTAGCCCGCGAGGCTCGAGCGGTCGACCGGGATCGTGAATTCGACGAATGGGGCTTCGGGCTTGGAGTACGTCTGGGCCAACCGGAATCGCAAGCGCTTCGGCCCCTGATCGCTCGTTTCCACCAGGTAGAGACTGCCGGCATCGGACGACGTGATGCGACGGGCCTGTGTGAGGATCAAGTCGAGCAGGGCTTTCAGGTCGCGCTCGGTGCCGAGCGCGACGCCGATGCGGGTCATCTCGCCGATCTCGCGGCTGCGACTCGCGGCTTCGCCGCGGGCCCGTGCGGTCTCCATCCGGGCGGCCGCCTCGCGGTATCCCGCCCGTACGGCCACGAGCAGCTCGCGCGGGCCGGGGGGGTGGGGGACGAAGCCGGAGAGGAGCTCGGACGGCATGGCCGCGGGCACGTCGGCTTCGCCGTCGCGGCCCAGCGCCACGATCGCGCCACCCGCGTCCACGAACGCTCGCAGCACGTCGAGCGGAAAGACCGAGCGGCACTCCGAGTCGAGCACGAAGACGGTGGGCCGCTCGTCCACCGCGAGCTCGCGCGGGACGCGGGCGGCCCGGGCCTCGATTTGGGCGGACTCGAGGATCGGTCGAACGCTCGCCGGGTCCCAGGCGGGCGAATGGAGCAGGAGATATCTCACGGCTGGATGCGCGGCGCGGGTCCGATCGCCCGCACCATCACCTCACGAGTTCTTGACGCGTTCGAGTCCCTGTTGTGCCTCGGTGTACTCCGGAAAGACCGCCAACGCCCGCTGGTACATCTCGACCGCCTTGTCCTTCTGCCCACGATCCTGATAGAGCAGCGCCTTGGAGTAGAACGTCAGCGCCTCCGTCGGGATTTGCCGGCTCATGCGTTGGTCCGACGCCTGCTTGGGGAGCGGCGGCAGGTTCGTGTCCTTCATGAGTCGCGCCGCCACGTTCCGGATGATGTCGAACAGGTGATCCCGCTGCATCCGGTCCGTCTCCACCTTGACAATCTCGGTCGTCTCGACGTTGACCAGGCGCGCGTCGAGCCGGAAGTCCCCGTAGAAGTCGATGAACGCGCCGGTGATGACGTAGCGCGCGCCGACGATCTTGCCGACCTTCGCGGCGGTTTGGGGATCCACGCGACCGGTGGCGCCGAGATTCTGCTCCTCGAGGAGCTTCTGGATTTCCGCGCGTTCCACGACGCGTGCCGCCGGATTGGCGGCGAGCTCGGAGATGAGCATCCCCGCGATGCCCTTCTGGAGCGCGTCGAAGTTTTCTTTGTCCTGGCCGTACGACCCGCTGTTGTCGAACGGCATCACGGCGATGCCCGGGCGCGTGTCCTGACCGCGGCCCTGCGCGCCCAGTCCACGCCACGCTCCCGACGCGACCAGCGTGAGCGACAAATGCGCGGCAATCCAACGCGAACGCATATGATTCACTCCTCGCCTCAGAGGGTGAGTGTCATCCCTTCCTGCGCCGCCATCACTTCGGCGGGCAGGCCCTTCGACCTCGCCTGGCGCCGGGCCGCCGCGACCAGCGCGTCGATCGCTTCATCGCCGTGCTCGGGCTCGTGATGGAACAGTACCAGCCGTTTTACCCCGGCATCTCCCGCAAGCGCCACAGCCTCCTCGAACGTCGAGTGGCCCC
The DNA here is from genome assembly GCA_035943095.1 of Gemmatimonadales bacterium. Classification (GTDB taxonomy): domain Bacteria; phylum Gemmatimonadota; class Gemmatimonadetes; order Gemmatimonadales; family GWC2-71-9; genus AG41. Next base: position 15,019 of record DASZCN010000029.1, on the reverse strand, counting down.
ACCCGCGGTGCTCCTCCAGCTCTTCGGGCGTGTACATCGCGTCGTGAATCAGAAGCTCAACGCCCCTCAGAAACGCCACGAAATCCTTGCGCCAGGAGGGCCCGGTGTTGTAGTGACCGCCCGGCCCGAGCTCGTTGTCGGTCACGTACGCCATGCTCGGGCCCCCGTGAGCGGGCGTCAGGCGATAGCCCAACGTCGTGCCCGGATGACGCAGCTGCATCGACTGCACGCGGAACGGGCCTACGGTGAACTCGCCGGGTTCCACCTGCTGCACCGTCAGCTTCGCCGACAGCGCGTCCAAGGGGACCGGAAACACCGCCGGGTCCATTTGCTGGCGCAGGATCGCTTCGAGCGACGTCGTTCCCTGCCGCGAGCCCCAGATGCGCACGGCGTTGCCCGGCGCGAAAAACGGCTTGAAGTGTGGCAGCCCCTGGATATGGTCCCAATGCGCGTGCGACAGCAGGATCTCCGCTCGCACCGCACCGTTCTGTCCCTCCACGAGCTCGCGTCCCAGCGCACGGATACCGGTTCCGGCGTCCAGAATGACGAGCTGACCCTCACGACTTCCGCCCCCTCCCGACGAGCCCTCGACCGCGACGCACGGTGTATTGCCGCCGTAGCGCGCGGTGTGGGCTCCCGGGGTGGGGATGGAGCCGCGTGTCCCCCAGAAGGTCACCGTGTAGGCCATCCGTGCCGGCAACGCCGTTTACCCTTGTGCTAAGTTATGGAAAATGATGGACGTAGAACAAGCCGCGGCCTCACCCGGCCCTCGTGACCCACCTCACGACCGGCCGGCGGACGCTTCCAGAGCGGCGCGGTCGCGAATCAGGATCTCGCGGCGACTGATCTCGATGTAGCCCTTCTCCACCAGCTCCCGCATGGTCCGGCTTACCGTCTCGCGCGAAGAGCCGATCATCTGGGCGATCGTGTGGTGCGTCAGGCGCCGCGTGATCCGCTCCGAGCCCGCTTCGTCCGCCAACTCGAGCAGCAGTTGGGCGACCCGGCCGTTCACGTCCAACAGCACGAGGCTTCCGACCTTCTCATCCACGCGCCGGAGGCGCCGGGACAGCTCTCGCAGAAGCCCCATGGCGATCCCCGGCGATTGCTGCAGGATCGTTTGGAAGTCCTCGCGCCGGATGACGAGCAGGTTCGAGTCTTCCATGGCGATCACGTGCGCGGATCGGGGCTCCTCATCGATGAGGGACATCTCGCCGAAGAAGTCACCCTCACCCAACACCGAGAGGATCACCTCCCGTCCGTCCTCGCCGATCAGGACGACCTTGACCTGGCCCTTCGCCACGACGTACAGGGCGTCACCGGGATCGTCCTCGAACAAGATGACGGAGTTGCGCGGGTAGCTGCGTTCGCGAGTGATGTCGGCCACCCGCTCGAGCTCCGCGGGCGCCAATTGGCTGAAGAGGGGGACCTTCTGCAGGATGGCGGTGACCGACACGATAGGGGGTCCCTAGGGCTTGGGGACGTGGTGTGGTGGCCGAAGGCCGGTTTGTGGTGGGGCAAGCTTACGTCCTAGCAGGGCCGGTGTCAATTCGGCGCGGCGTCCGACGCTTGCTGCCAACTCGTGGTGCCAGTTATATTTCCGCTCTCCGAGTCGTTCGACTTTCAGTCAAGGATCGAGTGCAGTGAAACCCGGGATTCACCCCACCTATCGGCGGGCCAACGTCCAGTGCGCGTGCGGAAACACCTTCGTCACGAGCTCCACCGTGCCCGTGATTCATGTCGAGGTCTGCGCCAAGTGCCACCCGTACTACACCGGCAAGCAGAAGCTCATGGATACGGCCGGGCGGGTGGAGCGCTTCCGCCAGAAATACAGGGCCGAAAAGGCCTCCGGCTGACGCATGGAGGCCCGACTCCGCCAAGCGCTCGCGCGGGCGGAGGAGGTCGCCCGCGAGCTGGCCGACCCCGAGACCGCGCGGCAACCGGCCAAGCTGAAGCAACTGGGCCGGGAGCACGCCCGGCTCGATCAGATTCGCCAGACCCACGACCGGCTTGAGCGGCTCCAGGGAGAGCTGGCTCAGGCGCGGGAAGTGCTCCAGGACCGCGATCCCGAGCTGTCGCAGCTGGCGCGTGCCGATGTCGAGCGCCTGCGCCCAGAGATCGGTGGGCTGGAGCGGCGCCTCACAGACCTCCTCACCCCTGTGGACCCCCTCGCCGATCGCGACGCCATCGTCGAGATCCGTGCCGGCACCGGGGGAGACGAAGCCGCCCTGTTCGCCGCCGACCTGTTCCGCATGTACACGCGATTCGGCGAGCGTCGCGGCTGGAAGATCGAGGTGGTGTCGCTCTCCGAAGGTAGTCTCGGTGGCCTGAAGGAGGCGATCTTCACGGCACGCGGTCCCGGTGCGTACGGGACGTTGCGGTACGAATCGGGTGTGCACCGCGTCCAGCGGGTTCCCGTCACCGAGGCGCAGGGGCGCATCCACACGTCCGCGGCGACCGTCGCGGTGCTGCCCGAGGCCGAGGAGGTTGACGTCAAGCTCGAGGAGAAGGACCTCCGGATCGACGTCTTCCGCTCGCAGGGACCCGGGGGACAAAGCGTCAATACGACCGACAGCGCCGTGCGCATCACGCACCTGCCCACCAATCTGGTGGTGCAGTGCCAGGACCAGAAGAGCCAGCTGCAGAACAAGATCAAGGCGCTTGAGGTCCTGCGTTCGCGCCTCTTGGACAAGATGCTCGCCGAGCAGGAAGCGGCCCGCGCCCGGGAGCGGCGGGCCCAGGTCGGGACCGGGGACCGCTCTGCGAAGATCCGGACGTACAATTTCCCCCAGAACCGGGTCACCGACCATCGCATCCACTACACCGCGCACAACCTCTCGAAGGTGTTGGACGGCGATCTCGACGATCTGATCGGCGCCCTCCGCCTCGCAGGCGAAAAGGAGCGTCTCAGTGCTTGAGCGCACGGTGCGTTCCCCGGCGGGGGGCGGCACGATCGCGGACGCGCTGGGCGGCGCGGCGGAATTGCTCGCGGCGTCAGGCATCAGCGATGCGAGGCGCGAGGCGCGCGCGCTCTGGGCAGCGGTCGCAGGCGGAGATGTGACGCCCGGCGGCGTATGGCTCGAGCGCAACTGCCCACCCGCTCCCGATGTCGCGCGCCGCTTCAGTGAAGCGGTCGAGCGGCGCGCCGGCGGCGCTCCGTTCGCCTACGCTGTAGGGACCGCAGATTTTCGGACGGTGCGGCTGGGAATAGACCGACGGGCTTTGATTCCCCGCCCGGAGACGGAAGGCCTGGTGGACCTGGTGATCCGACGGATGACGGACAACGGAAAACGCAGACCGGGTGGTATCGTCGCCGACATCGGGACGGGCTGCGGCTGCATCGCGCTCTCGCTCGCCGTCGAGGGATGCTTCGACCGCGTCATTGGGGTCGAGCGGGCGGCCGCCGCCGCGGCACTCGCGCGAGAGAATGTCGCGCAGATACGGCCCGCGGTGCCGGTCGCTATCTGCGAAGGCGACCTGCTCGCTCCGCTCGCTGGGGAGCGGCTGCGGGCGATCGTGTCGAATCCCCCGTATCTCACCGAAACGGAATACCTGGAGCTCGATCCGGCGGTACGTTCGTGGGAGCCGCGTGACGCCCTGGTGAGCGGCCCCGATGGGCTGGAGGCGACGCGGGAGCTCCTGGCCGGCGCGCGGGCGCTCCTAGAGCCAGGCGGGTTCCTAGCCGTCGAGATCGACGAGCGGCGCGCGGATGCCGTGCGGGCGCTGGCGCGGGCATACGACTGGCCGCAGGTAGCGGTGTACGACGACCTATTCGGCCGGCCGCGGTACCTGCTGGCCAGCCTGGAGGAGGACGCGTGATCGACCAGAAGGCACAGGAACTCGGACGGCTCCTGGGTCAGAGTGACGAATACAAAACACTGCTCCGCGCCAGCGACCGGATGAAGGAGGACGCGACCTGCCGGGAGCTGCTTGCCGAGGTCGAGCGCATCGCCGGGACGATCGAGCACGCGTCCCAGGAGGGGAAGGAACCCACAAAGGAACAAGTGGAGCAGTACGACCGCGCGCTCCAGAGCGTCCAGGGAAATACGGTGTATCAACAGGTCGTGGCGGCGCAGGCGAACTTCGAGAAGATGATGCAGAAGGTCAACGCCCGGATCTATGAGGGCATGAAGCAGGGGGCGGCGAGCCCCATTATCACGCTGGGCTAGATGGACTCGGGGCGGGGAGGAGTGTTCATCGTCGTGGAGGGCCCCGAGGGAGCGGGGAAGTCGACATTGGCCCGGTGGCTCGGGGCACGGCTCCTGGCCGAGGGACTGCCGGTCGTCACTGTCCGGGAGCCCGGGGGGACGCCGGTGGCGGAGGCGGCTCGCAAGGTGGCACTCAAGTTTCCCCATGAGATGCCCCCGGTCGCGGAGCTGTTTCTCTTTCTCGCGGCGCGCGCGGATTTGGTCGAGCGCGTCATCCGGCCGGCGCTCGAGGCGGGGCAGGTGGTGGTGGCTGATCGCTTCGACCTGTCGACGATGGCATACCAGGTGGCGGGGGCCGGGCTGCCCTCGGCCGAGGTCGCACAGGCGATCCGGCTCGCTACCAGTGGGCTGGTCCCGGACGTGACACTCGTCCTGGACGTTCCGGTCGAGCTGGGGCGTGCTCGGCAGCGCGCGGCGCGCAAGGTGCAGGACCGGTTCGAGCGGCAGGACGACGCGTTCCATCATCGCGTGCGCGAGGCGTACCGCCGGGCCGAGGGGCCCGGGGTCGTGCACCTCGACGCGACACAACCGAAGAAAGTCGTGCAGGACGCCGCGTGGCGCGAGGTCACGGCGGCGACCGCGCTCTCAACGCGAGGCATCTCATGAAGCTGCGCAACGTCATAATGGTCACGGCCGCGGCCGGTCTGGCGCTGGCCACGGGCGGCTGGTTCCTCCAGCACGAAGCCGAGCCGACCGGCTCCGTCTATCAACAGGCGCGCTTGTTCGAGGACGTGCTCGCGCACGTGGCCGATTTCTACGTCGATTCGATCGACGAGCGCCGGCTGTACCAGATGGCGATCGACGGGATGCTGGACCAGCTGCACGACCCGTATTCCGTGTTCTTGAAACGAGACGACTTCCGGGCGCTCAATGAGCAGACTACCGGGAACTATGGCGGCCTGGGGATTCAGATCGAAGTGCGGGACGGCTGGATCACCGTCGTGGCGCCACTGCCCGATACGCCCGCGGAGCGCGCCGGGATCGAGTCCGGCGACCAGATCACCGCGCTCGACGCGCGGTCGACGGAAGGATGGAAGCAGGACCAGGCGGTGAAGGAGCTGCGCGGCCCCGCCGGGAGCCCGGTCGAGCTCCGCGTGCACCGGGTCGGCATCGAGCAGCCGCTCACCTTCAAGCTCACCCGCGCCACGATCCACGTGCGCTCGGTCCAGGTCTCCATGATGCTCGACGACAAGGTGGGTTACGTGCTGCTCACCACCGTCAGCGAGACCTCCGCGCCGGAGCTGACACAGGCCATCACCGATCTCTCCAAGCAGGGCATGAAGTCGTTGATTCTCGACCTGCGGAGCAATCCCGGCGGCGTGCTCGACCAGGGGGTCGCGGTGAGCGAGTTGTTCTTGGACCCCGGCCAGGAAGTCGTGGAGACCCGCGGGCGCGCGCCCAACATCTCGAGGACGTACCGGGACTCGAAGCCGCAGCCCTGGCCGAACCTCCCGATCGTCGTGCTCGTGAACGGTTTCAGCGCCAGCGCGGCCGAGATCATCGCCGGCGCGCTGCAGGATCACGATCGGGCGGTCGTGGTGGGCACGCCGACCTTTGGAAAGGGGCTCGTGCAATCTCTGTGGCAGCTCACGCCCGAGACGGCGCTCAAGATCACGACGGCGCGCTGGTACACGCCGAGCGGGCGCACGATCCAGCGCAAGAGCAAGAACGAAGAGGACCAGCTGGCGCAGGCCGAAGCCGCCGAGCTGGGGCGTGACACGACCAAGACCGACTCCACCCAGATCTTCCATACGGATCGCGGGCGCGTGCTCTTGGGCGGCGGCGGCATCCGGCCGGATCTGTTCGTGGCGCCCGACACATTCGACACGGCGGAGCGCGCGTTCATCAAGGCCCTGGGCAACAAGATCACGACCTACCAGGACGTGCGCACCGGGTACGCACTCGAGGTCAAGACGTCGGGTCGGGTAAAGAGCCCGAATTTCGTGGTCACGCCCGACATGGCGGACGAGGTGATCAAACGGGTCCGTGCCCGCGGCGTCGCGGTGCCGGACAGCGTCATGACGGGCGCTCGCGAGGTCATCTCGCAGGACTTAGGCTACGAGATCGCGCGCTATGTGTTCAGTCGTGCGGTCGAGGTGCGGCGTCAGCGGGACGAAGATCGGCAGGTCCGGGCCGCGCTTGGATTGGCGCGTCGCGCCAAGACGCCCCAGGACCTCCTCGCCCTCGCCACGGCGCAGCTGGCTCCGACCAACCGGAACTGACGTGGAGGGGCGTAGGCGCCCCCGCCCCCTGGTGCTCGGCATCATCGGACCGGGCCGCGCCGGCGTGGGCTTGGCGCTCGCGCTCGCCGCCCAGGGTCGGAGCGTCCGGTTGCACGGCCGCAGCAAGAAGCCGGTGCCCAAACCTCTCGTTCTCACCGTAGGCCCGGAAAACGAGCCGCCCGCCTGGATCGCCGAGGCGGGCGTCCTCATTCTCGCGGTAAAGGACGATGCGATCACGCCGCTTGCAGGAATGCTGGCGCGCGCGGCCGCCGTGCGTGCCGGGCAGGTGGTGCTGCACCTCTCGGGGTCGCAAGGGCAGGAGGCGCTCGCGCCGCTCGTCGGATCACGCGCGGCCCTCGGATCGTTCCACCCGCTGCAAACGATTTCCGAGCCGGAGCGCGCGGCGGAGCGGCTGAAGGGAACGTGGGTCGCAGTCGAAGGGATGCCGCGCGCCGTCGAGGTCGCCGAAGACCTGGCGCGGGAGCTCGGCATGCGGCCGTTTCGGCTCCCGTCCAACGCCAAGGCGGTCTATCACGCCGGAGCGGTGTTCGCCTCCAACTACTTCGTGGTCGTCGAGGCGGTGGCCCAACGGCTCCTGCGGCACGCGGGGCTATCCGACAAAGAGGCCTGGCAAGCGCTGCGCCCGCTGGTGGAGGGCACACTCGAGAACCTCGAGCACCAGCAACCGATCGCCGCACTCACCGGGCCTGTGGCACGGGGGGACGAGGCGACGGTCCGGCGCCACCTCGAGGCGTTGACGTCCGACGATGCCGTGCTGTATCGCGTGCTTGGGCGAGCGGCGCTCGAGCTGGCCCAGAAGCGGGGGATGGATGCGGCCACCGCAGCCCGCCTGGCGGCGGCCCTCGCTACCGACGTGCCCACAGTGATGCGGAGGCACGATAATTCATAGAAAACATCATGTAACATTATCATTGTTGACATAACATTACCATTTTGATAGGTTCGGGTCGCCCCCGACGCGGAGCGTCCCTTGGGCCCAGACCAGCCGATCGCCAGCTATTCCGCCTTCTTAAGAGCACTCCTCTCCGATCGGGAGAAGTTCTTCGAGGAGGTCGTCGAGGGCATCGCGCTTCGCAGTAAGCTGCGGTACGCGGTTTTGACGATCATCCTCTTGGCGGGGTTCTTCGGGTTAGTTTCCGGCGCTTACTCGGGCCCGGCTCAAGCCGTGTCGGCGGCTGTCAAACTGCCCTTTCTCTTCTTCGCGACGTTCGCGGTCTGTTTTCCCGCCTTCTTCGTTGTACAGGTCCTGGTGGGTTCACGCTTACGATTGCTCCAAGTTGCGGTGTTGGTGTTCGGGGCGCTGGCACTGACGTGTGTGCTCCTGGCCGCATTCGTGCCAATCACGGCGTTCTTCCTCGTCACCGGTGCCAACTACTACTTCCAGCACCTGCTGAACATCGCGCTCGCGGGCGTGGCCGGGCTCTTCGGCATATACGCGTTGCACGAGGGGTTGAGCGTCGTCTGCGAGAAGCGCGGCGTGTATCCCAGGAAGGCGCTGACCATCATGCGCGTGTGGGCAGTGTTGCTCGCATTCGTAGGCATTCAGCTGGCGTGGACACTGCGCCCGTTCCTGGGTGATCGCAATCAACCGTTCCAGGTATTCGGCAAGTACCAAGGCAACTTCTACGCGGCGATCATCTACGCTGTCAACAAGCTGATCCAGGGAGACCAGACCCCCGCGCCTCGCCGGCCGGATACCATCCCTCGGTTTCGCGGGTTGTACACACCCGCTCCCGATACGATCAGCGATTCTACGCGCAGGCGCCCATGACCCGGGATGGCGATAGGTCAGCCGAGCGGCCTCTCGACAACGAGATCTTGACGATCGAGGAAGTCGCCCGGTACCTGCGACTCACGCCGCAGACGATTTACAAGTGGGCGCAGGAAAAGCGGATTCCGGCGGCGAAACTCGGCAAGGAATGGCGCTTCCGGAAGAGCATCATCGATCACTGGCTGGACGAGCAGATACTGAGCAGCGACTCGGGCTTCGAGCACCTCAAGGAGACGACGTGATTCTACTGATCTACCACCCGTACTCCGCCCGGGGGTGAGAACGTGAGCTCCCGCCCCGGGATGCCCTCGTTCACCTTGAGGTTCCGCAGGATCACCGTCCGCTCCTGGCCGGAAGCCTCGGTGATCTCCAGACGGTGCACGAGGCCGTCTTCCCGCCCCACCCAGATCACCGCTTCGCTGTAGGGCTGGTCGTGCCCCTTCGGCACGAGCCGGATCACGTCCACGGCCGTCTGATCGAGCGAGTCGGCGCGGACGTACTGGACCGTGTAGCGCTCGCGTGGCCGCTCCAAGAACTGCCCGATCAAGTTCGGCCCGGTGGTGCCGTACTCCGGGATACGCGAGCGGATCACCTGGCCGGGCGTGGTACTCGGTGTGTACAGCCACAGGAAGCGGCCGTCGGCCACGATGCGATCGCCTTTCGGATCGGTGAACCGCATGGCGAACCGGCTGGGCCGCATCTGATACAGCCGGCCATGCGTCGTGTCCGGCGCACCGATCATCGGGTTCGTGATCACCTGCACGAACTCGGCCGAAAGACTCGTGATGGTCTGGTAGGTCTGGCTTGCGTGGTCGAGGATGGGCCAGGGATCCTGGGCGGTTAGACGGGTAGACGGGCAGACGGTTAGTAGAATCGTCGCGCCTGCGAGCCCCACCGCGCGCATGCCGTCCGTAAACGGTTTCACTATCCGTCTAGCCGCCTAACCGCCTAACCGCCTAACCGTCTGACCGCCTAACCGCCTACCATCGCCGGCTCCGCGACCCGCCGCCCGATCACATCCGCGATCACCCGAATCTCGCGCATCAGCTGCGCGAATTGCTCGGGGAAGAGCGTCTGCGCGCCGTCCGAAAGCGCCTGCTCTGGGTTCGGGTGGACTTCGACCATGATCCCGTCTGCGCCCGCGGCTACGGCTGCGCGTGCCATCGGGATGACCTTGTCGCGCAGCCCGGTCCCGTGGGACGGGTCCGCGATGATCGGCAGGTGCGACAACTTGTGCACGACGGGAATCGCGGTGAGGTCGAAGACGTTCCGCGTCGCCGTGTCGAACCCGCGAATCCCGCGCTCGCAGAGGATGACGTCGTGGTTGCCTTCGGCCAGCACGTATTCGGCGGACAGCAGCAGCTCCTCGATGGTAGCCGCCATCCCCCGCTTCAGGAGGACGGCCTTCTTGGCCCGGCCCGCCGCCTTGAGGAGCGTGGAGTTCTGCATGTTGCGCGCGCCGATCTGGATGATGTCCGCGACCTCGGCCACGTAGCCCACGCCTTCGGGGTCCATCGCCTCGGTACAGATGAGAAGGCCCGTCTCCTCGCGCGCCTTCGCCAGCAGCTTGAGTCCAGGCCGGCCCAGCCCCTGGAAGGCATACGGTGACGTACGGGGCTTCCACGCTCCGCCGCGCAGGATCACGGCGCCCGCTTCCTTCACAAGGCGCGCCGCCTCGATGATCTGCTGCTCGCTCTCGACCGAGCAGGGCCCCGCGATCGTGACCACCTCGGTGCCGCCCACCGACACGCCTCCGGGGAGCCGGACCACGGTGTTCTCGGCCTGCCATTCCCGGCTCACCTGCTTGTACGGCTTGGTGACGTGGATGACGTCCTGCACGCCGGGGAGACCTTCGAGCCGCGAGGCGTCCACGCGGCCATCGTTGCCGACGAGGCCCACGGCAGTGCGCTGCGCGCCGGGCATGGGACGCGCCTTGTAGCCCATCTCCTCGATCACCGCGATAACGCGCCGGACCTCGGCCTCCGTCGCGCCGTGTCGCATTACGATCAGCACCGCTACTTCCCTCCGATGGTGAACCGGTCGCCGTCGCGGGCCGCGGTCACCCGCCCGGTGAACCGCGTCCCGGCCATTCGTGCCGGGTCCGAAGTTTCTACCGGCGGATAGAAGTGCGTCAAGACGAGGTGCCGCGCCCCGGCCTCCTTTGCCAGTTCACCCGCCTGGTCCGGTGTGAGATGGATGTCGAGCGCCATCTCCTTGGGGAGCGAGCACTCCGCCAGCAGCACGTCCGCCCCACCCGCCCACCGCGCGAGCTCGCTGGACGGGCCGGTATCCCCGGTGTACACCAGGCGTCCTTCGGGTGCGGTCAGCGACAGGGCGACGCTCTCGGGCGTATGCGGCACCGGGAACGTCTCGAGGCTCACATCTCGATCGAGGGGGAACGGCTCCCCGTCCTGTACATCGAGGATGCCGATCGGGAATCCGGGGTCGAGCAGCCACGGGCCGTAGCCCTCCGCGAGCTGCTTGATGAGACGCACCACCCCGCGCGGACCCAGGATGACGAGGGGCTCCTGACGCGGAGGCCTCGCGACGTGCTTGAGGGCGTACACCAGCATCGGGAGCTCGCCCCAGTGGTCCGGATGGAAATGCGACAGAATCACGTGACTCACCTGTTGCCACGGCAGATCGAACTGGGCGAGACGGTGCAGGGCGCCCGCGCCGCAGTCCAGGAGGATCTTGAGGCTTCCGCGTGCCACCCAGTGACACGCCGACGTACGGGTCGCTGAGGGCGCGACCGTCCCCGTGCCGACGGTGACCAGGTCCACTCAGGCCGGTTCCATCTGGCCGAGGCGGACGCCCACGATGGTGGAGACACCGGGCTCCTGCATCGTGACGCCGTATACCGCGTCGGCCGCCTGCATGGTGCGCGGATTGTGCGTGATGACGATGAACTGCGTCAGGTCCTTGAACTCGGCGAGCAAGCGCACGTAGCGACCCACGTTGGCATCGTCGAGCGGCGCGTCCACCTCGTCGAGCAGGCAGAAGGGGCTCGGCTTGGTGAGAAAGATCGCGAACAGGAGCGACACGGCGACGAGGGTCCGCTCCCCCGACGAGAGCAGGTGGATCCGCTGCGTGCGCTTGCCGCGCGGCGCGGCGTGGATCTCGATCTCGCTCTCGAGCGGCTCGTCCTCGTTGGCGAGACGCACGTCGCATTCGCCGCCACCGAACAGCGTCTGGAACACCGTACGGAAGTTCTCGCGCACCTTGCCGAACGAGTCGAGAAACAACGTCTTGGCGGTTTGATCGATCTCGCGCGCCGCTTGCTGCAGCGACTGCCGCGCGGCCACGAGGTCGTCGCGCTGGGTCATGAGGAATTCGAGGCGCTTTGTTTCTTCGGCGTGCTCGTCCATGGCGAGCGCGTTCACCGGCCCGACCGCGTCGATCGCGGCCCGCAACCGCTCATCCTCCTGGCGCAGCCACTCGAGATCACCCGCTACTTCTGGCGCTTCGGCGAGCAGTCGATCGAGGGGCTTGCGCCACTCGGCCTCGACGCGCGCGACCAGCCCCGCGCGCCGGCCCAGGACCTCCGTTCGCTCGAGCTCGAGCTTGTGCTCTTCCGCGCCGCGCGCATCGAGCGCCCGCCGGACCTCGTCCAGCGTAGCTTCCGCCTGGGCCAGGCCCGCCTCCGCTTGCTCCACCTGCGTCTCGGCATCCCGGGCCGCCCGCTCGAGCGCCCCGAGGGCGTGACGGCGCTCCTTGAGGGTGTCTTCCCATTGCGCCCGCTGCGCCGTGAGCGTGGCGGCCTCGCGCTCGAGTGTCTCCATCTCCTGCACGAGCGCGGCGGCCTGGTCTCGGGCCTCCTGCGCCACCGCCGCCGCGCGGCTCGATCGCTCCTGGGCGGCCGCGAGCCGCGCCTCGACCTGCGCGGCATCCACCTGCCACCGCACCCGCTGCTCGCGCGCCGCTTCCTGCTGCGCCTCCAGGTCCACGAGGCGCGCCCGCTCTCCGCCCAGTCGCTCGTCCAGACGGACGCGCTCGACTTCGTGTCGCTCCAGCTCTCCGTGCAGCGTCGTCAGCCGGGCTTCCACCTCCTCGAGCCGCGCCGACAACCGGTCGACCTGTGCCGTGACGTCCGCCGCCTCACGCTGCGCGTGAGACGCCGCGCGCTCCGCGTCGCCCTTCAAGGCCCCGGCCTCGAGCTCCTCCTGGCGGGCGCGTTCCGCCCGCGTTCCTGCTTCGACGAACGCGGCCTCGGCGGCGCTCAGCTCGCTCAGCGTGCGCTCGAGAGTAGCGGCGGTTGCGCCCCGGCGCGCTTCCGCCTCTCGTGCCTCCTGGCTCAGCGTTTCGAGCTCGGCCCGGCGCTCCAGCGGCCCGCTCCCTCCCGTGCCGTTGGTGCCGGCAAGGAAGACGGCTCCGTTCGCGCGGCGCAGGGCGTTCCCGCCCTCCAGTACTTCGTGCCCAGCGAGGAGGGCCCGCACCCAGGCGGCCGCTGGTCCGTCCACGCGCAGGGCATCCTGGAGCGGATGTCCATCCGCGGCGAGCCGGGGGCCCGGTACGGCGGGCAACAGGACTAGTGGTCCCGGTTTGGCTCCCGCGTGCCACTGGCGGATCGTGTCGACCGCCGCGGCATCACGCACCAGCACCGCGTGCAGCCACTCGCCCAGGAGCTGCTCGGCGAGCGTCGCGTCGCTGCGGCTGGTGCGCACGAAGTCCGACAAGGGACCGATCACCGCGTCGCCCAACTGCGCTTTGGCCTTGAGGAGCGCGCGGGCGGCGGGGGCGAGGCCCACGCGCTCGCGCTCGAGCTCGGCGAGTGCATCACGCCGCGCCGTCACCTGTGCGAGTGCTTCCTCCGTCTGGCGGCGCGCCGTGCGCCCGTGGGTCTCCTGCTCCTTGAGCTCGGCCACACGTCGCCGGGCCGCGTCGAGTGCCTCTCCCGCCTCTCCCGCCTCACGCGTCTGCGTGGCGGCCCGCTGCGCCAGCGTCCGAACTTCCATCGTCGCCGCGCGCTCCGCCGCGTCCCGTGTCAGCCGCTCCTGCGAAACCTGCGCTACTTGCTGGCGCAACTCCGCTCGCTCCCGCTCGAGCGCCGCGCGCTCGCCCTCGAGCGCCCGGAACGCTTCCGCTCGTCGCTGGAGATCCTCCTCGATGTCGCGCACGGCCGTGCGCTGCGTGAGCAGACCATCGCGGCCCGCCTGCTCGAGCGCGGTGCGGCCGGCGAGCTCCTGCCCGACCGAGGCGAGGTCGCGCTCGGCCGCCGCCTGCTCGGCCGCCGCCGCCTCCCGCTCCCGCTCGGCCTGCCCCGCGCGCGCTTCTTCCTGCTCGCGGCGTTGCCCCGCGGTCGCCCGGCGCTGTCCCGCGTTCCGCAGCCGCTCGGCCGCGAGCGCCAGGTCGCCCTCGAGGCGCCCCACTTCCAGTTTGGCGTCGGCGAGTCGACGCTCGACTTCCGTGCGACCGGCTTCACCGGCATGCCGCGCCTGCGCCCGCGCTTCGCGCTCCCGCTCCCCGGCGGCGAGCCGGGCGCGCTCCGCGGGCAGCGTGGCCGCCACCTGCTCGGCGCGCTGGCCGAGCCCGCCGAGCGCGAGATCGAAGTCTTCGAGCTCGCGTCGCACCAGCGTGAGCGCCACGCCGAACCGCTCTTCGATCATCTTGCCGTAGCGCTCGGCCTTGCCGCGCTGGCGTGCCAGGCTTCGGACCTGGGTCTGCACCTCACTCACCAGGTCGTCGAGCCGCGCCAGATCCGCCCCGGTCTCCTCGAGCCGACGCTCCGTGCTCTTCTTCCGATCGCGATAGAGGCCGATTCCGGCGGCTTCCTCGAACAGCGCGCGGCGTTCCTCGGCTTTTTCGGACAGCAGCGCATCGATCATCTTCGCTTCCATGACGACCGCCGCGTCTGCTCCGAGCCCCGTCCCGCGCAACAGGTCTTGCACATCGCGCAGCCGCACCGGGGACCGGTTGAGCAGGTACTCGCTCTGGCCCGAGCGCGAGAGCCGTCGCGTGACGAGCACTTCCTGATAGGCGACCGGCAGCGTCCCGTCCGAGTTGTCGAAGACGAGTGACACCTCGGCCACGTTGACGGGACGACGGCCCGTCGAGCCCTGGAAGATGACGTCCTCCATCTTGCCGCCCCGCAGCAGGCGCGGTGACTGCTCGCCCAGGACCCAGCGCACGGCGTCCGAGATGTTCGACTTCCCGCATCCGTTCGGTCCCACGATCGCGGTCACGCCTGACTCGAACGGAAGCTCCACCGTGCCCGCGAAGGACTTGAAGCCCGCCAGCTCCAGCCGGGTCAATTTCATGGTGTGGTTGTCATCCGTGTGACGAGTGTGGCCGAGACGCCTGCCCGCTTGAGTTGGCTCTCGAGAATCGCCGCTTGTTCAGGGCTTTCGAACGCGCCCACCAGCAGCCGGCCCCCCTCCCATGCGACCGCCGGGATTCCCCGCGCCCGCAGGCTGTCGGTAGAGGCGCCCCCCCCTCCCCGTCCTGCGCGCCCCCCCCCCGTTTTGTCCCGGGCAAGAGCGAGGGAGTAGGGAGCCCGCAGCACGTCGCCCTGGCCGCGATCGGCAAGCTGGCGAGCCCACAGGCCGGCGCGCGCGCTCAAGGCCGAGTCGCGCGTCGGGTAGGCGCCCGCGAACACACGATACCACACCGTGGCTCCGCCTGCGCCGCGCCCACCGAGCGCAATCGGCGTGACGAACGGGGTGACGCCCCGCGCGTTCAGGCGGTCCGCGAGCGCGAGCGCCTTGTCGAGCCCGGCATAGGCTGCGAGTTGCACCGTCCACGAGAGTGAATCGACGCGGGGGGGCGCCGGAGCCGCAGCCACCGGGCGCGCCCGCGGCGTG